>NZ_JASHKU010000014.1:0-191510 GCF_030056875.1 Rhodococcus sp. IEGM 1351 | reverse complement strand
GGATTCCGGCCGAGCTCGAGCAAGCCTTCCATGACGCTCAGGCGAAGAAGGTTCAAGCGAAAACGGCGCCGGAGAAAAAGGCCGCTGTGAAGAAGATCGTCGCGAAGAACGCTCCGGCGCGGAAGACGGCCGTGAAGAAGGCAGCCGTGACGAAGGTCCCTGCGAAGACGACGACACCCGGGAAGACACCCGCGAGGAGGGTGGCCGCGAAGACGACGGCTGCGGAGAAGACAGCGGTGAAGATGGCTTCGGCGAAGAAGTCGTCCAGGGAGATTCGTGAGTGGGCGATCGGGGAGGGGCGCGAAGTGTCCCCTCGTGGCCGGATTTCGGCCGAAATCGAGCAGGCCTTCCGCGACGCTCAGGCGCAGATGCCGGTCGCGGTCGGCTGAAACGGGTGGTGTCCACTATTAGGGATTCATCGGCGCCTGTTCGTCGCGGTTGGTGTGGGCACCGCGCTCGGCCGAGCAGACCGCGACTATGGCACCTGCGTTGCCTGTGTGGCTAGGCACGGGTCCGCGTGCACCGATCGAATTGTCTCCGATGGCTCAGCTTCCGAAGACGGTCCCACCCCACCCGGTTGCCGGGTGGGGTGGGTGTGGTGGTTGGCGGGTCGGTGGGCGTAGTTGTGTTGGAAGCGACCGAGACGGTGTCGTATTGCCGTGATGTACGCGTCGACGCTGGTGGGCGTGGCGGCGATGAGTTGCCCGGTGCTCGGTAATCCGGACCGTCGCGATGATCGCGTGGGTGGCGGTGTCGATGACGCTGACCGCGTTGGTGGGGGTGCTGTGGGCGACGTAAGCGGTGTGTTCGTCGGGTGCGATTACGTCAATACCGCCTGCGTCAGCCCAACGGGAATGGTTGCGGTGACGAAAAACCTGTTGGCGGATCACGGCGACCACTGCTACTTTTCCGGAGGCCGTGCCAGAGAACGAGGAGGTGGTACCCGTGAACGCAGTATCGACATGGGTGCTCCCCTCTGGGGTCACGGTCGGGCGATAGGTCGTCCGGGAGCGCCGTTCAAGTGCACTCTCGAAAGGCACGACAATGCAATTCACCTCCGAACAGCGCCTCGACGACGGCGTCTTCGAACGCGAATTCACTCTCGGCGAGATCCCCGGCATCCTGTGGACGCCCAAATCTGCATCCGCACCGGCACCGCTGATCCTGGTCGGCCACCCCGGCGGACTCCACATGATGTACCCCCGGTTGGCGGCCCGAGCCCGGCACGCCGCGGCGGAGGGCTTCGCCGCGGCCACCATCGAGCTCCCTGGGAGCGGTGACCGCCCCCGTTCCGCCGCCGCCGAGCAGGCCCGCGCCGACCTGCGCCGGGCGCTGGATGCCGGCGAGCCGGTCGACGACGAGATCGTCGACCGGCTCGTCCTCCCGCTGGTCGAAAAGGCGGTCCCGGAATGGCGGGCCGCCCTGAACGCCCTCCTTTCGCTGCCCGAGATCGACGGCCCGGTCGGGTACTCGGGAGGGGTGATCGCCATCGGCATCCGCCTGGCGGTGGTCGAATCGCGCATCTCGGCCGCCCTTCTGTTCGCCGGGAGTTTCGTGCCCCGCACCATGTTCGAGGAGGCCCGGCAGGTCACCATTCCACTGCAGGTCCTGCTGCAGTGGGACGACGAAGGTAACGACCGGCAACTGGCCCTGGACCTGTTCGACGCCTTCGGCTCCAAGGAGAAGACGCTGCACGCCAATATGGGCGGGCACACCGGCGTCCCGCAGTTCGAGGGGGACGACGGGAACCGGTTTTTCGCCCGGCGCCTGCAGTGAGGCCGGCCCGTCAGGTCGGCAGCAGAGGATAGGAGCTGTCGGGCCAGCAGATGTACAGCCCCCCGATCGCGTCGGTGCCGGCCATCGGCCGGTCGGAGCGGCGCGGGACCACCAGCGGCCAATCAGCTGGGCCTACGCCGTGATCTGCTCAGCGCCAATGGCTGTTACCGGTTCACGGCTCGGGTGCATAGTCCGGGCTGTGAACGAAACCCGTCCGGTCGGTCAGCGAAGGGGCGACCGACACCGGTGATGGATGATCGGCGGTACGAGCGGCCCGACCGCGCACTCGAACCGCGGCAGTACCTCCGCGGCGGTACCTCCGCGGTCGTTCACAGATCCGACGTCGCCACACGTTGTCTCTCCGGCAGGCCGCTGAGCGATCCGCTTGCGGAACCACCGGTCCGGGGCGGGCTGTCGGCCAGACTGTCTCGCTGGTGGTCAATTCTGCGGGACGCCACGGGCGTGATCACTCCAGCGCAGATATTCCGGGTCCTTCGAGGTCATCGAGCGCCGACTTGCGCCCTGATATTGCCATGAGCAGTGACAGTGCCGGGCCGCGGACTTCTGGGCCATCTCCGATCGACACGTCTGCGTCGGTGGCACGCAACTGGACCGAGGCAATGAGTTGCTTCGCACCGCCCAGGGATACCGGGGTGCGCGCCTGATACTGCAACGACCTGATGACCGCCTCCGATGGATATGTACGGGTGATGCCCAGCGGCCGTCGGATGTCTTCGCCGTGGACGACCTCTTCGACCAGCCTGCTGTCGAGCGGGGCCGGCGGCGTCGACGTTCGTGTTGCTACCTGCTCGAGCCGGGCGAGCGTTTGGCGGGGCGTGGCGCCGCGTTCGCGTTCGACGCCCTGGGCGTTCTGGCGATCGAAGTTGAAGCGCGCCCGGGCCATGTTGCGCACGATGCCGAGGCGGGTGGTCTTCGCGTTGTTGATCAAGTGTGCGGCGACGTCGTGCACGGTCCAGTCACCACAGAGTGAGGGGTGGGCCCACTGGGCGTCGGTGAGGTCGGTGAGGTCATCGATCAGCGCCGCACGCTCCGCGTGCACGATCGGCCAGACATCATTCATGAAACCAGTGTGACAAATGCTGCCCGTCACCGATTGCATTGGGCCCGACGCCGTCCCGACCCAACGCCGAGGACGATCGAGGCCGTCGTGCCGCAAGCAGGATCGTCGTCTGGAACGCCGAGCGGAGCACCGGATGACGATTCACTTGCGGAACCAACCATCCGCCGGCTACTGACGGCCGAATTTTCCCCGCTGGTGGTTCCTCAATCGAATCCAACCTCCAGGAACTCGGCGATATGATCGGTCCGTGCTCAATCGTCTGATGGAGTCATGACACAGCGTCTACTGACGGTGCCGATTGTGTTCAAGTCCGATGCGCTGCCCTACACCGCGCCGTTCCATCTGGGAGGCCAGATCGGGGTCCATCTGTCCTGGACGCCCACGCTGGGACGGTGGTGGCGCATTCTTGCGGAGTGATGGCACCTCACCACCTTGTTGCCGATCTAACATGTGCGGGATGAACCCCCTCCGGACCTCCCCGTCAGGATCCGCTTTCGACGGAAGGACTTGTGATGATCGGTGACCGATGGGGCGTGACCGATGACGAGGTTGCCCGTCGTTACCCGTGCGACGAGCTGGTCCCAGTTCCCGTGCTGCAGGCTTGGCGAGGCGTCACCGTGCACAGCACGCCCGACGGACTGTGGCCGTGGGTCGCGCAGATCCGACTGGCGCCGTACTCCTACGACTGGATCGACAATCTCGGACGCCGATCGCCACGGCAGCTGCGCGCATTGCCGGAACCCACGGCTGGTCAGCACTTCACGGCCTCGGGGAATCGTCCCCTCGGGCGCATCCTCTCCGTCTCCACGGCGGAACAGCTCACCGGCGGGATCATGGGTGCGGTGATGTCGTACGTGCTCGTTCCGAACGGCGACTCGACGCGCCTGCTGCTGAAGATCGTCATGGTGAAGGGCCGCTGGCTCGCGCCACTGATCTCCGTCGGCGACCTCGTCATGGCCCGCCGTCAACTGCTCAATCTCAAGCGGCTGGCCGAGCAACCCACGGCCGCGTCGGCCTGAGGTGGAACTGAGGCACTGTCACCGTCAGGGATCCGCTATCGGTGAGGGATCGCTGCCTGCGCTTCTGTTGTTCTGACCAGGGCCGCGTTCGCCATGCTGTTTCGTCGGGTACATGACCGTTGGTGGACCTAGTGCACCCCAGGCCGTCGCCCGGGCGGTCCGGGACGACGGCAAGATTCTCGGATCATGTGAATCCGAACGGTTCGAAGTCACTGTGGGGACCGAAGCCATGGGGACTACACCGCAACCGGTGACTACGAGTTGCGACCAGATGGTTCGCGAGCAACCGCCTATCTCTGCCGTGGACGCCTTTGACGGGAGCTCCATTAGAGGCTCGGAAACCTGCAGATTCCACAGCAGGCCGTGCCTCGAGGAGCACGACATGACCGCGACCTACACCTTCGACGTCCTTTCCAGCCTCGACGGCTACGGCGGCATCAGCGGCGGCGACTGGGGCGGTTGCTGGGGCAAGCAAGGCCCCCGAGTTGCTCGACCACCGCCTTGCCTTGTACGAGACGGAGCTGCGGATGGTTCTCGGCGCCAACACCTATCGGGAGTTCGCGCAGATGCTGGCCTCGAGCACCGAGGAGTCCGAAGTGCGTGATCCGTGGGCCACCTGGATGAGGAGCCTGCCGGCAACGGTGGTGTCGACCACCCTGCGTGGACCTCTCGACTGGCGAGCTCGTGGTGGATCGTCGTGTCCCTGGATGGGTAGGGTGTGCCGGTGATTGTCGCTGTCGAAGGGCCCAGTGCCGCCGGGAAAACCACGTGGTGCCGCGCGGTCCCGGGACAGTTCGTCGCCGAATACATCCCGGCAGGGCAGGAACCGGACGGATCCGATCCGGAGGAGCAGGCGGCCTGCTGGCCGCAGGTCAACGCCAGCGGTGGAGACGGGCGCTGACCTTGGAGGACGCCGGCGGTGTGGCGGTGTGTGACAGTGACCCGCTGAAACTGCATTACAGCTGGTGCCTGGCCGCAGTGGGTGCGGCACCGGTCACGCGGTTCGAGCACGAACTCGCCGCAGTCCGGCAGATGTTCACGGAGCGTCGTCTCGGATTCGCTGACGTGGTGTTGTTGTCGATCCCCGATCCGCAGCAACTGGCGACGCAACGCAATGGCGACCACACCCGCCGGCGCGGTCATTTCGACTTGCATGCCCGACTCTCCGAACCACTGGCCGAATGGTACGCAGTCCTGGACCGACTCGACCCGGGGCGCGTAGTCGACGGCTTCCCGTCTGAGCTCGGCGTAGCGATGCTGGCACCACCGCGCCCAGACCGCCACGACACGGAGCTGTTGGAAGTATTGGTCGACGAGCTGCCCACTCTGTGATGCATCAACACCTTCGCTGACTCTCTGAATCGATCGCCGATCCGCGAGCGGGTGAGTTCATCAGTGGACTCGCAGAGCGGCTGCTGCCGTTGATCGTGCAAACGTTGGCGGCCCGGCGCTCATGTCCTGCTCGCTTCTCCAGGAGCCATGCGTGCGTTTCATGGTGGAGGCATACCCGGCTGCTGAGGCACTGTCCGCCAAGGGTATTGACGCAACCGAGAGCACGTGTTGTCGCACTCCAGTGCGTGCACGCGCGCAATTAGGTTGGTAGTGAATGCATTTCACGTGCCGGCTGCACCATCGGATGTGCGGAGGATTCGCACCTGTCAAGATCGGTGATCATTGTGCTCACCGTGCGACTATCGGCGTGTGGTGAGGAACAGTGGAGCGATTGACACCGCCGCTGGGCGACTCGCCCAGGCGTGGGAGGTCGATCCGCTATCGTCGACGGATGAGCGATGACGCGACTCCGTCCGGTCCAACCCGCGCTCCGACGAGCACCCGGCGGGCGGTGCTCAACACGATGAAGGGCTCGGCAGGAAACCTCGTCGAGTGGTACGACGTGTACATTTACACGGTCTTTGCCACGTATTTCGAGGCGCAATTCTTCGACGAGAACGACGAAAACTCCACGCTGTACATCTATGGAATCTTCGCGGTCACTTTCGTCATGCGACCGGTGGGGTCCTGGTTCTTCGGCCGGTTCGCCGACCGTCGTGGCCGCAAGGCTGCCCTGATGCTCAGTATCACCATCATGTCGTCGTGCTCCTTCGTGGTGGCGGTCATGCCGACACGCGAAGTCATCGGGTATTGGGCGGCGGTGATTTTGGTCCTCGCTCGGCTTGTTCAGGGATTCGCGACGGGTGGGGAGTACGGCACCTCGGCGACGTACATGTCCGAAGCGGCGACCGCGAATCGGCGCGGCTTCTTGTCGTCCTTCCAGTACGTGACCCTCGTGGGTGGTCACGTCCTCGCGCAGTTCACGCTCCTGATCGCGCTCAGCGTTCTCGATGTCGAGGCGTTGAACGATTGGGGATGGCGGATCGGCTTCTTCATCGGCGGCATCGCCGCCCTGGTTGTGCTGTGGATTCGGCGTTCGATGGACGAGTCGCTCAGCGAGTCGCATCTGAAGGCCATCCGTGCGGGTGAGGACCGGACGGCGGGGTCCTTGACGGCGTTGTTCACCGAACACTGGCGTCCGCTGCTGCTGGTGTTCCTCATTACCGCGGGTGGCACGGTCGCGTTCTACACCTACAGTGTCAACGCGCCGGCGATTGTGAAGTCCACCTTCGGGGCCGACCAGGCGCTGACGGCGACGTGGATCAACCTGCTGGGGCTGATCTTTCTGTTGCTGCTGCAGCCGGTCGGCGGCCTCCTCAGCGACCGCGTCGGGCGCAAGCCGCTGCTGATCTTCTTCGGTGTGGGTGGTGTCCTCTACACCTATGTCCTGCTCACCTTCCTGCCGCAGACCACCTCGCCGCTCTTGGCGTTCGCGCTGGTTGCGGTCGGCTACGTCATCCTCACCGGGTACACCTCGATCAACGCGATCGTGAAGGCGGAACTGTTCCCCGCCGACATCCGTGCCCTGGGTGTGGGACTGGGCTATGCGCTGGCGAACTCCGTCTTCGGCGGTACGGCGCCGGTACTTTTCCAGGCGTCCACATCGGCCGGGCACGTCGGCTGGTTCATCTCCTACGTGACGGTCGTGATCGGGGTCAGCTTGCTGGTCTACATCTTCGGGCTGAAGAACAAGGCGGTCACGGTGCTCGATCGCGAGCAAGGGAGCGCCTGGGGCGTGCGGGTGTCTTCGGGGCTCCGCTGAGTTGATGCCCGCGGTCCGGGTTCCGGGGGAGCGGTGCCGGCACCGTTGGCCTGTGTCGAGCCACTACCGGCCTGGAGTGCCTCGACCGAGGTCGACGTTTCAGCGAGGTGGGACGCGGAGACCCCGCTCCTGGTCCGCACGCCTACACCGTGCACGAGGGGGCTGTCGTCACCCCCTACCATTCTTCGGTGACCGATTACGACGATCTCGACATGTTCGGTGGCCTCGACGCCTCCACCCTGCCATCGCGCCAGCAGCGGATTCTGGCAACGATCCGGGACTGGGTGGCTGCACACGGATGCACACCGAGCACCCGACAGATCGGGGACGCGGTGGGCCTGCGGTCGACGTCGTCGGTGTCGAAGCATCTGAAGAGCCTCGAGGAAAAGGGCTTTCTGCGAAGGGGCACGGCTATGGCTCGGCAATTGGACGTGCGCCCGTTCCTCGCCGAGGCGACGCGAGGTCGCTCGTCCGAAAACAATGTGACGGTCCCGGTCGTCGGCGACATCGCGGCAGGCGCACCGATCCTGGCGGAGGAGCACGCCGATGAGATCCTGACCCTCCCTCGCGAGCTCGTCGGTTCCGGCACCGTGTTCGGGCTGCGGGTCCGCGGTGAGTCGATGATCGACGCCGCGATCTGCGATGGCGATGTCGTCGTGGTTCGTCGCCAGGACGAAGCCCATTCCGGCGAGATCGTTGCCGCGATGATTGATGGCGAGGCCACCGTGAAGGTGCTCCGGCGCCGCGATGGCCACGTCTTTCTCGAGCCCCGTAATCCTGCTTATGCCGTGATTGACGGTGACGACGCAGTCGTGCTGGGCAAGGTGGTTTCGGTGATGCGCCGGATCTGAGGATCGGGCAACCTCAACGGTGCCACGCGCCTCGGGGCTGGTTCTGCAATCGTGTCCACTTCCTCGACAGCTGCTGCCCGGCCACACAAGAATGGTCGGGCAGGAGTTCACCGGCTGACCGCAGTCATCACGCGTCGTCGTCTCACCCGCCCTGATCGGCCGCCAGCGCAATGCCAACCGAGGCGGGCACGGGGGCAACCGGAGCCTCCTCCGACGACTTGTCCACCATCACCGGCATTGCCTGCCTCCACCGGCTCGACGGGCTCGTTGTCAGGATCCACTGCGGCTCCCGCCCACCATCGGAGTTCGGGACTGCTGGTAGCCCGCGCAGCGCGTTGCGCGCGGAGGCGATCCTCAGGCCTGGGTTCTGCGTGACGCCAAGCGGCTCGCGAGGAAATCCTCGCGCAGGATTTCGCCTGGTGATCGGCCACGATTCCCCAGCACAACTGCGTGTTACTTGAATTCTCATGAAAATGCCGAGACATTCAACATCAATTCAGTGGATGCGGCGACCTGAGCGTCGAGTCGGTGGCGAGGTACGCTGCTGGTTCTGCGATTGCTTCCGTAACCGACTAATGTGCCGGGCGGAACACAGTTGAGGCAGAGCGCAAGGGTGAGTTCTGGCACCCGGGATAAACACAATTGCTCTCTAATCGATTCGAGATTCGATTGGAACAGGATATAGGAGTAAAGAAAGGATGACGACATCCGGAAGCGATGCGATATTCGATACTCTCTTGGAATCGGCTAAGCGCCTCTCATTCGATCCCCGGGACCCCGTGGTTTGCCAACCCGATGCAGATGGCACCGAATTTCACGGGATGACACCCGAGTGGTCGCCTCTCTTCGGCACCGCTACGTGGGACTCCATGACCGAGTCGGAACGCGTCCGGCTCACCAGAAGCGAGGTCGCGCAGTTCCTGGGCGTCGGAATCTGGCTGGAGGTGGGATTGCAGGTGGCATTGCTGCGGGCCAGCCACAGTGCGGACCCCGCCCGCTCGGACGTCAAGTTTCTGTTCAACGAATGCGCCGACGAGAACCTGCACTCGTTGATGTTCGTCAACGTCATCGACAGCATCGGATCGCAATTCTATCGACGCGACCGCTCACTGGACTTTTTCGGATGGCTGTTCAGGACCATCGCATGGGACGAGGTGGCATACGGAATCGTTCTGGCTGGCGAAGAGATCTTCGACGTCATGCAACGCGACTGGATGGCGAGCGAAGACGTCGCCGCGCCCATCCGCAGGGCTTGCTATATCCATGTTGTCGAGGAATCCCGGCACATGGCGTACGCGCGTCAGAAAATACGGACTCGGTTGATAAAGATTTCGCGCGTTCGACGGTTTATCAGCACCCTGATCATCGCGATGGGAACGCATCTCGTCGCGAAGAGCCTGATCAATCGTCGAATGTACGAGGACCTCGGCCTGGATTGGAAGGTAGTGGGGCCGGAAATCGACGCAAACGAACACCACCGGATAATGTTCCGCAGGGCCGCAGAACCGTTTATCGAATTCCTGAGCAGAGAAGGGCTGCTGAATTTCGGCGCGCGATGGATCTACCGAAAATCGAATCTTCTCTGAGCAAGCAGGAGTCGTTGTGACCCACGTTGTCCTGGGGCATTGTTGTAAGGATGCCTCGTGCGTGCGGGTGTGCCCGCAGAATTGCATTCACCCTGCTCCCGGCGAAGCGGGTTTCGAGTCGGCCGAGACGTTGTTCATCGACCCGCGCTCGTGTATCGATTGCACCGCCTGCGTCGAGGCCTGCCCGGCGTCTGCCATCAAACCCGAGTGGACGTTGACCGTCACCGAACGGCCCTACGCGGCCCGCAACGCAGAGTTCTTCGAGCAGGCTCCCGCCAAGTCCCGGCCCCGGTCGCGACGGATCCGCTTCGAGCAACCGCTGGGCAAGCCCAGCGAGATGCGGAAGATCGCCGTCGTCGGATCCGGGCCGGCGGCGATGTACACGATTCGCGAACTCCTTCGGCGATCGACCTCGGTACGCATCACCATCTTCGAACAGCACGGCGAGATCGGGGGCCTCCTGCGCCGGGGCGTCTCCCGGGACCACGTCGGCGTTCGCGACATGATGCGGCTCTTCGACGTGCCCTTCAACGACGATCGCGTCACGATCCTCCACGACACAGAAGTCGGTGTGGATGTCTCGGTCGAAGATCTCCGGACCAGATTCGACGCCATAGTGCTCGCGTGTGGCGCTTCGCAGCCGCGGCGACTCGGACCCACGACCGCGGATCGCGGCGAGGGTGTCTATGAGGCCATCGACATTCTGGTGGCCGAGAACTGTGAGGCGTCCGGTTTTCGCCCGCGCGGGCCACTGGGGCCGAGATCCCTCGTGATCGGGGCGGGCAACGTCGCCTTCGATGTCATCCGATGGATGGCCAGGGCACGCGACCGAGGTGCCGCGGCCCAAGCGGTGACGGAGGTGGTGGTGTTGTCGCGATCGGCCCCCGATCGCGCCTCCTTCACGCCGTCGGCGTTCTATGAGCTTCTGGACCTCGAGAACGCCGAGGTGCTGATCGACCAAGCCGGCCGTCGGCCGGGCGCCGGTGCCGATGCCCCGCTGCTACGTGACATTTCCGCCCTGCCCGCTGCCGACATTTCCGCGGCAGATGGCCGGACCACCACGGACGTGGGCAGACTGCGCGTTGTGTTGTCCTTCGGACAGGAGGTGACCGATCTCGGGAAGACAGTGGCCGGCGGCGTCGCCGTCACCACGACGACCGGTCGGACCTTCCTCGCGGACTCCGCGATATGCGCCACCGGATTCACGACGAAGCCGCTCGACGGCATCCCCGTGGACGAGCGGGGGGTCGTGCCCAACCGCCGAGGTCGTGTGATCTCTCTCGAGACGAGCGAGCCGCTCGAGGGACTGTACGTCGTCGGATGGGCGAAACGAGGCGCCGTCGGCGGCGTCGGCGACAACCGTAGCTGCGCCGCGGGAACCGTGACGCAACTCGCCGCAGACCTGCACTCGCGGGTGTGACCGGGCGCCCGATTCGACTTCGATGGCGCAGCCGCCGCAATGAGTCTGCTGGTCGAGGACGGCCGGATCACCCGCATCTACGCGATCAGCAACCCCGTACAAACTGGGGCGGTGACCGTCCTGCGGTGGGTGTTCGACTTGGAGTGCACGGCTCGTCTACGGCGACGAGCTGGACTGTGCGGGTCGGCTCACGTCATGGTCACGCTCCCGGTGACGAAGAACGGCGCCATGTTGCCGAAGCAGAAGGACGGTCACGTTGGACCTCTTCGTGAGGCCGCCCAGTTTGCCGACGCCGGCGGTCACGGAGTGTCCGTGTGTGGCGTCCGAAGGGCGCCGAGATGTCGGATTGTCTTGTTCCTGAGCTGTCGGTTGTTCTTTGGTTCCCGTGCCGACTTCTGGTCTTCGATCTGCCGGATCAGCTCATGCTTCGCTGCGCCGAGAGCCTGAACCAGGTGGGGATCGGTGGCGGCCGCCACCAATGGCGGAAGGCCGGGGAGCGTCGTGCGTAACGTGACTCGCTGTTCTTTGCCGCCTCGGTCTTTCACCGAGATTTCCACGTCCACATCGCTCGGGTCCCAACGCCCGAGGTGCGGTGCGAGCGCCGACAACACCTCTCGCACGTGCGCGCGGTCCTTCTCTTTGAAGCCCGCGCCCATGTGGAGCGTGTGCTCGTCGAGGACGTCTCGTCGCTTGTCATCCGTTGTACTCACCGTGGCCTCATCTCTGGACTCTCACCTCGACGGTAGACCCTTTCCGTGGATAGTCGTGCGAGGTGTGAGTGCGACGTGCGACCGGAGCAACCGCAAATCGGTTTCGCCAGTGGCCGCTCCGAGCGATCCGGGCACATCCTCACCCACGCATTTCCCAAAAAGGTTAGCCACCGCATAGTTATGCATTGATCCGGCTCATCTCTCGTTCAGTCGATTCCGGGACACTGATCCGCGAGAGACCTCATGCAGGGGTTGACTTGCACTGCATCGCAATCCGGCGGCGGTGCGGATAGAGATCATTCATCCGACGGTTGGGCACTGTCCGGTAAACGTGTGTCGCCTACGGCTACGGGTACGGCGACCGTGCGGCGAGCCCCTGTGCGGCCGCCGCGGCGCGCACGGCGTCGATCACCAGTTGCAGCGGCGGTCGGTGCGCGGCCGTCCCCCGATGGGCGATGGAGATCGTTCGAGTGAGCGGTTCGGTCAGCGCGACGACGTCCATTCCTGGCGGGCGCAGCGTCAGTCCGAGATCGGAGACAAGGGTGACTCCCAGGCCTGCGGCAACCATCGCGAGTGCCGTCGCCTGCTCGCCGACCTCATGGTTGATCCTGGGTTCGAATCCGCAACGCTGACAGGCCAAGCGCACCGCGCGGCCGAAATGCGACTTGGGTCCCGCAAGGATCCAGGGATGCTCAGCGAGATCCGCCAGCGCTATGGTTCTGGCGGACACCGTTCCCGGAGGCAGTGCTGCGTGCAGTCGTTCCACCGCGATCACCACTCTGGTCAACTCCGGGTCCCACTGCATCGGGTAGTCGGAATAGTCGATCACGAACGAGAAGTCCAGCGAGCCGTCCTGCACTGCCACTGCGGTATCTTCCGGCGCGAGCTCCCTCGTTCGCACCTCGATGCCGGGATGCTCGGCGGCCAGCAACGTCAGCGCACTCGGCACCAGGCTCGACGCGACGGACGCCCACACTCCAACGGTCAATCGGGCGGTGACCCCTTCCTGCGTTTGCTCGAGAGCGGTCGTCGCGCGGTCCACCGATCGCATGATCTCCTCAGCGTGCTCGGCGAGGAGCAGGCCGATCTCGGTGAGCTGTACCCGCCGACCGCGCCGCTCGAATAGCTTTGCGCCGACGTCGCGTTCGAGCTGGGTGAGCTGTTGCGATACCGCGGATGTGGTGTAGTGCAAGGCCAGCGCCGCGGCTGTCACGGTGCCTCGGCGGTGCAACTCCCGAAGCATCCGCAACCGGCGCAATGACAGCTCCATGCCGCCAGCCTAGGCATCCATTCCCAACCGTCCAACCGGACCACGCGTTGCGCTGTGTAGAAAGCGTGAACGCAATCATCCAAGATTCGTAACTGGACGCCTGGTCACCAGCGCGCGCACTCTGGCGTCATCGGCTGAGTGGTCGTGGTGACGAAGATTTTCTGAGGACGATTGGGGTAAATCGAGGTGACTACGACGACGGAATGCGGGTTCGGGCGCACCACCGAGCACCTGGAGTATGACCACCGTGCGAACACTGCGACGCAGCGCCACATCGATGTGGCGACCGTGCACCGCGGTGAGCCCCTGTTACGTGTGACGTGGTCTGATCCGGTCACCGGAGCTCATGGTTACCTCGTCGTTCACACGTTGGTGTCCGACCTGGCGACCGGGGGCACCCGGATGCGGGCAGGCTGCACGATGTCGGAGGTCGAGGATCTGGCCAGAGGCATGGCTGCCAAGACCGCGGTTTTCGACTTGCCTGTCGGCGGCGCTAAGGGTGGCATCGACTTCGACCGGAAGGACCCCCGCGCCGTCGGTGTTCTGGAGCGGTTCTGTCAGGCGATGCGCCCGTGGCTGGCCGCGCACTGGGTGACCGCGGAGGATCTGGGGGTGCCGCAGCATCTGCTCGACGACGTCTTCGCGCGACTCGGCCTTCAACAGTCCTACCATGCGGCGATCAGCCGTGCGGAGGATCCGCAGGGGACTCTGCGCCGGGTACGGGCCGCGTTGAACGCCCCGGTGCCCAGCGGTTTTCTGCTGGGCGATGTGATCGGCGGTTACGGAGTCGCGCAGGCCTGCATCGGCACGGTGCAAGCATGTGGGTGGCCTCAGGCCGAAACGACGGTGGCCATCCAGGGCATCGGGACCATGGGGGGCGGCGCGGCCTGGTATCTGTACGAGGCCGGTATGCGCGTGATTGCTGTCGCCGACGCCCTCGGCACGCTGTACTGCCCTGACGGCCTGGACGTTCCCGCGCTGCTCGACCTGCGGGACGGCTACGGCGAGATCGACCGCTCCCGCGTCCCCTCGCATGTTCAGCGGTTGCCGAGCGCGGCTGTGATCGCCACTGAGGCAGACATCCTCGTCCCGGCCGCGATCTCATATGCGATCACGACGGACAACGTCGACCAGGTCGCCGCGAAAGTCGTGATCGAAGCTGCGAATGCGGCGACGACCCCGCGCGCCGAGGCGGTGCTCACCGGCCGGGGCATTCCGGTGGTCCCCGACTTCGTCGCCAACGCCGGAGCAGTCGCCTGGGCCTGGTGGGTGCTACTCAGTCAGGTCGGCACCGATCCGGAGGACTCGTTCCTGCGGTTGCGTACCGAGATGCTGGCCAAGGTCGCGTTGCTGCTCGGCAAATGGATCCTGGACGGCGTGGCGCCACGGCAGACCGCGTGGGACCTCGTCGCGGCCAACCGCAGTGCGCCGGCTCCCGCCGATCCTCCGGCAGTGCCGGCGCTCACTATCCCGTGAACGGTGGGCGGTGCGGTCCCGTTGGCTTCCCGGACCATCCCTCCCGGTGGGCTCGCCGCGCGTGACGGATCGGCTTCCTGCGGCGGTGGTGCAGTAGGCGGCGACGAGTCTTCGATTTCCTGAAAGTCATTGTCCAGGATCGGGTCGTGCCTGCAGCGCCGGCGCGGCGGCGGCCAGCAGCGCGTCGCGGTCTCGGTTCAACGGGGGATAGATGCGTTCGGTGTTGATGGTGACCTTGGTGGCTTTGGCCTGCGCGCCGCGCGACACCACCTGGCGGTCCCACCCCTCGGTGTACACCGCGCCCGCCGGTCCCAGGTCGAGAACGGTGGCGTACCAGGGGATCCGGAGCGGGAGCATCGGCTCCCCGAGCAGGTCGCCGATGACGTTGTAACCCGCGTAGCGGCCCATCGGGCGCCCGTGCTGGCACGACATCACCGACAGGTGGTCGTCGTCCACCCGCGCCGCGGCGACGTCACCGGCGGCGAATACTCCGGGCGAACCGATCACCCGCAGGTAGTCGTCGACCGGCAGGCGACCGAGCCGGTCGCGCTCGCCACCGAGCTGTGCGGTCAGCGGATTCGCCCGCATGCCCGCACACCAGACGACGGTGCCCGCGGCCAGCACCTCTCCGGAGGAGAGCGTCACGCCGTGCTCGTCGACAGATGCGACGCCGACACCGGTCAACGTCTCGACGCCGTTGTCGGACAGCGCCGCTTCGATCACCGGTCGCGCCGATGAGCCCATGTCGGAACCGACGTAGTGGTTGTGGTCGATCAGCACCACCCGCGGTTCGACGTTGCGTCCCGCGCACACCTTTGCCAGCCTTCCGGGCAGCTCGGACGCAGTTTCGATGCCCGTGAGGCCGGCGCCGACCACCACCGCGGTCGCCGCGTTCACGTCCGCTCGGCCGTCGGACAGCGCGGCCAGGTGGCGCTGTAGCTTCATCGCGCCGTCGTACGTGTCCACGTCGAAGCCGAATTCCCGCAAACCGGGGATATCGGGCGTCGCCACCCGACTGCCCAGAGCCATGACCAGACGGTCGTACCTCTGCGTGCGCTGTGCCCCGCGGCCCGAGACGGTGACGGTGCGCGCCGCGGTGTCGATCGCAGTCACCTCGGCGGCGATGTGCCCGACGTCGACCGGGTCCAGCACATCGCTCAGCGGGATACGGCACGCGCTCAGGTCTGCCTCGTAGTTGCGGACCCGGATGTCGTGGAACGGCTGCGCACTGATCACCGTGACATCGACGGTGCCCGTCGCCTGGAGTTCGTCGAGCCGCCGCGCCGCCCCCAGCGCGGCCCATAAGCCGGCGAATCCCGAGCCGAGGACGAGGACGCGGTTGGGTTCAGTCACCCTGCCATCGTGCCAGGTCTAGGGCGGGTGGCGGGCCGGCTCGAATCTGTCCGTGGCTGAAATCTATGCCGCACCACACCAGGAAGATCAGCATGGTCCACAGTGGGGGCTATGGCGGGGGTGGGGGTTTGTCAGGCGTGCGCAAAGTCCAGGATCTTCCTTGCCCGTTCCGCGACGGGGAGATCGACGAATTCGCCCGTGGCCAGTCGCACCGCGGCTCCGCCGGCGTTCTCGAATGCCTCGATGACTTGTCGAGCCCAGTCGATGTCGTTCTGTCGCGGACTGAAGGTGGTGTGGATGGCCGGAAGCTGAGCGGGGTGGATGGCGGACTTGCCGAACAGGCCGAGGTCACGGCTGTGGGTGGCCTGGCGGACGAGTCCGTCGGTGTCGTCGATGTGCGGGTAGACGCTGTCGATCGGTGGGGCGATGCCGGCGGCGCGGGCGGCGACGACGAGGTGGGAGCGCACGTACTGCATAGGTGCGTCCCCCTTCCCGGTGCCGAGGTCCTTCTGCAGGTCGATACCGCCGAGGGCGATATGGGTGACCGCGGGGTGCTCGGCGATCGCAAAGGCGTTGGCGACGCCTTTCGCGGTTTCGATAGCACAGATCAGGGGTCTTCCGGGGGCGCGGTCCGCGACCCAGTGGATGTCGTCGAGTGTTTCGACCTTGGGGATGCGGATGCCGTGAGCCGATGAAGCGACAGCATCGAGGTCGGCTCCGGCGAGTTCGGTGCCGGGCGCGTTGATCCGCACCCATGCGGTGTGGGTGGTGAGGACGAATGCGACATTGTCCCGCGCCGTCGACTTCTCGGCGGGCGGCACCGCGTCTTCGAGGTCGAGGATGACGGCGTCTGCGCCGGCGTCGAACACCTTGCCGAGGAGTTTTCGGTTGTGGCCCGGGGCGAACAGGTAGCTGCGGTCCATCAGAGGACCCCCTTCTCGGCGAGTTCGGACAGTCGGTACGGGTCGATGTCGAGGGCTTCCCTGTAGAACTGTTGGTTGTCCTGGCCGAGTCGGCGGCCGGCGAAGTTGATCGCACCGGGTGTTCCGAGCATGCGGATCATGAGGTTCTGCATCTTGATCGGGCCGAGGTCGTCGTCGTCGACGGTGGTGATGCAGTCGCGGTCGAGGACGTGCGGATCGTTCATCAGTTGCGCGACGTCGTAGATCGGTGCCAGCGCGGCGCCCACGCGTTCGAATTCGGCCGTGACTTCGTCCAGCGGCCTGTCTGCGATCCATTTCGCGACGGCCTCGTCGAGAAGGTCGCCGTTTCGGCTGCGTTCGCCGGCGGAGTCGAACCAGGGTTGTTCGACGACGTCAGGGCGGCCGACGAGGCGCATGACGCGCGCGGCGACGGAGGTGGCGCTCGCGGAGATGGCGACCCACCGCCCATCCTTGGTGAGATAGGTGTTGCGTGGGGCGTTGTTGGGGGAGCGGTTGCCGTTGCGACCGGCGATGGTGCCGAGCTGGTGGTACGCGGTGGGGCCGGGGCCAAGGATCCCCAGCAGCGGTTCGAGCAGAGACAGGTCGATGACCTGCCCCTTTCCGTCGCTGTCCGGGCCGTTGCGGTGCAGCAGCGCGGTCACCACACCGAATGCGCCGGCGAGTCCGGCGACACCGTCGGCGAGACCGAAGGGCGGCAACGTCGGCGGACCGTCCTCGCAACCCGTTTGGTGTGCGAATCCACTCATGGCCTCGGCGAGGGTCCCGAATGCTCGGCGCTCGGCGTAGGGACCGGATTGGCCGAAGCCGGTGACCCGCAGCATGATCAACCCGGGGTTGAGGTCGTGGAGCCGGTCCGGTCCCAATCCCCACTTCTCGAGGACACCGGGGCGGAAGTTTTCCACCAGAACGTCGGCATCGACGACGAGGTCGCGGAGCATCTGCTGACCCTCGGCGGTGCCGAGATTGAGGGTGATGCATCTCTTGTTGCGCGAGATCACCTTCCACCACAGACCGTGGCCGTCCTTGCGTGCTCCGTGTGAGCGGGCGGGATCGCCTGTGGGGTGCTCGATCTTGATGACGTCGGCGCCGTAGTCGCCGAGCATCATGGCAGTGATCGGTGCGGCGTAGACGGTACTGATGTCGAGGACGCGAATGCCGTGCAGGGGGGCACGCGTCGGAGAATGGCGGGTGCCTGTGCTGGCGTCGGCCTGGTCGTCAGGCGAATGGACGTCACTCGGGTGTGCAGTCATAGGCTGTCCTCACGCGTGGGGAGTGGATACGGTGGGCGGCAATCGACATCCGTCGCCGTGGGCGAGCAACGTCCGACGGTGCCTGTGCGAGCCGGTGTCACGGGGCGGCCGGAGAGTGTTGAGCTGCCACTGCCGCCATCTCAGACTGACACTCGCACGGTTCAACTACAATCACGGATGTATCGACAGGTGTTAACTTTCTCTAAAGCCACAGGAGGTGGGTGGGTGCTGGACACGACCAGGATGTTCACGCTGCGCGCGGTCGCCGAGCACGGATCGATCACCGCGGCAGCGTCGGCGCTCGGGTACACCACTTCGGCTGTCTCCCAACAAATCGCCAAGCTGGAGAAGGAGGCCGGGCAACCGCTCCTCGAGCGGCACGCGCGCGGCATCGTGTTGACCGAGGCGGGGCGGTCGGTGGTCAAGCACACCGAACGCATCCTGATCGAACTCGAGGCCGCCGATGCCGAACTCGCGGAGATCAAAGGGCTGCGTGCAGGTGTGCTGGCGCTCGGCACCTTCCCCACGGCTGGGTCGTCACTGCTG
The DNA here is from genome assembly GCF_030056875.1 of Rhodococcus sp. IEGM 1351. Lineage (NCBI taxonomy): Bacteria > Bacillati > Actinomycetota > Actinomycetes > Mycobacteriales > Nocardiaceae > Rhodococcus > Rhodococcus sp. IEGM 1351. The sequence continues at coordinate 173,074 of NZ_JASHKU010000014.1, read as the reverse complement.
CCACTCGTGGTCAAGGAGTTCAAGACCCGGCACCCGGGGGTCGAGCTGAAGGTGCTCAGTGGCCGGTTCGCGTACTTGGTCGATGCGCTTCGCCGCCGGGAGACCGAACTGTCGTTGCTGTGGGACTACGAGTGGAACCGGGTCGATGACCCCACGCTGACGTACCACCACGTGATGAACGATCCGACCGTGCTGCTGGTGTCGGAACGGCACCGTCTGGCCGATCGCGACTCGATCCGGATCGCCGAATTGCGCGACGAATCGTGGGTGGTTCGCGCCGACGATCATCCGGTCGCGCAGACCCTCGAAAAACTCTGTCAGCAAGGTGGTTTCACGCCGCGCACGAGTGTCTTCGCGCACGACTACGGTGAGGTGCAGGCGATGGTGGCTGTCGAGCTCGGCGTGGCTATTGCTCCGCGACTGGCCGTACTCAACCTTCGGCCCGACGTCCGGTCGATTCCCCTCGCCACCCGTCCGCCGCAGCGCCGGATCCTGGTCGCGCATCTGACCGAGCGGCGGCTGAGCCCGGCCGCGCAGGAAGGGATCGCGGTGTGCACTGCCGCCGCCCACCAGTTGCAGGAGGGATTCGAAACCGGATAGGACCGGTCAGCTCCGGCAGATTCCGAACGCGTCGGCGAGGCGGGTGATCTTCTCGGCCCGACCGAGCCGGGGCGGGTCGCTGCCGTCGCGAACAACGCGGCCGCGGGCTTCGAAATCGGCGAGAAACTCCCGCGCCCAGGTCACGTCCGAGGGCGTGGGGCTGATCGACTCGTTGATTACCGGCAGTTGTTCGGTGTCCAGGCACAGCTTCCCGGTCAACCCGAGGGACACGGACACCGCCGACTGCTCACGCAGAACGGTGTGACTGTTGCTGACGGTGGGACCGTCGATCGGTCCGGGCAGGTTGCCGATTCGGCTGGCGACCACCAGTCTGGAGCGGGGATAGGCCATGGCGAGGTCGTCTGCGCTGGTGCCGGTGTCGCGGCGATAGTCGCCGCTGCCGAAGGCGAGTCGGAAGACGCCGCGGGCGCGGGCGATATCACCGGCCTGGTCGATTCCGAGGGCGGATTCGACCAACGCGAGTACCGGGGTGGCTGCGCCGAGTCGGTCGAAGGTTTCGGTGATATGTTCTGCGGCTTCGGTTTTCGCAAGCATCACGCCCGCCAGTCCGGGAAGCCCGGCGAGGCGATCGACGTCATCGCTCCAGTACGACGAGGACCGGTCGTTGATCCGCACCCAGGCCGAGGTGTTCTCGAGCCAGGCGGCGACCTCCTCCCGCGCGGTGGATTTGAGTTGGGGGTCGACGGCGTCCTCGATGTCGAGGACGATCTGGTCTGTGCAGGAGCGGTCGGCCTGGTCGAACAGGTCGGTTCGGGTGCCGTTGACCAGAAGCCAGGATCGGGCGATCCGCGTGTCGATCGGTCTGGGCGCGATCGCGATCTTCTCGGGCATCAGGATTCCTGTCGCATCGCGGGGGCGGGGCTGTGCGGAGTCCTCACCGCGCGGAGCCGACCAGTGCCGGAGCCGGCGCCGGGGCGGTGACGAACAGTTCCGCCGATGCGATACGGCGGGCCGCCCGGTGCAGGGTGACCGATTCGAGTACCCCGTCGAGGGAAACGGAGAGGTCGACATCGAGTACCCCGGCGGGTGTTCCCACCCGAAGCGATCCCGGCCACCGGACCTGTGTGTTGTCGGTGACGACACCTCCGGTCACGGTGGAGGCCGCGGCGACGGCGACCGCGGAGGTGAGCCCGATCGCCGGGTGCGGGGCGAGCATCGACAGCATCCGGACCGAGATGTCGTAGTCGTCACCGCGGATGTCGACGCCGGCGCTGGTGCGGTAGTCCGCCGGCGGACCCACGACACCGACTTTCGGAATCGCATGGGAGACGGGATCTCCCGGCTTGCTCAGTCCCATCCGCAACGACGCTTCCTGTCGCAGCCGGAGAAGCAACGGCAGGTGTTCGGCGATCGTCTGGTTGTCCTCCGCACCGGTCAGCCCGAGGTCGGCAGCGTTGAACAACGCAGCCGGGGCGCCGGCGACGACCATCGTGGCGCGGTACGTGTGGTCGGCAATCGAGATCTGATCGGCGGCGGCGCCGGTGGGCAGCAGTGTGGCCGCACCGGCGGCGAGACCGGTGAAGGTGAGCCCCACCGGGACACCCAACGCGCTGGTACCGGGCACGGCCGCGTCGCCTTCGGTGGGGATCATCCCGCCCGGAGTGGCGATCTGGGCGTCCAGGATCGCGCCGGTGTTCTGGTTCCGCATCCGCACGGTCGTCGTCGCGGAGTCCACAGGAACGAACCCGGACTGCAGCGCGTACAGCCCGATCGCCGTGGCGCAGTTTCCGCAGTTGCTGCCCCATTCGACCTGGCGGTCACCAATCGCGACCTGAGCGAACAGGTAGTCGACGTCGATTCCGGGCTCGCTGGAGCGGCGCACGATCGCCGCCTTCGATGTGGTCGAGCTGCCGCCGCCGACACCGTCGAGCTGACGCGGATCACCCGAGCCGAATGCCGACGTCAAGATGGCATCCAGGCCGCCGGCCTGAGCAATGAGCGGATCGACGTCGAATGCGTTGAACAGCCAGCACTTGCTGGTTCCCCCCCGCATCCAGGTTCCATGAAGTGTGAACACGGTCCGGCCCACCTTTCGGGTTCGAAGAGTTTGTGAGGCACCGCTGGAGGCTCTGATCGGATGGGGAGCGTGCTTCCCAGCGGTGTCCCACTGCCCACCCTGACCTACATCAGGGTGGAGAACAATGGCGAATAAATCGATGAGGGTTAACTTCAGTTAAACCCTCGCGGGTGTTGTCTGCGCGTCAGACCAGAGTCGGGACGGCCACCAGCACCAGCCAGCACAGGGCCGGCGCGATCGCGACCACGATGCCCGCGTTGAGGAGCAGTTGCCGGTAGAACCGGGGACGCTCGATGTTCTGGGCGTTGGCGAGGACGAGTGCGCCGTTGGTCGAGAACGGGGAGACGTCGACGACGGTGGCGGAGATGGCGAGTGCTGCCACGACTCCGACGACCGGCAGCGCCCCGGTCTGCAGCAGAGGAAGCGCGAGCGGGATGACGGCGGTGAGAAGCGCCGTCGACGATGCGAACGCCGAGGTGACGCCGATGACGTAGCAGAGGACGACGGCGACCAGCAGCGGTGCGCCGATGGTGATCGCCATCTCGGCGAGATGGTCGATCGTGCCGATCTCTTCCATGAGCGAGATGTAGGTGACCATGCCGGCGACGAGCAGGACCGTGGACCAGCTGATACCGGCGATGGCCTCACTCTGCTTGGACAGGTCGGTGAAGGCGAGGATCGCACCGGCCGCGATGGCGACGAAGCTGATCGGCATATGCAGGACCAGGACCAGCACCAACACCCCGGCGATCAGGACGAGCGTGAGTTTCTGGACCCCGGTGACCGGCTGCACATCGTGGTCGGTGCCGACCTCGGTGCGCGGCGTCCGGATGAGTACCTGGGTGCCGCCCCGGCCGGACGATCCGCCGGCCGGGATTCCACCGGGTCCCGCAGTGGGGGTGCGTAGTGCGCTCCCGACGCCGTCGGAGTCGATGCCGGCGCTGGAGCCGGTAGCGGTGAACTCGAGGTTCCGTACCCGGGCGAGGACGGCGTAGCCGACCACTGTGAGGACCGAGAGCAGCAGATTGATGCCGTAGCTGGCGAAGAACAGGGTCCAGGGCGCGATCGTCAGGCCGCTCGACTCGACGATGTCACGGACCAGCACACCCGAGACCGAGATCGGCGAGAACGCTCCGGCGTGCGCACCGTTGATCGTCATGATGCCCATCACCAGCGGACTCATCCGAGTCCGCGCGGCGAAGGACATCGCCGCCGGCGAGATCAAGGCAACGGCAGCCGGGCTGAACGTGCCCAGGGCTGTGAGCACCGAGGCGCAGAAGAAGAACACCCACGGGACGATCGTCACCCGTCCACGAACACCACGTATACAGGCATTGACGAGGAGGTCGATCGTCCCGTTCTTCTTCGCCATACCGAAGAAGTAAGTGACGCCGATGATCGTCAGCACGATCGAACTGGGGAACTCGGCGAGGATTTCCTTGTCGTCGTAGCCGAGGATGAAGGCGCCCACGACGAATGCGCCGATGAACCCCAAGATGCCGATGTTGATGGGGAAGAAGGTGGCTATCACGAACATTGCCACCAACGCGATCAGTGGCAGTATCTCGATGGAAGTCATGGGCGTACTTTCGGTTCGCTGCGGGGCGGATCGAACGGCTCCTGGGTGGCAGCCGGTCGCGACGGACGGACGTGAATAGAATTGGGAGACAATAGGCGTGGGGCGGGGGTTGTCTCTTCCGCCACCTCGCCGATGCCGGCCGGCGCGACGAGCAGTGAGCGCACTGCGTGATCGGCGGCGTCGTCGGGGCGATTCCGTGCCGTGATCCCGTGCGGGGGAGTACTCATCGTCTGCATGTCACATCCTTCACTTGATCATTACGCAGATCACACTATGAGCGGGTTATGTTTATGACAATGTCGTATTTCTACGCCGGGGTTTAGCAGGATTAAAGGCTTGTTGGAGGTATCGATGCGCAACTCGTTCGACGTGGTGACCCTGTTCCTGCTCCTCGACATCGACGAGGCCGGATCGCTCACCGGCGGCGCCGAACGCGCCAACGTCACGCCCTCCGCCGCGTCGCAGCGCATCGCCAAACTGGAACAGGAGATCCGGCAGCCGGTACTGACCCGCCTGCCTCGTGGCGTCCGGTTGACGGAAGCCGGCGAAATTCTCGTCACGCGCGCGCGGCTGTTCCGTCAGGAAATGCGTGCCGCCCACGGCGACCTGGAAGCTCTGCTGGGACTCGAGCGCGGCACCGTCCGACTCGGCTCCTTCCCCACCGTCAGCGCCTCACTGCTCTCGGACGCGCTGAAGAACTATCACGCCCACTGGCCGGGCATCGACGTGCGCGTCCAATCCGCGGTCCGCCCGCGACTACTGGAGATGCTCCATTCGAGCGAGGTCGAGATGGCGTTGCTCTGGAGTTACGACTGGACCGAGGAGACCGAGAAATCCCTCGCCCTCGTGCCGCTGATGGAGGACGAAACAGTCCTGCTCGTCCCGTTCGACGCGCCGTACGCCGACGATGTCACGGTGGCATCGCTGCGATCGGCGAAGTGGATCATCCGCAACGCCGACCACCCGGCGGCCGAAGTGCTTTACCGCAGCTGCGACACGGCCGGATTCACCCCGAACGTCGTCTACGAGGCCCATGACTACCAAGAGATCGAAGCGATGGTCGCAGCGGGAGTCGGCATCGCCATGGTCCCGCGGCTGGCCGTCGCACATCATCGCCCCGACGTCTACGCAGTCCGATTTCGTCCCACCGACCGGGTCCCGACACGCTCGATCTACATCGCCTCGCTCGCCCGCCGGCAGTACACCCCCGGCATGCACGCCGTCTCCCGCGCGCTGCACGACGCCGCCGACGCCATCGCCACACAGGCGTAGAACCGGCCTACCGCTGATCGACCACCCCTTCGGAACAAGGGGTGCGAACGCGGCGCTGGTGACCCGATGCCGTATGTATCGCTCATTCGCGCGGGGACGGTGCGATCGCGCGGGCAGGGTTCGAGGAACGCCCTGTCGGGGGCGGCGTCACGCCGGTCAGCGGCCGGTCCCTCGCAACTGAGCGGCATACGGATAAGACGCGCGCAATCAGGATAGCCGCCGCCTCCTTGGGTCACTAATGTCGTCGCTCACACTCGAAAGGAGATGTGATGCACAACGAAGTCGATGCCGTCATCGTCGGGTCCGGAATCAACGGACTCGTCGCCGCAGCCACGCTGGCTCGATCAGGCTGGAAAGTGGTGCTGCTGGAGAGCAATCCGGAGATCGGCGGCTTTGTTGGGAGCGGTGAGCGTACGGTGCCCGGCTACGTGCACGACACGTTCTCATCGTGGTATCCGCTGTTCGTGTCGGGCCCGGCGCACACGGCGCTCGGCGACGACCTGGCCCGTCACGGGCTGCGGTTCTGCAACACCGACGAGGCCGTGACCGCGAGCATTGCCGACAGCGGCCGTGTCACCCTGGCGTACCGCGATCCGGAGCTGACGGCAGCGGGCTTCGGCGACGAAGAAGACGGGAATACGTATCTGGAGGCGTTGCAACGGTTCGGCCGCAACGCACCGGTGATCGGCGGGATGATGGGCAGCGAAATCCGCAGCGCCGGAGTCGTTCCACTGCTGGCGCGTTTCTTCAAAACCAACGGACGGCGCGGCTCCGAGCAGTGGCTCCGAGACCTCGCTGCGTCGGGCCGCGCCTACTGTTCTCGGGAGTACGTCGGTCCCGAAGTGGATCACCTGTGGGTGCCGTGGCTACTGCACGCAGGTCTGTCGCCGGACAATGCCTCCGGCGGCTTCATGATTCCGGTGCTGGCGGCAACCGTCCACGGTTTCGGTCTGCCTGTGGTCGAGGGAGGCTCGGCACGACTGCTGGAGGCCTTTCGAGGACTACTCGACGAATTGGGCGTGCAGGTGCATACCGGATCCCGCGTCGACCGCATCATTGTCGAGGGGGGCCGTGCGACCGGTGTGGAGGCGGCAGGGCGGCGTTACCGGGCCCGGCGTGCGGTGCTGGCGTCGGTAACACCGACTGCCTTGTACGGGTCGCTGCTGCCTCCGGACGCCAGTCCTGCTCCGCTGCGTGCCCAGGCACGGCGGTACCGGTACGGGCGCGGTGAGATGCAGATCCACATCGCCTTGTCCGAACGACCCCAGTGGCGCGATGCCCGCCTCAACGAGGTTCCGCTGGTGCATATCTCGGATGGATCGGCGAGCACCGGCATTGCCCGTGCGGAAGCGGAAGCCGGTCTTCTTCCCAGGAAACCGACAGTCGTGGTCGGGCAACAATCCCTCTTGGATCCCTCGCGTGTTCCGGCCGGTGCCGCTTCGCTCTGGTTGCAACTGCAGGAGGTTCCGTACGAACCGCTCGGCGACGCCGCCGGCGAGCTGAACACCACGGACGGTTGGACCCCGGAACTGGCCAGGGCCTACGCCCAGCGGGTCATCGATCGCTTGGACGCGCACACCCATGGTCTGAAAATTCTCGGAACGGATGTGATCTCGCCGGCCGATCTCGCGGCATACAACGAGAATGCCGTCGGCGGGGACCCCTACGGCGGCAGTTCGGAGCTGGATCAGAGCTTTCTGTGGCGCCCACTGCCCGAAGCGGGGCGGCATCGCACCTGCGTGGACGGTCTCTGGCACATCGGTGCATCCACTCATCCCGGGGCCGGACTCGGCGCGGGTTCCGGCCACCTCGTTGCCACCAAACTTGCCGCGCAGCGGCACCGTAAATCCAATTAGGAGTTGACATGTCAGTAATCACCGACCTGCTCGCGTCCATCGCCGACGAACGCATCGAATTGATCGACCTCACCGCGCCACTGACCGACAAGACCCCGGTGCTGGCGTTGCCGGAACCGTTCAAGAACACCCTGCCCTTCCAGCTCGAGTTGATCAGCCGATTCGACGAGGACGGGCCGGGTTGGTACTGGAACAACATCCACACCGGCGAACACACCGGCACCCACCTCGATGCACCGAACCACTGGATCACCGGCAAGGACGGACTCGACGTGTCACAGGTGCCGTTGCGTTCACTGCTCGCCCCCGCGGTCGTCCTCGATGTCACTGACCGGGTGGCCGACAACCCGGACTTCCTCCTCGATGTCGCCGACATCGAAGAATGGCAACGCACGCACGGTGCACTCCCTGCCGGTGGGTGGCTCCTCTACCGCACCGGGTGGTCGAGCCGGTCGGAGAACAGCGACGATTTCCACAACGCCGACGAGACCGGACCGCACACGCCAGGATTCACCGCCGAGTGCGCACGCTGGCTCGCCGAAGAGACCGAGGTGGTCGGGGTGGGCGTGGAAACGGTCGGCACCGACGCCGGCCAGGCCACGGCACTGGACCCGGCGTTCCCCTGCCATCACCACCTGCTCGGCGCGGGCAAGTTGGGACTGACGCAGCTGCAGAAGTTGGATCAGTTGCCGGCGACCGGGTTCGCGATCACGGTCCTGCCGCTGCCCATTGTCGGGGGATCGGGTAGTCCGGCCCGCGTGGTCGCCCTGGTCGAGAAGTAAGGAAAGAGAAAATGGCTGAACGTTCGTTCGCCGCCGAGGTCAAACAACTCCGCAACGGCGCCGGCACCACGTTGCACGTCGAGGGCATCCTCGCCGTCACCAAGGCGTTGCTGCAATCCGGTGTCGCCTATGTCGGCGGCTACCAGGGCGCACCGATCTCGCATCTGATGGATGTCCTCGGTGACGCGCACGAGATCCTCGACGAACTCGGCGTCTATTTCGAAAACAGCGCGTCGGAAGCGACGGCGGCGGCGATGCTGGCAGCTTCGGTGCACTATCCGCTGCGCGGCGCGGTGACCTTCAAGTCCACCGTCGGCTTGAATGTTGCCTCGGACGCGCTTGCGAACCTGGCCAGTGGCGGCGTTACCGGCGGCGCGCTCGTCATCCTCGGCGAGGACTACGGCGAGGGCTCGAGCATCATGCAGGAGCGCTCCCACGCGTTCGCGATGAAGTCGCAGATGTGGCTGCTCGATCCCCGGCCCAATGTCTCGGCGATCGTCGACGCGGTCGAGGTCGGCTTCGAGCTGTCCGAGGCGAGCAACACCCCGGTGATGCTGGATCTGCGGCTCCGCTCGTGTCACCTGCACGGGGCCTTCGGGGCCAAGGACAACAAACGCCCGCCGATGACGGTCACCGATGCCCTCGAAAATCCGCTGCGCGACATCGACCGGATCGTGCTCCCGCCGGCCAGCTTCCTGCACGAGAAGGAGAAGATCCACGACCGGTGGCCGGCGGCGGTCAAGTTCATCAAGAACCGCGGCCTCAACGAGGTCTTCGGGAACGACAAAGCCGACATCGGCATCATCGTGCAGGGCGGTCTGTACAACACGCTGAACCGATCGATGGAGCTGCTCGGCTGTTCCGACGCATTCGGACGCACCCAGGTACCGACGTACGTCATGAACGTGACCTACCCGGTCGTCGACGACGAGATCATCGAGTTCTGCCAGGGCAAACGCGCCGTCCTCCTCCTGGAGGAGGGCCAGCCGGACTACATCGAGCAGAACCTGAACGCGATCCTGCGGCGGGCGGACATTGCCACCGCACTGCACGGCAAGGACATGCTGACACTCGCCGGCGAATACACCTCGACGGTCGTCACCCGCGGTGTCAACGAGTTCCTCCAGCGGTACCTCCCGGACGTCGTCGCACACCAGCCCGCCCTGCTGCGGGACCCCGACGACCCGACGAGCCCCACAGCCCCCCGCGTCTCGTCCGAGGTCATCTCGCCGCGCCCGCCGGGACTGTGCACCGGATGCCCCGAACGCCCGATCTTCAGCGGCCTCAAACTCGCCGAGCGGGAGACCGGCAAACACCACGTCAGCGCCGACATCGGCTGCCACCTCTTCGCCGTCAACGCACCGTTCGACCTCGGCGCCACGACGATGGGATACGGCCTCGGATCGGCAGGCGCCTCCGCACTGAACTCCAAGGACACCGACCGGCGCAGCATCGCGATCATGGGCGACGGCGGATTCTGGCACAACGGCCTCACCAGCGGCGTCGGCAACGCTGTCTTCAACAAGAGCGATCAGGTCCACCTCATCGTCGACAACGCCTACGCCGCCGCGACCGGCGGCCAGGACGTGCTGTCCTCCCAGGCAGACCTCCCCACCCGGTCGACCCAGCACCCGATCGAGAAGGCCGTCCGCGGTATCGGCGTCAAATGGGCGCGCACGATCAAGAACACCTACGACGTCGGCAAAGTCCGTGACACGTTTGTCGAGGCACTCACCACCGACGAGGCCGGGCCCAAGGTGCTCGTCATGCAAAGCGAGTGCCAGCTCAACGCCCAGCGCCGCGTCAAACGCGACCGAACCAAAGCGCTCGCGGCCGGCAAGCGGGTGGTGCGCGAGCGGTTCGGGGTGGATCCCGAGACCTGTACCGGCGACCACGCCTGCATCCGGATCTCCGGCTGCCCGTCGTTGACGATCGCACCCAACCCGGATCCCATGCGTACCGACCCGATCGCTGAGGTCCTCGACAGCTGCGTCGGCTGCGGAGTGTGCGGGGCGAATGCACACGCCGCGGTGCTGTGCCCGTCGTTCTACCGCACCGACGTAGTCGACAACCCCACCCGACGCGAACAGCTTCTTGCAAACGTCCGCTCGTGGTGGATCAAGATCGCATCCCGCGGCATCGAGCGCCGCGCCGCACAATTCGAGGCTGCATGATGTTCAACTGGTACAACGGTCAACGTCCGATCACTCTGGCGATCGTCGCCCTCGGCGGCGAAGGCGGCGGCGTGCTCGCCGACTGGATCGTCGCCGTCGCCGAGAACGCCGGCCACTACGCGCAGAACACCTCCGTCGCCGGCGTCGCCCAGCGCACCGGGGCGACGGTCTACTACGTCGAGATCTTCCCACCTGGCGATGAACCTCCGTCCTCGGCGACCGACGCCCGGATCGAGCCGGTCCTCAGCGTGTTCCCGAGCCCCGGCGAGGTCGATGTCCTCATCGCCTCCGAACTGATGGAATGTGGCCGAGCTGTCCAGCGCGGATTCGTCACCCCCGATCGAACGACACTGATCACCTCCACCAATCGGGTGTACTCCATCGACGAAAAGATGGCCCTCGGCGACGGTCGCGCCGACAGCTCCGAACTCGTCGCGGGAGCGCAACGCGCCTCGAAGCGGTTGGTCGCCGCAGACTTCATGGAAATGGCCGAACAGAGTCGCAGCGTCATCAGTGCCGCGTTGTTCGGTGCCCTTGCCGGATCCGGGACCCTTCCCTTCAGCAGGGAACAGTTCGAGGCCCCGATTCACGCGTTCGGAAAGGGTGTCGAATCCTCACTACGGGCCTTCTCCGCCGGGTTTGACGCCGCCGCACAGCAGAAACCACGCCCCGCGCGGAAGCCGAATCCGATACCGATCTCCATCGGACCGCGCCCGGTGACGCCGGAGGACCGAAAAGCCGAGGAAGAGACTCGACGCACGACGGTCGCAGCGACCGCCCCCTCCACCCTCGTCGGGCCGGCGCTGCAGCCGCTCGCCGACCGCGTCCTGAACCTCCCGCCGGCGGCGCGGTCGATGATCCTCCACGGTCTCGTGCGGACCGCGGTTTATCAGAACCTGGACTACGCCGAGCGGTACCTGTTCCGGGTGACCCGCTTCGCCGAGATAGATCCGGACGCCGCGGGAGCAGCCCGGTTGACCGTCGAGGCGGCCCGCCACATCGGGCTGTGGATGTGCTACCAGGACACGATCCAGGTGGCAATGCAGAAGACCCGACAGGGGCGGATGGACCGAATCCGCAAGGAAGCGCGGGCGGAACGGCACCAACTGATGCAGGTTCGTGAGTATCTCCACCCACAGATCGACGAGATCACCGACACGATGCCCTCCAGGCTGGGGGCCCGCATGCACCGTTCGAAGTGGTTCCAGCGTCTGGTCGGCGCGATCACCCACAAGGGGATGATCCTGAACACGAGTTCGGTGACCGGTTACACGATGCTGAGCACGATGGCGCGAATGCGTCCCCTCCGCCCGCGCTCACTGCGGTTCGTCCGGGAGCAGGCGGCGATCGAGGAGTGGATCGAACAGGCTCTCCGGGCTGCAGCAACCGATGCCGACCTCGGACGTGAGATCGTCGAGTGCCAGCGTGTCCTCAAGGGTTACGGTGCCACCTACGAGCACGGCGGCGACAGTTTCGGCAAGTTGATGTCCGCGGCCCACGCACTGGTCGGCTCACCCGGCGCGGTCACTTCGCTGGCAGGGCTTCGTGATGCCGCGCTCGCCGACGAAGACGGAGCCCGACTGGACGCCAAACTGGCCGCAATGGAGCTGGGGGACAGCCTTGTCAAGGCCCTGGAGACAACTTCGAAGTGATGTGCTCGACCCAGACTGATTCCTGTGCAATAACGTTCGCTCACTCTGTGGTGTAACGGCCACCCATGTGAAAAGTCTCTTACGACAGATGGTGTGGCGTTCCCGTGTGAAGGCGCGGTGCCCAGAAAAGCGATGCCGAGGTGGGGCGCACGAGGGCGTATCCCATGGATTTGCGTGGAGGCTCGCGACCCTCTCGGCCGCGGGTAGTGGTCAGGGCTGGTGAATGATCCGCATTGCGTGTTCTCGGGCGGGTCCGCTGAGGGCGGCGTTCAGTTCGTCGAAGAGCCGGCCGGCGGTGACACCGTTCCATCCAGGTGGAAGTAGGGGAAGGGGGAGGCCGGGGTCGAGGTACGGTAGCCGCCGCCACTCGGTGAGCATGGGCACGTATTCGGCGAAAGCGTCTTGGGGGGTGAGTGTTCCTGCCGTCGACCGTTCGAGTACCGGACGATACTTGTCGAGGAACGCGGCGTAGAGGGTGGTGAGTGCGTCGAGATCCCACCAGGTGCGGACCTTCGTGCGGAGGTCGCCGAAGCCGAGGTGTTCCGCGCTGTACATGTCGACGTATTCGCTGAGTCCCCGGCGTTCCAGCGTTTCCCTGGTCTCGCGAACGAGGCTTCCCGGCGCGATCCACACCCCTGGCGCGGTGGTGCCGAAGCCGAGACGGGTCAGGAATGTTCGGAGAACGTGCCGTTTGTCCCGTTCGGATTCGGGGATGGAGAAGACCACCATCAGCCAGCCGTCTTCGATCTCGGCGCGCTTGCGATCAAAGATCCTGACATCGCCCTCGGCGAGAGCATCCAGAGTCGGCTTGGACAGCGAATAGCCTGCGGAGCCGTCGTGACGATGGGCTTCCAGCGTTTCGCGCCGTTTGAGCCGGGAAATCGACGAGCGAACCGCGGATCCGTCCACACCGAGATGAGACATGAGTCGGACGACGGAAGCGACCGACAACCAGTTCGACTCGGCCCGCGCGTAGAGGCCGAAGATCGTCACGATCAACTCGCGCGGTTGCAGCTCGCTTGATCGTTCGATCGCCAAGTCATCGGCAAAAGTCCCCGTCGTCATGGATACACCATAACCGTTGCCACGGCCACGGTGCGTCAGATAGCCCGCGGGCAGGGAACTGTATTTCGTATCATTGACGGGCGTAACAAGAAGTGCATACGATTGGGCCCTTCATATCTATAGTGGAAGGTCAACTATGACGCTGTCTCCGTCGGCGCACTTGGACTCGTTCTGCCGCGACAACCTCCCGCCGGAGAACCTGTGGCCGAACTTCGATTTCACCCTCCCGGAGTTGCGGTATCCGGACCGCCTGAACTGCGCATCCCCGCTTCTCGACGACCAGGTCGCGGCGCTGGGCGGCGGTCGCCCGGCGCTGCTCTCGTCGTCCGAAAGCTGGACGTACGGGGAGCTTTTGCACCGCGCCAACCAGATCGCCCAGATACTCACCGAAGACTTCGGACTGGTGCCGGGCAACCGCGTTCTGCTCCGCGGGCCGAACAACCCCTGGATGGTGGCCTGCTGGTTCGGGGTGGTCAAGGCCGGCGGTGTCGCCGTGACGACCATGCCGCAGCTCCGCAGCGGTGAACTGAGCAAGATCATCGATCTCACCACACCATCACTCGCGCTGTGCGATCACCGGTTCGCTGCCGATCTGATCGAGACCGACCAGATCGCGGCGCTGCTCTACGGTGGCACCGAACCCACCGACCTCATCGCCCGCACATCCGCCAAGTCCGGGGAATTCACCAACGTCGCCACCGCGGCGGACGATGTCGTTCTACTGGCCACCACGTCCGGAACCACCGGTACTCCGAAAGCGACGATGCACTTTCACCGCGACATCCTTGCCGTTGCGGACACCTTCTCGGCACGGGTTCTCCGGCCGAATCAATCGGATGTCTTCACGGGTACGCCGCCATTGGCATTCACCTTCGGGCTGTGCGGTCTGGTGGTCTTCCCCCTGCGGGTGGGGGCCGCGACGTTGCTGCTCGAGAAGGCAACTCCGAGGGAGCTGGCCGATGCGGTACGAGAACACGCAGTATCGGTACTGTTCACCGCCCCGACCGCGTACCGGGCAATTCTCCGCGAGAACAAGGCGCAGAGCCTCGCCTCGGTTCGCCGCTGCGTGTCTGCAGGAGAGCATTTGCCCGAAGCGGTGTGGGAAGAGTTCTACGAGGAGACCGGAACGCGCATCATCAACGGCATCGGTGCCACCGAAATGCTGCATGTCTTCATCGCGGCCAGCGACGATGACATCCGATCGGGGGCAACCGGGAAGGCCGTACCTGGTTATACGGCAGCGGTACTCGACGACGATGGTCACCCCGTTCCCGACGGCACACCGGGACGGTTGGCGGTGACCGGTCCGACAGGCTGCCGGTATCTTGCCGACGACCGCCAGCGCCAGTACGTCCAGAACGGATGGAACATCACCGGCGACACGTATATTCGCGATTCCGACGGCTACTTCTGGTACCAGTCACGCAGTGACGACATGATCGTCTCGTCCGGCTACAACATCGCCGGCCCGGAGGTCGAGGAAGCGCTGGGCCGGCACCCCGATGTCAAGGAATGCGCGGTCGTGGGCCTGCCCGACCCCGATCGGGGAATGATCGTCCACGCGGCAGTCGTTCTGATCTCGGACGCTGTCGGCAGCGACACCAAGGTCCGCGAACTCCAGGACTTCGTCAAAAACGAGTTGGCACCGTACAAGTACCCTCGCAGTATCGAATTCCTCGCCGAGTTGCCGCGCACCCCGAACGGCAAGATTCAGCGTTATCGGCTACGGGAATCCCGACAGGCACTGCGCTAGCCGCGCGCCCGCCCACAGCCGCCTGGTGGTGCTGGTTGCTTGGGCGGGTCGATCCGACATCGAGGGGCAACCGACCCCGGCGGTCGGATACCTCTCGCCCAGTGCTCCCGCAGCTTTCAGGAACTTTCCAGTCGGCAAATGCTCGGCAGGATCGAAAGTGAGCGCAATCTGCACAGTCGACGCGTCCAGCGGATAGATCACTGACCGGAATGTTCCTAGTGTTGCAGATCACATCGTGACGAAGTCAGGAGATTTGCACATGAGCGACTATCTCGGCATCGGCGGCAAGACCGCCATCATCACCGGCGGTGCCACCAAGATCGGGCGCGGCGTCGTCGACCGCCTCCACGAAAACGGTGTCAACGTCGTTGTCGCCGACATCGATCGGGACGGTGGCAAGCAGGCGGTCGACGGCAAGGACCACGCTCTGTTCAGCGAAACCGACATCACTGACGACGACGCGATCAATACGTGCGTGGCCGCTGCACTCGAGTCGTTCGGGGCCATCGACATTCTGGTGAATCTGGCCTGCACCTACATCGACGACGGCGCCGAGTCCAGCCGGGCGCAGTGGTCAACGGCACTGGACGTGAACCTGGTGAGCGCCGCTATGTTCGCCAAAGCGGTGCGCCCGCACATGGCAGCACAGGGCGGCGGTGCCATCGTGAACTTCGGTTCCATCTCCTCGAAGGTCGCACAAACCGGACGGTGGCTGTATCCCGTCTCCAAGGCCGCGGTCGTGCAACTGACACGAAACATGGCGATGGACCTCGCCGGGGACAACATCCGCGTCAACTCGGTGAGCCCGGGCTGGATCTGGTCGAAGGTGATGGACGAGCTCTCGGGATCGGACCGAGCCAAAACCGACCGGGTAGCCGGAAAATTCCACCTCGCCGGCCGAGTCGGAGACCCCACCGAGGTCGGCGACATCATCGCTTACCTGTGTTCGCCGCGCGCCGCATTCGTCACCGGAGCCGACTGGGCCATCGACGGAGGCTATTCCGCGATGGGGCCTGAACAATCCTCCCCGGCAATCCCGCTGCTCGCCCAATAACTTCGACCGAAGGAGCCTCTCCCCATGCGCAAGATCACCATCGTTGGAGCCGGACAAGCCGGACTTCAGCTCGCCATAGGACTCGTCGACGCCGGATACGACGTGACCGTCGTGTCCAACCGAACTCCGGAGCAGATCCGTGAGGGCAAGGTCATGTCCAGCCAGTGCATGTTCGGCGGGGCCCTCGCACGTGAGCGCGCCGTCGGACTGGACCTCTGGAGCGATGAATGCCCATCAGTCGAGGGCATCTCGTTCACCGTCGCCGACAACGGAAACCAGGCGTTCTCCTGGGCATCGCGCCTCGACCTCCCCGCCCAGTCGGTCGATCAGCGCGTGAAAATGCCCGCGTGGCTCAAGGAATTCGAATCACGCGGCGGCACGCTGGTACTCCAGGATGCCGGGATCGGCGACCTCGAAGAGTTCGCTGTCGACTCCGATCTGGTCATCCTCGCCGCAGGCAAGGGCGAGATCGCGAAGATGTTCGAGCGCGACACCACGCGGTCCGTCTTCGATCGCCCCCAGCGCGCCCTCGCGCTGACCTACGTCAACGGGATGCTGCCACGTGAGGAACATTCCGCGGTGGCATTCAACATGATTCCCGGTGTCGGTGAATATTTTGCGTTTCCCGCGCTCACCACCAGCGGGCCCTGCGAGATCATGGTGATGGAGGGCATTCCGGGCGGGCCGATGGACTGCTGGGCGGACGTGACGACTCCCGAAGAGCATCTGGCAAAGACCAAGTGGGTCGTCGAGACGTTTGTCCCCTGGGAGGCCGGGCGCTGCGCCGACATCACCCTCACCGATGACAACGGGATCCTCGCCGGACGGTTCCCACCCACCGTTCGCAAGCCGATCGGAGTCCTGCCCTCGGGGGCGAATATCCTCGGACTGGCCGACGTGGTGGTCCTCAACGATCCGATCACCGGCCAGGGCTCGAACAACGCCAGCAAGTGCGCGGCCTCCTACCTCGCCAGCATCCTCGAGCACGGGGACCGGCCCTTCGACGCCGCATTCATGACCGCCACCTTCGAACGGTACTGGGACTACGCACAATACGTCGCGACCTGGACGAACGCACTGCTCACCCCGCCGCCGGAGCATGTGCTGAACCTGCTCGGCGCCGCCGCCGCCGAGCCGCGCATTGCTCGTCGGTTTGCCAACGGCTTCGACGATCCGCGTGACTTCTTCCACTGGTTCATGACACCAGAAGCCGCCGAACAGTACCTCACCGACGTCGCGAACTAACCGTCGCCCGAATCATCGATTGGAGCCGTCAGTCATGCGCAGCATCGCTATCGTCGGAGCCGGACAATCGGGGGCACTGCTAGCCCTCGCCCTACTCAAACGTGACTTCGAGGTCACCCTGGTGACCGACCGAACGCCCGACGAGGTCCGGGTCGGTCCCGTCATGTCCAGCCAGTGCATGTTCGACTCGGCACTGCAGATCGAGCGGGATCTCGGGCTCGACCGCTGGGAGGAGCGGTGCCCGCGCATCGACACGATGGCGTTGACTGTGGCGAAAACGCACAGCAGCAACGAGATCGCCGTGACAACCCCCTTGATCGGCTTCGCGCAATCGGTCGATCAGCGAGTCAAATGCGCGGACTGGGTCGACGAGTTCACAGAACTCGGTGGCAATCTGATCATCAAGGCGGCGAGCCCCATGGACATCGAAAACCTCGCCCAGAGCCACGACCTCGTCATCATCTCCAGCGGCAAGGGCGACCTCGGTCGACTCTTCCCTCCGGATCCGGTGAAATCGCCCTACAACCGACCGCAGCGGGCCCTGGCCTTGGCCTACGTGAACGGTCTCGCGCCGCACCCCGACGGCGCGGACCTCTCACTGAACATCGTCCCCGGGGTCGGCGAGTACTTCGTCCTGCCGGCGCTGACCACCACCGGGCCCTGTCATGTGATGGTGTTCGAAGGCGTCCCCGGTGGACCGATGGATTGTTGGGACGATGTCCACACCCCGCGAGAACATCTCGAGCGCGCCAAGGAAGTGCTGGCCGAGCACTTCCCGGCAGAGTTCGCCAGGACTGGTGACATCTCTCTGACCGACGAAGCCGGGGTACTGCGCGGCCGCCTGACGCCGACGGTCCGCCGCCCGGTGGCCGAACTCGCATCGGGCAGCGTCGTGTTGGGCATGGCGGACGCGGTGGTCCTCAACGATCCGCTTACCGGTCAGGGCAGCAACAATGCTGCCCAAGCCGTCGCCGTGTACCTCGATGCGATCGTGGATCGGGATGACCGGCCATTCGACGCGCAATGGATGCAACGCACCTTCGACAAGTTCTGGCGCGGATGGGCTCAGTGGGCCGTGTCGTGGACCAACGACCTGCTCCGTGGACCATCCGATCCGGTCCTCGGCTTGTTCGCGGCGGCGCAGGACTCGCCGACCCTGGCGTCGGCTATCGCAACCGGGTTCGATGATCCACGCACCGTGCACAATTGGTGGTTCGACGACGCCGAATCGCAGCGTGTGATCGAGACCGCCCGGGCCGCCGAGCAGGCCCAGTTCGATCCCCGTGATCTACGGCGTGCCCTCGGCCAATACGCTACGGGGGTCACCGTGATCACCGCGCGGGCCCCAGATGGTCGGAAGATCGGTGTCACAGCGAACTCGTTCACCTCGGTGTCCATGGATCCGCCGCTCGTGTCGTGGTGCCCGGCGAGTAAGGCGCCGAGCCTCCCCGACCTCACGGCGGCGACCCATTTCGCCGTCAACGTCCTGGCGGCCAACCAACACGACCTGTCCCGGCAATTCTCGACGCCGGCCGAGGACAAGTTCGCGGGTGTGGCGACCACCGAAGGAATCGCCGGCGTTCCGCTGATCGATGACGCCATCGCGCATTTCCAGTGCCGCACAGTCCAACGAGTAAAGGCCGGCGACCACATCATCTTCCTCGGCGAGATCGAACAATACGATGCCGACCCCGGCGAGCCACTGGTCTTCCACTCGGGGTCCTACCGCCTGGTGACCAAGCATCCCGACTTCTGAACGCAGCCGTTCCGCAGTTTCTCCACCGAAAGCGACACGAATCAATGGGTAAGTACATCGATATCAGCAAGAGCTCCGGTGAGTCGTTCGCCGCGTATCTTGCCGAACCGGCCCAGGGCTCTGGCCCGGGACTGGTTCTCCTGCAAGAAATTTTCGGAATCAACGACTACATGCGGGACATGGCCGACCGTTATGCCGAGGAAGGCTACGTGGTACTGGTCCCCGACCTGTTCTGGCGCTCGGGTGCTCGGCAGGAACTCGGTTACGACCAGGCCGGATTCACGCGCGGGCTCGAGCTGCGGGACGAACTCGACGAGGACCTGGCCGTCACGGACATCGGCGACACCGTCACAGCCCTTCGTGGCCTGACCAATCACGTCGGCGGCGTCGGACTCATCGGATACTGCCTCGGCGGACTGCTCGCCTACCTGTCCGCGGTCCGGTTCGACGTCGACTGCGCCATCAGCTACTACGGTGTCGGTGTCCACGATCACCTCGATGCGGCGACTGAGCTGACAGTTCCCGTGGTCTTCCACCTCGCTGAACTCGACTCGTACTGCCCCGAGGATGCCCGAAACTCCATCCGCAAGGCGTTCGACGACAACGACCAGGTGCGCATCTACGACTACCCCGGCGTCGATCATGCATTCGCCACCCACGGCCGCGATGTCTTCGAACCCCTCTCCGCGGGGCTCGCCTACTCGCGCACCCTCGAGGTTCTGCACGCCACCATCGGACCCCGATACGATCTGTCCGCACTCTGGGACCGGCACATCTATTACGAGTTCGAGGCCCGTGACGTCCCCGCCACCATGGCGACCATGGTCGACGAACCCTACGTCAACCACATCCCGACGCTGACAGGTGGCGTCGGTCAGAAGGACCTCTCACGGTTCTACGCCCACCATTTCGTGCACAACAATCCGGCCGACACCAAGACGATCCCGATTTCTCGTACCGTCGGAGCCGATCGGATCGTCGACGAGCAGCTGTTCTGCTTCACACACGACCGCGAGATCGACTGGATGCTTCCCGGTGTCGCGCCGACCGGACGATACGTCGAAATCCCGCTGGTCGCTGTCGTCACCCTGCGCGGCGACAAGCTGTACAACGAGCACATCTACTGGGATCAGGCCGGAGTGCTGGTGCAGATCGGCTTGCTCGATCCGGACGGGCTCCCCGTTGCCGGCATCGCGCAGGGCAGAAAACTTCTCGACAAGGCGCTTCCCTCGAACGAACTCATGCCCAGCTGGGCGAGCAGCGAGGGCAGGCCGATCGATTAGCGACCTGCCGACGGTAGGTTCGCGCAGTAGGTCGATGCAGCCGGCGTACGGCGCCCGCCGAGCGTGGGCGCGACCGTAGGCCGGTTGCAGCCTGCTTGCATCTGACGTCCTGTGGTGCGGTCACCCCCAACCACGGCGAACCGATGCGGCCCCGTGCCGCGGCCTACGTCGTGGACACCGGCCGATCACCAGCGTCGCTGGCCCCGGAGTCGTCCACCACTTGCGTGAGAAATGAACTCGGGACGCGTTCCCATCCTCGTTGCCATCTGCCGAGCCGCAGATCGGTCTCGAGCGAGGCGACCACCTCGGCCACCGCCGACCCTGCGTCGAGCACGACGCGCGGGAGTCCGCGGTCGGCGCAGAGCGCCAAAGCCGGTACCACACACTCTTTCGCCTCCGACGTACGGCCAGCTGCGAACAGACACGTGGTGTGCAGAAGCCTCGCCCGGAGCAGCGCTTTCGATCGCGCCTGCCGGGAGATTCGCTCCACCAGCGCCTGCGATCGACGACACGCGGCCGCCGACGATTCCCGATCCGTCGGCGAGGCGGCGTGGAGCAGGAGCCGAATGTCGGAGTCTTCGTGCAGCTCCCACGTGATCAGGTCGATCCCGCTCGTGCGGGACGCCGGGCCGGCGCTGTCCCTGGGGACTGTCTGTGCCCACCGCGGATGCTCATCGAGAACCGCAGGAATGGCGAGCGCCAACCGTATCCTCTCGTTCCGAATTCGGGCGGCCAGCCGCGGCAGCGTCAGCATGTCGGCGATCTCAGCCCCTTCGTCGAGGAGTCGGCACGCGGCACCGAGATCTCCGCGCAGAGTCTTGATACGAGATCCGGTGCCGTAGGTCGCGAGCATGAAATCGACGATGCCGCCCTCGGACCGAAGGCTATGACTGGCGTCGAGAAGTTCTTCGGCGTCGGGCACATGACCCTGCTCGTACAGCAAGTCTCCCAAGATCGCGCCGGCCACGCGGGATGCATACGATTGCCCGCCGCCGGATTGTTTCGCCAGCCGTAGCGCCATCCGGAAGTATCTCTCGGCCGCGGTGATGTCAAGCTGTTCGTGTGCGGCGATCCCGGCGAAGCAGTATCCGTATAGAACGCTGAACGGTCCCGATGTCTGCTGGTTGTAGGGGGTCGCCCATTCCTGCCATCGGCGGGCCGCGGCGAAGTCGAACCGGTAGATCGCCTCGAAGGACGCGACATTCGCCGCCCCCGACACGACGAACGGCCGCACAGCCTCGGGCCGTTCGAGGCAGTCCGAGATCCGCTCGCTGAGCGTGTCGGAACGATCGGCGAAGAGTTCGACAACGCCCCTGACCAACGAAGCCTCGATCAACAGGGCCGTCGTGTCCTCGTCTGCGCGAGTGCGCTGGGTCAGCGATGATTCCGCGCGGTCCAGTGCCCGAAGCGCCGAGGGCGCCGGGTGATGCAGCAGTACATGCGACCAGGCCAATGCGATCTGTAACACCGGGTGTGCGATCACCTGTCGGGATGGGAGCTTGTCGATCAGTCCGATCAGCGTCGCCATCTGGGACTGTTCGACCAATCGCATTCCCTCGCGTTCGACCCACGTCACCGCCAGGTCGGGATCACCCGATGCCAAGGCGTGATCGACGGCCTCACTGAGCAGGTGGTGCTCACCGAACCAGTGGGACGCACGGTGATGAAGTTCGCCGACCATGTCCGGTTGGTCCCGTTCGAGCCGGCGCCGCAAGAACTCTGCGAACAAGTGGTGATAACGGAACCACTCACCGTCCTCGTCGAGTCGTCGCAGGAACAGGTCCCGGTTCTCGATCTCCTCGAGCCGAGCCTGACCGTGACTGCTACCGGTCAGCGCCGACGCGAGTCCACCACTGATGCGTTCAGTCGCCGACGTCGCGAGCAGAAAGTTGAGAAGATCGGGTTCGAGCGATGTCAGGACATTCTCGGCGAGATACTCGCCGATCGCGTGGTGGCGGCCGGAGAGTTGACCGATCAGCGTGGTCGGATCGGTGTGTCCCCGTAGCGAGAGCGAGACCAGTTGCAGGGCCGCCACCCATCCGTCCGTGGATTCGCGAAGATCGGCTATGTCGGCGGCGGTGAGGGCGAGCCCCCCTTGGTCGGCCAGGAACGATTCCGCCTCCGGCAGGTCGAAACGTAGCGCAGTGGAATCGATTTCGACCAACTCGTCGCGTACCCGCAACCGGCTGAGCGGAAGCCCGGCCTGGGTTCTGCTGGTCACGGTAAATCGCAGGTGGTGACAGTCGCTGTCGAGCAGCGCCGCCATCGCGGAGATCGTCGCCGTATCGGAAACTCGGTGCCAGTCGTCGATGACGACCGTGATCACCTCGCCCGTGTCATGAATCTCATCGACCAGTGTGGAAAGGACGTACCGTGCGGCTTGCTCACCCTGCTCTTGCAGCACCTGTGGCAGGTCGCGTGCAAGTGACGGTCGTACCCGCGTAATCGCTTCGAGGAGGTGCGCCAGGAACCAGGCGACATTGTTGTCGTCGTTGTCGACACTGAGCCAGGCGACGGGCGTTCCCGAGTTGGTCAACAAGTCGCGCCACTGGGCGGCGAGGGTGCTCTTGCCGAATCCTGCCGGTGCATGAATCAGCGCGAGCCGCCGATCCCCGCCGGCGTGCAGGGCCTCGATCAGGCGGCGCCGCTGCACTGGGGCACGGGGCTGGGTACGTGGCCGGTACTTCGTCGAGAAGCGTGGCGGCGTCACCGAGGGCGGCCCGGCGTGTTCTTCCGAACTACGCGTCAGGTCTGGGTGCCCGCGTTGCGTGATCTCCGCGTCTGGCGGGACCAGATCCGGGGATCCGGCGCTGGTGCGTCGTAGGGCTGTGCGGAGGTCCTGTTCGAATGCCTCTGCGGACTCCTGGCGGCGCGCGACCTCCTCCGACATCGCGCGCTCGATGACGCTGCACACCTGCGCGGGGATGCCGGTCCGGCGGAGATCGGGCACCGGTTCGGACGTTATTCGAAGAAATTGCGCGACCAGTTGTTCGCCGTCTCGGCGCTGGAAGGCGGCGTGGCCGGTGATGAGGCAGAAGAGAGTCGCGGCCAAGCTGTAGAGATCGGACTGCACGGTCGGTGCTCGTCCGGTGAGTACTTCCGGTGCGGTGAAGGCAGGCGAACCCAACACCACGCCGGTCCCGGTCTGGAAACCACCGTGGATGCGGGCGATGCCGAAGTCTGTGAGCTGGGGTTCGCCGTAGTCGGTGAGCAAGATGTTGGAGGGTTTGACATCTCGATGAAGGATCCCGGCCTGGTGCGCTCTGCCCAAGGCCAGGGCGATTTTGATGCCGAAACCGAGCGCCTTCTCCCAGCCGAGCGGTCCGTCGCGGCGGATGATCGCTTCCAGAGAGCCGTGGCGGTGGTACTCCATCACGATGTACGGCCGCCCTTGGGGCGTGGTACTGGCGTGGTAGATGGTCACGATGTTCGGATGTCCGGAGAGCCGGCCCATGGCCTGTTGCTCGCGGAGGAAGCGATTCCGGTCTTCTTCATCCACACCGGAGGAGAGCACCTTGATGGCGACCGTCCGATCGAGCGCAGTTTCCATGCACCGGTAGACGACTCCGAATCCGCCGCGCCCGATCTCGACGGGGTCGTCGAAGCCGTCGAGAATCAACTCGCCGGCGATCGCGGGGTGGACGTCGGCTTGCGTTGCGAAGGGGTCGAGGTCATCCACCAGTTCGCACCTTCAGGACGTCGATCCGGGCGCTCTGGCTCCAGCTGCGCCGACCATCGGCGGGCCGTCCAATTGCCGATACGTAGCGGACGGCGATCTCGTGGGCTCGCACATATCTTCACCTCTGCCCCAGTATCACACCAGCGTGGCGGCGGTGGCACCCCGTTTTGATCGGTGTGGGCCGGCATGCGACTGAATGAGCGGTCCACGGCTCCGTGTGGGCCCCGGCGGATTGCGTCGAGGCCCACACGGTCACATAGCGCCCAAGGCCGGAAGGATCACGTCGCGGCGATCGGCAGGCTCGGGGTGTAGGGAGCGTGGGCGTATTTTCCGGACAGCAGCGACCCGGCGCCGGGAGCGATCGCGGGCAGATCCAGCGCCCGCATCAGTTGATGCGCGGTGGAGACTGCGGCAGAGATCACCGGCTTGCCGAGTTCGTTCTCGACGATCTCGATCGATTGCAGTGACGGCATCTGGACACAGGCCGAGAGCACGATGACGTCGGCGTCCTGGTAGTCGAGTTGCTTGGCGATACCCACGAGATTGCGCGGATCGTGGGCGGCCACGTCGAGATTGTTCGGAATTTCCAGTGCCCGATAGTCGCCCACGTCGATGCCCTGGTCCTTGATGTACTCGACCACGAGCTTGGTGAGCGGCTTCATGTAGGGCGCCACCAGGGCGATCTTCTTCGCTTCCAGGACCTCGAGGGCCGTCACCAGTGCGCCGGCGCTGGTAACCACGGGTGCCGGGGCGCCGTTATCGAGGGTGATCTGAGCCAGCTTCTGTTCGGAGACGCAGTGGTACCCCTTGCCCATGCTCATGATGGCCACCAAGCAGGCGTAGCCGAGGACATCGACTCTCGCATCGGAGAGTTCGGCGGCGCATCGGGTCGAGTCGGCGTCCATCGCCTCGAGCTCTTCCTTGGTCACCTCCTTCATCCGCATGCGGCTGGAGTGGAAGGTGAATCGCTCGGGGGCGACCGTTTCCCGTGCGCGGAAGAGGGCGGGGATTTCCGTTTCCATCGTCACATTGGAACTCGGCACGATCTGGCCGATGCGGTAGGAGAGGGTGCTCATCGGGCTTCCTTTCTGATCGGACAGGTGTCAGCGAGCATCGATAACCGGGTTGCTCAACGTCCCGATCGATTCGACGGTGCACTCGACCACGTCACCCGGGGTGAGGAACTGCTGGGGCACGAAGCTGGCGCCGACGCCGGCGGGGGAGCCGGTAGCGATCACGTCTCCGGGCTCGAGGGTCATTCCGGAGGTGATGTCCTCGATCAGCTCGGGGATCTTGAACAGCATGTAGCGGCTGTTCGACTTCTGCTTGACTTCGCCGTTCACGCGCAGAGACAGGTCCAGGCCGTGCGGGTCGGTGAGATCGTCCGCGGTGCGGATGACCGGCCCGAAGGGCGCGTAGGAGTCCTGGCCCTTGGAGAAGAACCACTGGCCGCCGCGGCGCTGGTCCCGGGCGCTGATGTCGTTGATGATGCTGTAACCGAAGACGTAGTCGAGGGCGTCGGCTGCCGACACGTTCTTCGCGGTGCGACCAATGACCACGGCCACCTCGCATTCCCAGTCGAGCTGGTTGGTCAGGTTCGCGTTGTGGCGGATCGGCTCGCCGGGGCCGACGACGGCGGTGCCGGGCTTGCTGAACAACACCGGGCGCTGGGGCAGATCCTTGTCGGTGTCGAGGGTCCGAGCCGACTCGGCGACGTGTTCGGTGTAATTGAGGCCGACACCGATGATCTTGCCCGGGCGCAGCGGGGCGTGCACGGTGACATCGGCGATCGGGAGGCTGAACTGCGGGGCCTGGTCACTGGCCACCAGCGCGGTCAGCGCGGCGAGACCCGCACTGCCCTGGTTGATCAGAGTCGACAGATCGGCCGGCACTTCGGCGCCGGTGCTCCGTGCCAGTGCGGTGACGTCGATGACCGTGTCGTCGCGCTGGACGCCGAGCCGGGGGGTGTTGTCACGAGTGGAGAAGGTCAGAAGAATCATGAACGGTCCTTGTTCTGAGGGTTGGTGATAGTGGTGTGCGAGGCGAGTTACTGAATCGGCTGGTGACCGTCGTTCTCCAGGTACGCCTCCTCGCGCCAGAAGGACAACGAGCGCATGACAGGGAAGTCGTTGAAGGAGAACAGGACCGCGTCATCGCTGGTGCTGAGGTTGGCATGCTCGTGCCACGCCCAGGAGGGCACGACGAAGATGTCGCCCTGCTTCCAGTCGAATCGTCGGCCCGCGATGACCGAGTAGCCTTCGCCCTTGGCCACGTTGTAGACGACCGATCCGGTGTGCCGGTGGGCGCGGGTGTGCTGGTCGGCCCGGAGCAACTGGATGTGAGCGCTCAGCGTCGGCATCACCGACCCGCCGGTCCGCGGGTTCGAGTATTCGAGCAGGATTCCGTCGTAGGGCGATCCCTCCGACGCTTTCGCGGCGTTCTGCAAGGCGGCGTAGGTGGGTTCCCAGGGGTAGGCGAATAGCGGCGAGTAGGGCTTGGTCCAACCGTCCTCGAAGCCCACGGGACGAAGTTGGCCCGCGCCATAGGTGAGCAGCGAGGAGTTGACCACCGCGCCCCGCTCTTGGTAATGGTTCGGGTGGACCTCGTAGAACCCGGCGTCGAGGGCATTGACCAGGGGGATGTCGAGTCCGTCCTGCCAGATGACCGGCTCGTCCGAGTCCTCGTTGCCGTGCTCGTGCCAGGTGAAACTGGGTGTGATGGCGAAGTCGCGGGGGCCGACCTTCAGTTTCTGTCCGTCCACCACCGTCCAGGCGCCCTGTCCTTCGACGACGAAGCGCAGTGCGGCCGCCATGTGGCGATGTGCGGTCATCGACTCTCCGGGGCCCATTCCCTGCAGGCCGGTGTACAGCAGGCCGACGGCCGCGGTGACGTCCTTGCGCTCGGGATTGACCAGGGCCACCACCCGTCGACCGGCGTCTTCCGGTTTGACCAGGTCGAGCGAGTCGATGACGAATGGGCGGATGTCCTCATAGCGCCAGAGAATGGGCACGGACGCCGGCTGAGGGAACCACGGTTCGATCTTGTTGGCCACGGTCCATAGCGCCACAGTGTCGCGCTTGCCGAGTTCGTCATAGAACGCTTCCAAGGCTTCGGTGTCCTTGACCCGAGCCCGACCGAGAACGTCGTCACTGAGTGACATGTGTGTTCCTCCCTTTCGTCGGCGACGCATGTGTATGGCATTGGGCGCGTGCGGCCGACCTCACCTGCGTGGATTTCGATCGAACTGCGTAAGCCGTCACCGCCTGCCGCAAAATCGAATATACACCTGCCTTGACGATCGTCACAAGAGCGCTATAAAGTTCGGTCATCGGCTTTGATGAAAGGTGGTCAGTGACAGATGGCGAAAGTGACGATCGAGCGGACGGTGGAGTGGTACGACACCGATGCTGCTGGCCACCAACATCATTCGTGCATCGTGCGATTCGTGGAAGCCGCTGAGGCGGCGCTGCTTCGCGAGCACGATCTGGCGTGGCTGTTCGGGGAGACTCCCCGTGTCCGCCACGAGATCAACTACCGATCGCGGCTGTGGTTCGGCGAAACGGTGACCGTGACCCTCGAGGTTGTTCGCCTGGGTAACACCTCACTCCAGTACGCCTTCGAGGTGCGCGGCAAGGAGGGCGTGGCGGCGGACGGAACCCTCATCGTCGCCCACGCCATCCCGCAGTCGCCGACGTCGACGCCCTGGCCGCAACCCGTAATCGACGCATTCGGCACGATTCGTGCCCAGGAAGCAGTGGTGACCAAGTGACCAGTCAAGAAGCAACAGCGCGTTCTGCACGAGTCGACGCCGGCCTGCCGTCGTTGAAGATCGCGGTGATCGGTGGCGGACCGGGCGGCCTGTATTTCGCCGCGTTGGCCAAGCAACTGGACCCGCGACGGGAGGTCACGGTATTCGAGCGAAACGCCGCCGACATGACCTTCGGCTTCGGAGTCGTGTTCTCGGATGAGACCCTCGACGGAATCACTGCGGCGGATCCGGCGATCTTCGCGGAGATGGAAGCGCAGTTCGCCCGGTGGACCGATATCGACATCCACTACCGGGGTCAGGTGCTGACCTCGGGAGGACACGGGTTCGCGGCTATCGAGCGACGGACCCTGCTCAACATCCTGCAGACGCGGTGCGCACAACTCGGTGTCGACGTGCGATACGAAACCATCGCCCCCGCGGCAGAAGAGCTCGCCCGCACGCACGACCTGGTGGTGGCCGCCGACGGAGTCAATTCGGTCACCCGCAAGGCGCGTCCCGAAGCGTACGGGCCCGACCTCGACGTGCGGAACTGCCGCTACATGTGGCTGGCGACCGACAAGATCTTCGACGCGTTCACCTTTATCGTCGCGGAGACAGCATTCGGGCCGATCCAGGTGCATGCCTATCCGTTCAGCAGTGAACGCAGCACCTTCATCGTCGAGATGAGCGAGAAGACTTGGTGTAACGCGGGATTCGACACCTTCGCCGCCGAGGAGCTGACCGTCGGGCAGAGCGATACGAAAAGCGTCGAGTTGTGCGCCGGTCTGCTCGGCGAGCATCTCGAGGGGCACCAGCTACTGACGAACAATTCCCGTTGGATCCAGTTCTCGACGGTCCGCAACACGTCGTGGCGCGACGGCAACATCGTCCTCCTCGGCGATGCCGCGCACACCGCGCACTTCTCCATCGGCTCGGGAACCAAGCTCGCCATGGAGGACTCCCTCGCTCTCGCAGCGAGCCTGACAGTCGACGACCGGGACGTCGCGCAGGCCCTGCTCCGCTACGAGCAGGAACGGCGACCCGTCGTCGAATCCACGCAACGTGCGGCGCAGGCGAGCCTGGAGTGGTTCGAGTCGATCGAGCACTCCGTCGGGCAGGAACCGCCACAGTTCGGCTTCAACCTGCTCACCCGCAGCCGCCGCGTCACCTACAACAACCTGCGCGACCGCGATCCGGAATACATCGACACCCTCAACGACTGGTACCACCGTGCCCAGCCGGCGGACTCCACCGAACAGCCGCCCCGTCCGATGTTCGAGCCCTATCGGATCGCGAACACGCGGCTGAAGAACCGCATCGTCGCCGCACCCGTGGCCACCTACTCCGCCACGGACGGGATAGTCGGCGACGCGGAACTCGCACGCCTGGCCGGCGCGGCACTCGGCGGCGCCGGCCTGGTGATGACCGGCATGACCGCCGTCAGCGCTGCCGGACGGGTCACACCCGCGTGCGCCGGCCTGTACGCCCCCGAACAAATCTTCGCCTACCGCCGGATCGCCAATCTGGTCCACAACAACACCACCGCGGCCATCGGTGTCCAGCTCAACCATTCCGGACGCAAGGGTGCGACCACCGTTCCCACCGCCGGAACCGTCGGTACCTCCCTCGGTGACAAGGGCTGGGAGACCGTCGGCCCGTCCCCGATCGCTTTCGGTGACCTCCCCGCGCCCCGCGAACTCGACGCTTCCGAGCTGGAGGGCATCGCCGAGGACTTCGCCCGGGCCGCCCGGGCCGCCGACACCGCCGGATTCGATGTCCTCGAAATCCAGGCCGGGCACGGATTCTTGCTCTCGACCTTCCTCTCGCCGCTGACGAACCAGCGCACCGACGACTTCGGTGGAAGCTTGCGTAACCGTCTCCGATTCCCGCTGCAGGTCATAGACGCGGTCCGGGTGGCCTGGCCGAAAGGCAAGGCGCTCCTCGTGCGGATTTCGGCGGTCGACTGGCACCCGGGCGGCACCACCATCGACGACGCCGTCGCCATCGCGCGGGCCTTCGCCGAACACGGAGTCGACGCCATCGACGTCTCCAGCGGTGAGGTCGTGGCCGACGAGCGCCCCGAGTACGGGCGCGGTTACCAGACCCCCTTCGCCGAGCGCATCCGCGCTGACGTGGGCATCACCACCATCGCCGTCGGCGCCATTTCCTCCGACGACGACGCCAACTCGATCCTGCTTGCAGGGCGTGCCGACCTCATCGCGATCGGCCGCGCGCACCTGCACAACCCCGCCTGGACCCTGCACGCCGCCGCTGAGATCGGATACCGCGGAGCTGGTGGACAATGGCCGACTCTCTACGCTGCCGGATCGGCGAAGCCGCCCACAGCCGGACGGGCGCGGCCCCAGTTGGCCTTGTTCGGGGAGACGGAACACGACATCCACCAACGCTGGCGCCCAGGCGCAAGCGCCGTCACCGAGGCGGCACGCTGATGGACACCTTCCCGCGTTTCACCGCGGCCG
Organism: Rhodococcus sp. IEGM 1351; assembly: GCF_030056875.1. Taxonomy (NCBI): domain Bacteria; kingdom Bacillati; phylum Actinomycetota; class Actinomycetes; order Mycobacteriales; family Nocardiaceae; genus Rhodococcus; species Rhodococcus sp. IEGM 1351. The sequence continues at coordinate 143,058 of NZ_JASHKU010000014.1, read as the reverse complement.
CCGTGCAGGCCTCCCCGGTGTATCTCGACCCCGACGCCACCGTAGAGAAAGCGGTCGGGCTCATCCACGAGGCCGCCGCGGCCGGCGCCACGCTGATCGCCTTTCCCGAGGTGTTCGTCCCCGGGTACCCGTACTGGAACTGGACGATGAACCCGGTCAAGGGAGGGGAGTGGTTCGAACGGCTGTATCGGGCCGCCATCGACATTCCCGGTCCACATCTGGACACCCTTCGTGCCGCTGCGGCAGCCACCAAGACCACGGTTGTGATCGGTGTCAACGAACGCGGCCGACACAGCCTGGGAGTGCTGTACAACAGTGTCCTCACGATCGGGCCGGACGGCTCCCTGATCGCTGTTCACCGGAAACTGGTACCGACCTGGGCTGAGAAGCTGACCTGGACCAACGGCGACGGGTCGACGCTCCGGGTGCATCAAACCGAAGTCGGTCCGCTCGGCGTCCTCGCGTGTGGGGAGAACACGAACACCCTCGCCCGCTTCGCGCTGCTGGCGCAGGGAGAGCTCGTGCACGTCGCCAACTACATCTCCCTCCCGGTGGCGCCGAAGGACTACGACATGGCCGACGCCATCGCCATTCGGACAGCGGCGCACGCTTTCGAAGGCAAATTGTTCTCCGTCGTCTCGTGCTCGACTGTGTCCGAGGAAATTATCGACATCGTCGCCGGGGACGACGAGGAAGCGGCGCACATGCTACGGCGCGAGCGCAGCGCCCTGTCAGGGATTTTCGGACCCGACGGGCGCCCGGTGTCCGAACCTCTAGTGGACAAGGAAGGGATCGTCTACGGCGAGATCGACTTGGCACGATGCATCGCGCCGAAGCAGATGCACGACATCATCGGTCACTACAATCGCTTCGACATCTTCTCTCTCAACGTCAACACCGCCCCATTGCAGCCCATCACCTTCAACGGGGCGGGAGGACCACCGCCGGAGCCGGAAGGCGCACTGATCGGCCCCTGGCGTGAGGACGAGATCCCGGCGAGATAGACACCCGGCGGCACCCGCCCGCACAGCTCGGATCTGCGGAGGCAGTGGTTCCCAGGGTTAACCCAAGAAATCACGTGATGGCGACGGGTGCCGCACTGGGTAGGTGCCCCGATACCACATGCTTCCCTCCCTGCCTTGCCGTGAGCCGAATCGGCTGTCGTCGGGGTAGTGCAGCTGGGGAAATCGCGCTTCCTGAGAAAACCCAGGCAGGTACGATGGCGTACGTAGAGATTGTGACGATCGTTCTGATGTCGCTATTTCGAACGCGCTGGAAGGCTAGGATGGCGATGGACCCGAGATCAACTGCGGACGGGGCGACTGCGTTGCCCATTGCCCGGTTCGAACAGGTTCACACAATCGATCTGGACGAGGTCAGGTCGGCGGTGGGTTCCGCCTTCTGCCCGCACACGCTCGAACCCATCGGCACCGGTGGCGCCTCGCCCGTCAGGTTTCACTCGGCCACCGCCGGAACTGTCGGTCTGCACTACCTGGATTACGGCACCGGGATGTGCATTCGCCCGAGTGATCTCGACGATTTCTATCTCATTCAGATTCCCCTCTCCGGAGTGGCGGAAATAACTTGGGGTTCAGAAACCTTCGAGTCGACGCCCGCCGTCGCATCGATCCTGCAACCGGGCGGGTCGGTGACCATGCAATGGCACCGAGGGAACCGGCAGCTGATCGTTCGCCTCGATCGCCAGAGCATGGAGAGGCAGTTGCAAGAGGCACTCGGGGCGCCGCTCCGCGAGCCCCTGCGGTTCGACCCCCACATGGAACTGGACCGACCGGGTATCCGATCGTGGCGCGGCATGCTCACGCTCTTGCGTGCCGAGATGGAGAACGGTGGATCTCTCCCTACCGAGCCGATCGTCATGAAAGAGTTCGAACGACTGCTGCTGAGTCAGCTCATCGTGGCCCAACCCCATAACTACACCGAAGTGTTGCAGCGGCCAGTGCCGGTGGCGCCTCGAACTATTCGCCGCGCAGTCGAAATCCTCGAGCACCACGCTGACGAACTGCTCACCGTCGAGGATGTCGCATCTGCCACGGGAATCAGCGTGCGGGCACTTCAAGACGGTTTCAAGAAGTATTTCGGCACCACCCCGATGGGATACCTGCGCGAGGTCCGAATGAAGGCGGTCCGCACGTGGCTCCTCGACGCCGATCCGTCGACGACGACGGTGTCCGATGCGGCTACCAGGTGTGGATTCCTCCATCTCGGACGATTCTCGGTGCAGTACCGCGAAAAGTTCGGCGAGTCGCCCTCGGAAACCCTCCGCCGATGACGGTCGGTCTGTCCTGGACCGCCGACCCGTCTTCGCCCTCTGTGCCTCGAGGTCCCGCCTTGACACGCCCGTCTCGATGCGCGCGCTGCACAGCCTGCCGACGACGTCCTGCGCACCGGGCACGCCCTGCGCGTGCGGGCGCACGTCGGCTTGCGGCGACAAGAATTCGGCTCTCGTATGGGTCGATCGGGCAGCACGGGACCGGAACTTCCGAACTCAGCCCTGCGTGAGCCTGGCTACCAGGTCGACGTAGCCCTGCTTGGCGTCGGCGCTGCTCGTACCCGCCAACTTGGCCCAGGCGTCGTACTTGGCGCGGTTGACCATGTCCAACCGACCGGGCCGCTTGCCCTCGACATCACCCTTCGACCCCTGCTTGAACAGCGCGTACAGCCGCAGTAGCTCATCGTTGGCAGGCCGCGAGGTGAGCTTCTTGACGTTCTCCTGTGCATCGGTAAACGCCTGATCCAGATCCGACATGGGCACCCCTGGCTCTCGGACGGACTCGTCGACGCCATCGTACCGCCGGAGCCGAGGGCGCCTGATCCGTTCGCTCCGAGTTGGCTGTGCGTCATCGCGGTCGGCGCGTGAAGCCGAGCGGCGTTCAGAGGCAGGGTTATGCCGAGCGGGAATCGGTGTGAAGGTGTGCGGCAACGGGGGTTTCATCGATATGGTCGACGAGGTGGGTTTGCGGGACGTTGGTGCGGGTCGACAGTCCTGTGCGCTGGTCGGACCCCGAACTTCGACGGAGGTGTGTATGACGGTCGCTGACACGGTGGCGCCGCTGGTTCGTGCGGTGGTGGGTGCGCAGGTCCCGGTGGGGATCAGGTGTTGGGACGGTAGTCGCAGTGGGCCTTCGGACGCGCCGTGGCAGGTGCACATCGTCAATCGGCGTGGTCTGCGGCGGTTGCTGTGGGCGCCCAACGATCTCGGTTTCGCTCGGGCCTACGTGTCCGGCGACATCGACATCGAGGGAGACCTGCTGGCCGGGCTGGACGTATTGGAGCAGGTGTCGGACCCGAGCAGGGGTCCCGGTGTGCGGATCGACAAGCAAACGAAGAAGGCACTGGCGACAGCGGCGCTGCGTCTGGGGATCATCGGCCTGCCACCGAAGCCGCCGGCGGAGGAGATGAAACCGGCGCGCGGGCACCGGCACGACAAGGATCGTGACGCCGCCGCGATCAGCCACCACTACGACGTCGGTAACGGCTTCTATCGACTGGTGCTCGGTGAGTCGATGACCTACTCGTGCGCATATTGGGCGGAGCCGAGCGCTGATCTGGACGCGGCCCAGTACGCCAAATGTGATCTGGTGGCCCGCAAACTCGGCCTGACCGCGGGGATGCGGGTCCTCGACGTCGGCTGCGGGTGGGGGACCTTCGCGCTGCACGCGGCACGCAACTACGGCGTGCACGTCGTCGGTGTCACCCTGTCCCACGAGCAGGCGGAGTACGCCGGCAAACGGATGGTCGACGCGGGTGTGGGGGACTTGGTGCAGATCCGAGTCCAGGACTACCGCGACGTCACAGACGGTCCCTACGACGCGATCTCGAGCATCGGCATGGCCGAGCACGTCGGTGCCGCGATGCTGGCGACCTACGCCGCGGACCTGTTCGCGCTGCTGCGCCCGCGGGGGCGGTTGCTCAACCACGCGATCTCGCGACGACCAGGCAAACCCGCTGCCAAGTTCTCCAAAACGTCCTTCATCGATCGCTATGTGTTCCCCGACGGAGAAATCGAACCGATCGCACCGATGATCGAGGCGCTCGAAGGGGCCGGGTTCGAGGTGCGCGACGTCGAGTCCCTGCGCGAGCACTACGCGCTGACCCTGCGGGCCTGGGTGGGGAACCTGGAGGCGAACTGGGACGAAGCGGTGTCCCACAGCAGCGCCGGGCGGGCACGGGTATGGCGGCTGTACATGGCCGGCGCGGCGTTGGCTTTTGCGGCGAATCGGTTCGGGATCAACCAGGTTCTGGCAGTCAAATCCTCCGAACGGGGTGACAGCGGCATGCCCGGCACCCGCGCCGAACTCTTGCAGTCATCCGCACCGATAGCATCTTGGCCGGGTCGCGAACAGTGAAAACCGTCGGGAAGTAGACAATTCAACCGACGACGGCCGACACTCAGATTGTTCGGTATGAGCGCGCCTCACCGGATCCTTCGACTTCTCGATCCACCGGACTGCCAAGGTATCGAGTGATCGATTCGCAGCCGACGTCGACGATCAACAACGACAGACGGATACGGACACCAGACTCCGGCCGTGGCAGTGCAGCCTTTCCGCAAGCCGAACGCCTATCGGCGTACCCGATTGGCGATCGCTGACCGGCGACCTGTTGCGAGCACGTAGGGCATGATGTGTCCGCGTCGCTCGGTGCGGCAACAGCATCGTGATGAGACCCCCGAGTGTGAGGAGGACGCGTGCGGTTCGCGCTGGACGATTTGTCGGCTGACGTGCCGGCGGAGCAGGTCGATGAAGCTCGGAGCTTCTACAACTCGCGGCCAGCTGGCCGTGGCCCCGGCACTCTCGAGGAGTTGAGGGACATGCGGGCGAGGCGGTCCGGTCCTTCTCCCGCCGATCCACCGGCGATCGAAGAGATGGTCGAAGCCGCGGGAGCACGCGTCCCGGTGAGGATCTTCACTCCCACCGACGGCCGAGCGCGGGGCGTCTATCTGGACATACACGGTGGCGGCTTCTACATGGACTCCGCAGCGCGAGATGACGCGCGCAACCGTGAGCTCGCAGACGATCTCCACATCGCCGTCGTCAGCGTCGACTACCGGCTGGCACCGGAGCACCCGTGGCCGGCCGCACCCGATGACTGTGAAGCGGCGGCGCTCTGGCTCGTCGGCCACGCTGATGCCCGCTTCGGATCATCACGACTGGCGATCGGGGGGCGGTCGGCGGGAGCAACACTCGCTCTGGCAACCCTGCTCCGACTGAGGGACAGAGGGACTGTCGGCGGGTTCACCGGCGCCGCACTCCAATTCGGCACCTATGACTTGAGCGCGCAGACTCCGGCCGGACGTCGGATCGCAGACGAGTATTTCATCCAGGCCTACGTCGGCCACGTGGAAGATCGCACCACTCCGGACATCTCTCCCGTATACGGCGACCTCCACGGCCTTCCCCCGGCTCTGCTGGTCGTCGGGTGCAATGACGTGTTGTTGGAAGACAACCTCGCGATGGCAGGTCGGCTCTCCGCCACCGGCAATGACGTCGAGCTCCGGATCTATCCCGAGTCGCCCCACGGGTTCACCGGCCACCCCACGGCAATGGCCAGGACGGCCCTCACCGGCATCGATTCATGGCTCCTCGAGCGGCTCGCCCAACCGTAGGACTACTCGACGGCCTTCTGTGCTCGGGCGGACCGCGACGGCGGGCCGACCGGCAGATATCTAGCGGTCGGGGTCCGAGCCCGGGACGTCGGTGCGGCAAGCTCGGCCAGGTGGTGCAGCGAGTTGGTGAGATGGTCAGGACCGAACGGCGGGAACTGAAGGTACTCCCGGATGGACTGCGGCACCGCCGACCAGTCGTAGGTGAGCGTGACCGCAGTCTCGGAGGGACCACGTGGCACCAGGTCGTAACGCCAGAACCAGCCGCCGAACTCCAGGTGACCGTCGTCCTTCTCCTGGCCCGTCAGCCAGGCAATGGCGCGCGGCGGATCGAGCACCTGGACCTGGTTGGCCACCTGGTAGTCGCCGTTCGGGTGGTTGGGGTGATACATGTCCATCCGGAAGATCTGCCCCACCTCGGTCAGCGGCGCCTGGTCGGCGGCTTCCTGCACCCAGCCGGTGCCGTCGATCGCAGAATGGGTCGTCGGGTCGGCGAGCACCGCGAACACCGTGGCGGCGGGCACGGCCACAGTCAGCGTGGCGCTCACGTTCTCTGGGTCCACGGTGTGCACGCTCCTTGTCACCTCAACTCGAGCCTCCCGCTGGAGCGGAAGGAGCATTCATTACATACAGACTGCGCGGCGACGCGGAATTCATCGGCCGTGGGGTAGCAGAGTTTCCCGTGCCACCAGCTCAGAGAGTTCCGCTCGAGGGCCGGCTGTCGGGACGTGCCGGCAGCGTTCGGCATCTGGGGCACGCCATCGACGATCATTGACGGCATGGCGAACACGAGCGCCCGAACAGGCGACACCGTCCGAGAGTCATACTCGGCCAGATCTCAGGAGTACGTGGACCTCTTTGGCTCCGTGACTTCGACACACCCATCGGATCGGGCCCTGGTGAGCAGCTGGGCCGCCACCCTGACTGGTCCCGTGCTCGACGCCGGCTGTGGGCCGGGGCAGTGGACAGACTTCTTGGCGGCGTGCGGACTTGCTGCGAGCGGGATCGATCTGGTTCCTGAGTTCGTCGAACGAGCTCGTACGCAGTATCCAGACCTCCCGTTCGAAGTCGGCGGCTTCGAGGCAATGGACGCCGAGACGGAATCACTGGGTGGTGTGCTTTCCTGGTACTCGCTCATTCACCACAGTCCGCAGGACATCCAGACTCCGCTCGCCGAGTTCGCACGCGTGATACGGCCGGGCGGAGGGTTGTTGGTGGGCTTCTTCGAAGGAGCAACCGTAGGGACTTTCGACCATGCCGTCACCGCTGCCTATCGTTGGCCGGTAGCGGAACTCAGCCAGAAGTTGGCCACGGCCGGCTTCGAGGTGATCGAGACACATACACGAACGGGGAGCGGTCACAGGCCTCACGGCGCAGTCACCGCACGCCGTTTGCCGTGATCGGGCCCCGGGTTCCGCTCGGCGAGCACGCCCGAACGCAGCCGAGTCGCGCAGCTCGAACGCAAGGATGGCTTCGTCGAGGCCGGTCGGGGACAACCCGAGCCCGTCCCGGTAGAAGCGGAGCGATCGGTCCAGATCGACGATGGGAAGTGAGACGACGACTGTCTTGGGTTTCACGTCTACTCGGCTTTCTCCGGCGCGGTCGAACGCTGATCGAGGTCGAGCGGGGGCGGTTGCCTGGCCGAGGTCCTCAGTTGGCCAGCCGCTCGAGGATCGCTTGTAGTGCCGCGTCACCGCTCTCGCCGTCGAAGATGTTCTGCGCGTGGGCGGAGCCCGGCAGAAGGATCATCTCGTTGTCGACGCCTGGTGAGCTGTCGGCGAGCTGCTGCGACACGTGGGCGACGGGCTCGTCCTCGCTGGCGATGAACAGCTTGGGCTCCCCGCCGAGGCCGTCGACGACCCGGTTGGGTGAGAGCAGTACCAGCTGATCAGGGAGGTCGGGCTGCTGGGAGGCAAGTTGCAGGATCGCATCGGCGCCCGCACTTCCGCCCACCAGTGCGACGTCGGCATGCCCGTCGTCGTGGAGCTTTGCGACGGCGGCCGCGATCGACTCCCGGCGCGATGTCCTCGACGGCGACGCCAGTGGCACCCTGGTCGGTGATCGCTGTGGCCTGATCCTCCCAGCTGGCGGCGTCGAAGACGGCACCGTGGGCCAGCACCACGCCGTACTCGCCGTTGCCCCACTGCAACGCGCCGCCGCCGCCGATCTCGATCGTGGTGCCGACGGGGTCACCGCCCGTCGATGGTGGGTCGTCCTTGTCGTAACCCGCCCGGTGCTTCGATGACGGAACGTCTGTCGGAGCGCTTCTCTTGCCTGCTGCCCTCGGACCCTCACACACCGGCGACTCCGTCGGGGACCGCACCACTTAGTTCTGTGTGCGGAAGGAGTCTGTATCACGCAGAGAACGAAAACGGGTTGTGCCCCGACCCATCATCTTTGAATACTGGCCTGACCGACCTCGAGGAGAGTGCTTGTCGTGATTCGTGCACGTGGGCTCGTCCAAACCTTCCACACCCGCCATGGACGGGAGAAATCGGAGGTTCGCGCCGTCGACGGGGTGGATCTCGATGTCGCCGAGGGCGAGGTCGTCGGGTTCCTCGGCCCCAACGGGGCGGGGAAGACCACGACGTTGCGGATGCTGACCACCCTGCTGCGGCCGACCGCAGGCGAGGCCACAGTCGCCGGATACGACGTGGTCCGCGAATCCACGCAGGTGCGGCGGAGCATCGGCTACGTCTCGCAGAGCGGTGGGGTCTTCAGCGGCGCCCGGGCGGGGGAGGAGGTGATGGATCACGGCATGCTCTACGGCCGCTCCCGACGGGACGTCGAAACCCGCGGCAGAGAATTGTTTTCGCAATTGCAGCTGGACGGGCTGTGGGAACGGATGCCGAAGACGATGTCGGGTGGGCAGAAACGCCGACTCGACATCGTCATGGGCCTGATTCACGAGCCGAGCCTGATGTTCCTCGACGAGCCGACGACGGGCCTCGATCCTCAGGCGCGGGCGAACCTGTGGGAGCACATTTCCGAGCTGCGGACCCGCCGTGGTGCGACGGTCTTCCTCACCACCCATTACCTGGACGAGGCCGACACCCTCAGCGACCGCATCATCATCATCGACCGTGGTCGAATCGTCGCCTCGGACACGGCGGAGAACCTCAAGGCGCAGGTCGCCGGCGATCTCGTCGACCTCGAAATCGCCGACCTCGACATGGTGCCGCTGGTGAGAGACAAGCTGGGCACGATCGCCGAGGCACCGCGGCACGGTCTGGCCGGTGTGGAGGTGGACGGCCATCATGTCCGTGGTCGGGTCCAGCGTGCCGGGCGCGCGATCCCGGGACTGCTGCGCGACCTCGACCGCACCGACGTGACCCTGGCCTCGATCGAGGTGCACCGGCCGACCCTCGACGACGTGTTCTTGACGTTGACCGGACGGTCCCTGCGCGACGCCGACACCGCCGCCTCCGATACCGCCACCGGGGACCCTGAATCCGAGTCCACCCCCGCCCCCGCGCTGACCACTCCAGGAGCAGGCCAATGACGTTCGCCCGTGAGAGTTTCATCGTCTTCCGCCGCCAGCTGCGGATGAATCTGCGCAACCCCGCCTGGGTGATCATCGGCCTGTTGCAGCCGGTCATGTACCTATTGTTGTTCGGGCCGTTGCTGACTCCGCTGGTGGGTCAGTTCGGGGTGGACAACGCGTACACGTTCTTCGTGCCGGGCATGTTGGTGCAGTTGGGGATCTTCGGTGCATTCTTCGCCGGATTCAGCCTGATCGGGGAGTGGCGGGAGGGCGTTATCGAGGCGGAGCGGGTGACTCCGGCCAGTCGCACCGCGTTACTGGTCGGGCGACTGGGTCGGGACCTGCTCCAGTTGTTCGTGCAGGCGATCATCTTGGTGTTGCTCGGCTTCGTGATGGGTATGGAGGCGTCGTTGCGGGGCATCGTGTTCGGGGTGCTGCTGACGTTGCTGCTCGGCGGGGCCTGTGCGGCGGCGTCGAATGCATTCGCCTTGACCACCAAGAGCGAAGACGTGATGGCTCCGGTGATCAACATGGTGATGATGCCGGTGTTGCTATTGTCCGGAATTTTGTTGCCGATGACGATCGGTCCTGCCTGGTTGCAGACGGCCAGCGATTTCATGCCGATCCGCCATGTCGTCGACGCCGTGCGGGATTCGTTCTTCGGTGACTTCGCGAACTCCGCGATTGTGTGGGGAACCGCGTGGGCGGTGGTGTTGTTCGTCGTCGCGGTGTGGTGGGGAACCCGTACCTTCCGCAAGGAAAACGCCTGACCGAGCGCACCCGCACTGCTGGAAGTCGATGTGCGCGTTGGGTTTGCCGGCCGACGTCGAGATCCGCGTCTCCACCCCCCGGGAGAGAGGCCCCACCGGCGCGAAACACGACTGACGCGGCCGGTGAGGCACTTGTGTTACCGCGCGGGCTCCCGCCCGCGTTACAAGGAGACAGGTGAGATCCAGCTCGCCGTCAGATGTTCTCCTGTCTGCACGCTGGAGGACCACCCACCGGCCCTCCAGTCAGCGAGCGAAGCGCGGGTCGATCGGAGGCAGGGTGGTGGGGCCGAAGTTGTTCGCGATCGGCATCATCGCCGTGAACCAGGTGCGGGCCGGCTCGGTGCCGCCGAACAGGTTGCCGTCCCCACACGAGCGCAGCGGGCTGGTGCAAATCTGTCCAGGGGTCGGTGAGTCCCCGAATACGTAGACGCTGCCGGCCAGGTTGTTGGTGTATCCGATGAATGCCGACGACATGTGCGATTCGGTGGTCCCGGTCTTGCCGGACATCGGCAGCTTCCACCCGGCGGCCGCGGCCGCGGCCGACGCCGTGCCACCGGGCAGGTCGTCCTTGCTGAGCCCGTTGGACAGGGTGTCGGCCAGGCCGGGATCGATGACCTGCTCGCAGGCTTGCTGGGTGAGGGGGACCGGCCTGCCCTCGCGGTCGACGATGGAGTCGATCGGGGTCGGTGGGCACCACTTGCCGTGTGAGGCCAGGGTCGCGGCGACATTCGACAATTCGAGCGGATTGATCCACACCGGGCCCAGGGTGAACGACCCCAGATTCTGGTCCTTCTGCATGTCGGCCAGGCTCTGGTCCCCGAACCCGGAGGTTCCCGGTTCGGTGTACGACCGCATGCCGAGGCGCACCGCCATGTCCACCGTCGCATCCACGCCGGTGGCCTGGAGAAGTTTCACGAACGCGGTGTTCGGGGACTGGGCGAGGGCGTCGGTGACCGACAGCGCCCGCGGATACGGGGCGGCGTTCTGCACGCAATAGGTCGCCGCAGGGCACCCGGGGGCACCGCCGTCGCCCATCCCGCGGGCGTCGAACCGCCCGGGCACGTCGAGGATCGCGTTGAGCCGCAAACCCTTCTCCATGGCTGCTGCGGTGGTGAAGACCTTGAACACCGATCCGGCACCGTGCCCAGACAGTGAATAGGGCAACTCCTGGACCGTCTCCGCGGCGGCTGCGTCCAGGCCGTAGTTGCGGCTGCCCGCCATGGCCAGGACCCGGTGTTGGTCCTGCCCGGGCTGCACGACGTTCATCACGCTCGCGATGTCCGGGAGTTTCGGGTCGGCGTAGGTCGACACCGCCGCCTTCACCGAACCCTGCACGGCCGGATCGAGGGTGGTGCGGATCAGGTAGCCGCCCTTTTCGAGTTGCTCCCGGGACAGCCCGGCGGTCTGGAGGTACTGCAACGCATAGTCGCAGAAGAACCCGCGGTCGCCGGCGGCGATGCATCCGCGGGGCAGGTTGTTCGGTTTCGGGAGCACCCCGAGCGGCGTTTCCTTCAGGGCGCGGATCTCGGCGGCCCGATCCGGAACATTCACGACCAGGGTGTCGAGAACGACATTGCGGCGCTCGAACACCCCCTCGGGGTTGGTGTAGGGGTTGAGCGCGGAGCTGGACTGCACCATACCCGCGAGCATCGCCGACTGCGCCAGGTTCAGGTCCTTGGCGTCGATGCCGAAGTACGTGCGGGCGGCGTCCTGCACCCCGAAGGAACCGTTGCCGAACGGCACCAGGTTCAGATACCGGGTGAGAATTTCCTCTTTGGAGAGTTCCTGATCGAGGGTCATCGCCATCCGGATCTCCCGGATCTTGCGGACCGGCGTGGTCTCGATCGCGGCACGGCGTTCGGCGTCGGTCTTGGCAACCACGTGCAGCAGGTAGTTCTTCACGTACTGCTGATTGATGGTAGAGGCACCCTGTTCGATCTGACCGCTGGTGGTGTTGGTGAAGAACGCCCGCATCGTGCCCTGCCAGTCCACCCCCTGATGTTCGCCGAACCGTCTGTCCTCGATGGAGAGAATCGCCAGTTTCATCTCGTTGGAGATCTGGTCGCTGGGAACCTCGAATCGGCGCTGGTCGTACAGCCAGGCGATCGGGTTCCCGGTGATGTCGGTCATCGTCGTCACCGCCGGCACCACTCCGTCGGCCAGTTCGGCCGAGGAATTACCGACGCTGTCGGCGGCACGGTTGGATGCGTACCCCAGCCCGGCGGCTACCGGGAACATCACCCCGGCCAGCATTACCCCCGCGGCCACGGTGGCGCCGGCGAGTTTGAGAACGGTCCTGGAATGCAATTACGGCACCTCATTCCGACGGGGTGCACCGGAACGAATCTACCGGTGCTGGAACGATAATCGGGCCGCGCGGCACGGTCGGGGAGAGGTGTGGCGCGCGTACCCGTGGCGGTCACGAGAGGGTGGCTGTGGCGTCAGATCCGATGATGGGACGGTAGCCGGTGCCGGTCGGTCACACCCGCAGCACACAGGTGCTGTTCCGCACGGACATGGGCGACTCGGCCGAGGTCGATGACGGTGCCCGGGCGCGGCCCGGCAGGGACAGCCGTGTGCCGACGGCACCGCGCCCCGGGGTGCGGCGCCGCGCGAGCGTCCCGACGAGATCTGGGAGGGTCTCGAGCACATCGCCCGCCGCATTGTTGTGACCAATCCGCACGACCATCCGCTCGGCGGCGATCACCGCCAGCACGGTGAGCAGCGCCGTGCGCCGCCGCGAGGATTGCCGACCGCCACACACAGGGCTCAAGGTAACACCGATAGCGCGTTCCCCAACGGGTTCCGGGGTCAGAGCATCAAAGGCGGTGAAGCGGTGGGCGATCCGCCACCGCTAGGGGAGGGCGGATCAGCGACCACGCCGAAACGGCCGGCCGAAACGTCACCGGAACCTGCGTGCGTCGATACGCTATGGCGGACACACACCGACAGAACGGTCAGGAATCGAGAAGAGCCCGCCCTCGCGCGCACAAAGCGTGGTTGCTGCCATCGCCGACGAGGCGGTCGCCGATGACCGCCGTAGCCCGAGGAGACGAACATGAGCCCCACGATCCGCAGCCTGGTGATCCCCGTGTCCGACCTGAACGCCGCCAAGGCGGTCTACACCGCGCTGCTCGGCGCACCTCACACCGACGAGTCCTACTACGTCGGGTACAACGTGGACGGCTTCGAGGTCGCCCTGAATCCAGGTGACGAGACCGCCGGCCCGGTTGCCTTCGCCGACGTCGAGGATCTCGACGCGACACGCGAAACTCTGCTTGCCGCCGGCGCAACCGAGCGCACCGCTCCGCGTCACGTCGCACCCGAGACACGGATTTGCGTGCTCGCCGATGCCGACGGAAACCCGTTCGGGCTGCGCGGCCGATAGACGTCGGCGTTGCCGGGCGCGAGCGGCGGCGCGGTCTCCGGTGGCTAGTTCGTCGAGGAGATCGAGATGGTGGTGCTGTGACGCCGAGCAACACGCACAATGTTGAGCGTTCTACGCTCAATTCTTCGCCTTGACCTCGATCTCTCCCGGGGAGAAAATTGAGTCGATAACACTCAAGTTCGGTGGGTGTGATGCCGAACGATCGGCGGAAGCACCACACCCACCCGGTGTGGTGCTGGAGGCGGTCATGGCTCGCGCGGTGGGTATCGATTTGGGGACCACGAACTCGGTGGTGTGCGTACTCGAGGGCGGCGACCCGAAGGTGGTCGCCAACTCGGAGGGTGCGCGCACGACCCCGTCGGTGGTGGCATTCGCGAAGAACGGTGAGGTGCTGGTCGGCCAGCCCGCCAAGAACCAGGCAGTCACGAACGTGGACCGGACGGTGCGCTCGGTGAAACGGGAGATCGGCACCGACTGGCATGTGGCGATCGACGACAAGAAATACAGCGCGCAGGAGATCAGTGCCCGGGTGCTGATGAAACTGAAGAGGGACGCGGAATCGTATCTGGGTGAGGACATCACCGACGCGGTGATCACCGTCCCCGCGTACTTCGAGGACGCCCAGCGTCAGGCCACGAAGGAAGCCGGCCAGATCGCCGGTCTCAACGTCCTGCGGATCGTCAACGAGCCCACCGCGGCCGCACTGGCCTACGGCCTGGACAAGGGCGACAAGGAACAGACCATCCTGGTCTTCGACCTCGGTGGCGGCACCTTCGACGTCTCGCTGCTCGAAATCGGTGAGGGCGTCGTCGAAGTCCGGGCCACCTCCGGTGACAACCACCTCGGTGGTGACGACTGGGACGACCGGATCGTGAAGTGGCTCGTCGACAAGTTCAAGGCTCAGAACGGCATCGATCTGACCAAGGACAAGATGGCCCTGCAGCGTCTCCGTGAGGCCGCGGAGAAGGCCAAGATCGAACTGTCCTCCTCGCAGAGCACGTCGATCAACCTGCCCTACATCACCGTCGACGCGGACAAGAACCCGCTGTTCCTAGACGAGCAGCTGTCGCGCAGCGAGTTCGAGAAGATCACGTCCGATCTCCTCGACCGCACCCGGGCCCCGTTCCAATCGGTGATCAAGGACGCGAAGATCGCCGTCAAGGACATCGACCAGGTCGTGCTCGTCGGTGGTTCCACCCGTATGCCCGCCGTGACGAATCTGGTGCGCGAGCTTACCGGCGGAAAGGAACCGAACAAGGGTGTCAACCCGGACGAGGTCGTCGCCGTCGGCGCTGCCCTGCAGGCCGGTGTTCTCAAGGGCGAGGTCAAGGACGTGCTGCTCCTCGACGTCACCCCGCTGTCCCTCGGCATCGAGACCAAGGGTGGCGTGATGACCAAGCTCATCGAGCGCAACACCACCATCCCGACCAAGCGTTCGGAGACCTTCACCACCGCTGACGACAACCAGCCCTCGGTGCAGATCCAGGTGTTCCAGGGTGAGCGCGAAATCGCCTCGCACAACAAGCTGCTCGGCTCGTTCGAGCTCGCGGGGATTCCGCCGGCCCCCCGTGGGGTGCCGCAGATCGAGGTCACCTTCGACATCGACGCCAACGGCATCGTGCACGTGACCGCGAAGGACAAGGGCACCGGTAAGGAGAACACGATCAAGATCCAGGAGGGCTCGGGCCTGTCCAAGGAGGAGATCGACCGGATGATCAAGGACGCCGAGGCGCACGCCGCGGAGGACGCCCAGCGCAGGGAGGAAGCGGAGGTCCGCAACCAGGCCGAGTCGCTGGTGTACCAGACCGAGAAGTTCATCAAGGACAACGAGGACAAGGTACCCGCCGACGTCAAGGAGAAGGTCGAGTCGTCGATTGCGAATGCCCAGGAGAAGTTGAAAGGCAGCGATGTCGCGGCGATCAAAACGGCCATCGAAAAACTGGCCACCGACTCGCAAGCCCTGGGTCAGGCGATCTACGACGCGCAGGCGAAGGACTCGGCCGCTCCCGGCGGGGGGAACGGGTCCTCTGAAGGCACCGATGAAGTCTTCGACGCTGAGGTGGTGGACGAACCTGGACGGGAGGACACCCGATGAGTGGGAGCGAGCGCCGCAACGGCGACAAGCCGCCGCGGGAACCGATCTCGATCACCGACAAACGCCGCGTCGATCCGGAGACCGGCCGGGTACGTGGGCACACCCCGAGCGAGCCTGTCACCCCGACCCCACAACGGGAACCCGACCCGACCACGCCGGACGCCGAGATGCACCCTGGTGACCGGACCGATCGAACCGCGGGCGAAGACCCTGATCGAGTGACGGAGTTGACCGCCGATCTGCAGCGGGTGCAAGCCGAGTACACCAACTACCGACGCCGGATCGAACGCGACCGGCACGCGGCCGTCGAGGCCGCGACGGCGTCGGTGGCGGCGAAATTTCTCGGGATCCTCGACGACCTCGACCGCGCCCGCGAGCACGGCGACCTCGAAAACGAACCACTGCGTGCGATCGCGGCCAAGCTCGGTGCAATCCTGAGCGGCCTGGGAGTGGCCGCATTCGGCGAAGAGGGCGAGCGCTTCGATCCCACCCTGCACGAAGCGGTCCAGCACGAAGGCACCGGGGGTGATCCCGTTGTAGACCGGGTGCTGCGCCGCGGCTACACATTCGGTGACCACAAGGTGCTGCGGACCGCGACGGTCTCCGTCGTCGAGGGGGTGGCCCCGCCGGGAAATGTCACGGGCACGGCACCGGCCGGCGATTCCTGAGACGCCGACCGACAGCCTGACGGCGCCGGTCTCGGAGCGCACGGCGCTCTCGCGCAGCGGCCCCGCGAAGGAAGGAGGATGCCAAGTGTCGCAGCAGGAATGGTTCGACCGTGACTTCTACGCCGCCCTGGGTGTCCCTTCGACGGCGTCGGCCGAAGAGATCAAGAAGGCGTACCGCAAGCTGGCGCGGGAGCTGCATCCGGACGCCAACCCGGACAACACCGAGGTGGAGGAACGATTCAAGAAGGTCAGCGAGGCGCATGCGGTGCTCTCGTACCCCGCCAAACGCAAGGAATACGACCGCATGCGCAGGCTGTACCGGTCCGGGGCGTTCACCGGGACGGGTTTTCCTCCGCGCGCCGGGTCGGGCGGCTTCGACTTCGGGGACCTGTTCGGGAGCGGTTCACCCTTCATCGTGGGCGATCCTCTGGGCGGGGTCGGTGACGTGCTCGGGGATCTGTTCCGGCGCGCCGGAACCCGAACTGCGTCGGCCCGGCCGAGGCGGGGCAGTGACGTCGAGACCGAGACCCGGCTGTCGTTCCGGGAGGCGGTCGCCGGGATGGTGTTGCCGCTGCGGGTGAGTGGGCCGATGGTGTGCACCAGCTGTCACGGCTCCGGCACACGACCGGGAACCCGGGGCACGGGATCGATCGTCGACGCCCCGTGCCCGGACTGCCAGGGCGCCGGGATCGGGGACCGCACCCGCACCGTCTCCGTCCATGTTCCGCCCGGGGTGAGCGACTGGCAACGCATCCGGCTACCGGCGCAGGGCGAACCTGGTCTCGGCGGGGCGCCGTCGGGGGACCTGTACGTCACCGTGCGCGTGGACCCGGACCCGGTGTTCGCCCGCAGCGGCAATGACCTCACCGTCACCGTTCCCGTGTCGTTCGCCGAACTAGCCTTGGGGACAATGCTGTCCGTGCCCACCCTCGAAGGTCAGGTCAGTGTGAAGATCCCGCCAGGCACCCAGTCCGGGAGAACGTTCCGACTGCGCGGACGCGGGGTGCCCCACCGCGGCGACGCGGCGGGCGATCTGCTGGTCACCGTGGAGGTCGCGGTCCCGCCCGATCTCGGCCACGAAGCCGCTGAGGCGCTGCGGGCGTACGCCCGGGCAGAGGAAACAGGAGGATTCGACCCCCGCGCCGGCTGGGCCGACGGTAAGTGATGTCGGGAACGATCCCGAACATGCCCCGGTCCTCAGCGGTGTCACCTCGACACTCATTCAGTCGAGGGTGAGCTGGTGGCGGTGGAAGTCGAAGTGCAGGCCAGGGTAGCGGTAGAGCTGTTCGGCGGTCATGTAGTCGTCGAAGAACGGATCCCAGCGGACTGGAAAGTACATGCCACGGTGCAGGTTCGCGTCCGTCTCCCGGGCCAAGGAACGTTGCAGCGACGCAATGAGGCGGTCGAAGTGGCGGCCCATCCGGCGTCGGTTGTAGACGCGCGCCGCCAGGGCGGAGCCTCGATAGTTGACCTCGTCGAAGACTGGGGTGGCGGCATCGAGCGCATGCGCGAACCGTCGGCTCGCCCCCTCAGGCAACCAGGAGAACATCCGGATCAGCAGGAGCAGCCGGCGAACCACCATGTAGCCGAAGACCATGTGGAACAGCAGCTGCTCGTTGGTCCACCGGGTACCGGACGAACGCCGCGAGAGCTCGACGGAACTCGCGGCGTCGAGCAACTCGTGCAGCACGCTGCGGGCGCGCTCGAGGTCCGCGGCGATCGCGGCACGATCGACAGGTGGCTGCTCGGACATGATGCTCCCCAACTGATTCGGAGGGCTATCCGGCGACGGGGGAGCGGCGTTCGAGGACGACGGTGTCGCGCCAGATGCCGTCGAGTTGGGCGATGCGTTCGCGGACACCGAGGGTCCGGAATCCGGCGGAGTGGTGCAGGGCGATGCTGGCACGGTTCTCCGGGAAGATCGAGGTCTGCAAGGTCCACAGCCCGGCCTCGTCGGCGGCGATCACCTGGGTGCGCAGCAGGACTTTGCCGACACCGCGCCCGCGCATCCCGTCGGCGACGTAGATCGAGTTCTCGGCCACCCCGGCGTAGCAGGCCCGCCCGGACGTCGGGGACAGGGCGGCCCAGCCGACCACGACGTCGTCGATCTCGGCGACCCACCGATGCCCGGGAAGCCATTGCGCGTCCAGGGTTTCCCGGGCGGGGACTTCGGTGGTGAAGGTGGCGTTGCGGGTGGCGATGCCCTCGCCGTAGATCCGGCGCACCGGCTGCCAATCCTCGTTGCGCATCGGGCGAACCGTGACGTCTTGGGGCAGGTCGTCCGGGCAGCAGGGGCGCGCGGTCAGCACCCCCATCACTGCGTCGGCGGCGTGCGGCAGACCGGTGCAGCAGGACGGGTTGACCCTGACCACAGTGCTGGTGCCGTTCTTGTGGACAGACACGAACCCGACATCGGCGAGCCTGCGCACGTGGTGCGAGACGGTGGGCTGGCCGATGCCCAGTGCCTCGGCCAGCGCGCCAACGGTGATCCCGGCCGGGCGGGAGGCGACCTGATGCAGCAGCCGCACCCGGGTGGGATCGGCCAGACAGGCGAACCACCCGGCGTAGGTCAGCGCGTCCTCCGGCGCCAACGCATCCACCTGATCGGCGCCGGAGGTGTGGACGGCCGGTATGTCCAGGGAAGTCATACCTCACTATATCGATATTGATCGATGGTTGCCTTCATCGACACGAATCGATACTCTCTGGGGTCAGAGGATCGATGAACATCGATGGAAGGATGATCGAGATGAGCACCTTGCCCGTAGTCGTCGTCGGCGGCGGACCGATCGGCCTCGCTGCCGCGGCGCAGCTGTGTGAGCGCGGCCTGACCCCGCTGGTCTTCGAACGCGGTCTCGCGGCCGGTGCGGCGATCTCCGAGTGGAACCACGTGCGGCTGTTCTCCAGTTGGGCTGAGCTGATCGACCCGGCCGCCCGCCGCCTGCTCGACACCACCGACTGGACCGCCCCTGACGACGACGCGTACCCGACCGGCCAGGACTGGACCGACAACTATGTGCAACCCCTCGCCGCCGCCCTCGGCGACATCGTGCAGCTGGGCACCGAGGTGATCGGCGTGGCCCGCCGCGGCCGGGACCGGGTCGTCGACGCCGGCCGCGACACCGAACCCCTGTCCGTGCACATCCGTCGCGCCGACGGCACCGAGGACCGCGTCCTCGCGCAGGCTGTCATCGACGCTTCCGGCACATGGGGCACCCCCAATCCGCTCGGTGGTGAAGGCCTGCCCGCGCTCGGCGAGCGCGCCGCCACCGAGGTCATCGAGTACCGGGTCCCGGACGTCGACGACCCCGACGTGCGGGACCGGTACGCGAGCAAGCACATCGTGATCGCCGGCAGCGGCCACTCCGCGCTCACCGCGATCGTGGCGCTGGCCGATCTGGAGCAGCAGGCCCCGGGCACCCGGATCAGCTGGGTGCTGCGCCGCGGCGACGTCGGCTCCACCTTCGGCGGCGGCGACGACGACGAGCTGCCCGCCCGCGGCGCCCTCGGCCTACGCGCCAAGCGGGCGGTCGACGAAGGACTGCTGACGGTGGTTCCCGGGTTCCGCACCGCCACCATCGAACCCGACGGCGACAGCGGCCGGGTGGCGTTGATCTCCGACACCGGCGCCCGCATCGAGGACGTCGATCAGGTGGTGGTGCTCACCGGATTCCGGCCCGACCTGTCCTGGCTCTCGGAAATCCGCCTCGGCCTGGATCCGGTGCTGCAGGCCCCGGTCGAGTTGGCGCCGCTGATCGACCCGAACGTGCACTCCTGCGGCACCGTCTACCCGCACGGGGTCGCCGAACTGTCCCATCCGGAGCCGAATGTGTTCCTGGTCGGGATGAAAAGCTACGGCCGCGCCCCGACGTTCCTGGCGATGACCGGGTACGAGCAGGTCCGCAGCATCGCCGCCGCCCTGGCCGGCGACCACGACGCCGCCGCCCGCGTCGAACTCACGTTGCCCGAGACCGGCGTCTGCGGTGGCGCCGGGGTGCCTGCCTGACCGCGCCCGGTGCCGCGGCTGATCGAACGGGGCTCCGTCCCGTCTCCGGCCGCTCACCGGGCATCCCGCAATACCGGCGCCTAGTTCTGTGGCAGGTGCGTCCAACTCGAAGTTGGTTCGTCTGAAGAAGCGGACTCTCACTCACCACCGGGTGGGAGCACACCTTCCGAGAGGAACTTCCGATGACCACCCACCCGATTACCCGCCCCGCCCCTTACCGGTTCGGGGGTGTGCGATGAGCGCCCCGGCCGTCGTGATCGAAGATGTGCACGTCGCCTACGGCACAACGTGGGCTCTCGACGGCGTCGACCTGGTGGCCGCCGCCGGGACCACGCTCGGGGTGCTCGGCCATAACGGTGCCGGCAAGACCACCCTGATCCGCACCCTCACCACCCTGGTGCGTCCCACCATCGGCCGCGTGCAGATCGAGGGCCTGGACGTTGTCGCCGACGCTACCGAGGTCCGTCGCCGGATCGGGGTGACCGGCCAATACGCCGGGCTCGACGAATTCCTCACCGCCCGGGAGAATCTGGAGCTGATCGGCCGCCTGACCGGGCTGCGGCGCACCGCCCGAGCGCGGGCCGACGCGTTGATCGACCGGCTCGGTCTGGACGAGTACGCGGCTCGGCGGGTCGGGGAACTCTCCGGGGGCTCGCGCCGCCGGATCGATCTGGCCGCCAGTCTCGTCGGATCCCCGTCGGTGCTTTTCCTGGACGAGCCGACCACGGGCCTGGACCCCCTCGCCCGCGCCGGGCTGTGGGACGTCGTGGACGAGCTCACCGAGGCGGGCACCACGGTCGTGCTCACCACCCAGTACCTCGAGGAAGCGGACCGGCTCGCCGACCACATCGTGGTCCTCAGCCGGGGCCGGGTCGCCGCCCGCGGCACCCCGACCGATCTGAAACGGATCGTCGGCGGCAAGGTCGTTAGCGCGACCGTTCCCGCCCATCAGCTCGCCGCGCTGCCGTTCATCCCGGACACCGACCGGGTCGACGACAACCGGGTTCGGGCGTCGGTCACCGTCGACGACGCCCCCGCCGCGATCGCGCTGGTCGCCGACCTGCACGACCGCGGCATCGAGGTCACCGACCTGGACGTAGCTTCCCCGAGCCTCGACGACGTCTTCACCCACCTCGCCCACAGCGCCGGAGCCCACAAATGACCACCATTCGCACCACGGCCGAGCGGTCCCCGATCGGGGACCAGCTCGCCGCGCTCACCGTCCGGAACCTGCGCACCAGCTCGCGTGTTCCGCAGCTGTTGATGTTCTCGCTGACCATGCCGATGGCGATGCTGGTGCTGTTCAGCCAGGTGTTCCGCAGCGTCGCGGCCGGACCCGGCTTTCCGGCCGGGGTCAGTTACATCGTCTTCCTCACTCCGGCGATGCTCGCCGTCTCCACCGTGATGGCCGGCACCAACGCCGGAGTCTCCGCCGCGATCGATCACACCAACGGTGTGCACGACCGCTTCGCTGCCCTGCCGATGCGGGCGGCGTTGCCGGGGGTGGCCCGCACGATCAACGAGGCCGTCTTCACCCTCGCCCGGGCTGCGTTGCTCGGAATCGCCGCCGTGGCTTTGGGTTTCGAGTTCCACGGCACTGCAGGTGATGCCGTCGCCGCGGTCATCGTGCTGGTGGTGCTGGCTGGGGCGATGAGCGCCCTGTTCGGGCTGATCGGGGACCGGCTCCGCCGCCCGGACGTCGTCCAGTTCGCCGGGATGATGGTGATGATGCCGCTGATGTTCGTCTCGAGTGCGTTCGCGCCGATCGAGACCATGCCCGGCTGGATGCAAGCCATGGCCACGGTGAATCCGGTCGCGCACGCCACCGACGCCCTACGCGGCCACGTCCTCGGCACCGCCACCGCCGGCGACACCGCCGCAGCCCTGGTCGCGGCGATCGGGTTGTGGGCGGTGGTGACCGCCGTGCCCGTGCTGACCCGCCTGGTTCGGTCGGCACGCACCCGCTGAACGACGAACCCGCCCTGCCCATCCCGCAACGGGAGGGGCAGGGCGGGTTTGGTGTGTGCCCTCCTGGTCCGGAGCCGGGCACTCTTCTGGCCCCTACCCCGGTGGAGTGGGGTAGAGGCTGGGAGAGCGCTGTGGTCAGCGGATGCGCCCGGTGCGGGCGTCGACGGCGCTCATGCGGCGGCGTCGAGCAGATGCAGTTCCTCCGCCACGATCAGATCGACCTCTTCGCTGGTCAGACCCGACAACAGATGTGTGGTCAGCATCGCTCTCACCTCCTCACCGCGCTTCTACTGGTACGTCGAACCGGAGAACCCGGAATCGACATCGACACCCATACAGACGAGGAACTTCGGATTCGGACGCACTGCGTCCGATCGCGGTCACTGTCGTCCGAACCTCTGGAAGGACCCTGACCCGAGGGGTCGCCACCGCGCCTCGGGGCGAGGATCCTGTAAGACGGAGAGGAACCACAGATCATGAACGAGGACACGGCCACCACCGCGACGACACCAGCGGATCTCGACCAGCTCTGGCGCCGCTTCTCGAGCGACTTGCGGGCCTTCATCGCCCGCCGGGTCTCGCGTCCCGAGGACGCCGACGACATTCTGTCGATCGTGTTCCTGCGGATGGCCAAGAGCCTGGACAACCTGCGCGAGCAGGACCGCCTCCTCGGCTGGATGTATGCGATCACCCGCAACGCGATCACCGACTACTACCGGTCCGCGCCCCATCGCCGCGAGCTGGCGGTCGATACCGTCCCCGACAACCCCCTCGACGGCGAACCGGACGCCGACGAGACGGCGGAGAAGGAACTCGCCTCCTGCCTGGTACCGATGCTCTCGAGGCTGCCCGCCGAGCAGGCCGCGGCGGTGAAGATGGTCGACCTCGACGCCCGAACCCACGCCGCGGCCGCCGGGGAGGCCGGGATCTCGGTGTCCGGGATGAAATCCCGGGTCCAACGCGGCCGCGCTGCCCTCCAGTCCCAATTGCACGCCTGCTGTCAGATCAGCCAGGACCGGACCGGTCACGTGCACGACTACCAGCCTCGCAGCGGATCCTGCGCCTGCGGAGCCACACCCACGGATGGCCGGTAGACCGGAGCATCGGCTCTGCTGACAGCGATCGCACCGCCATCACATACAGACGGCGGTGCGGTGCGAGCCCATCTTCGCTCGCACCGCACCGCCGTTGTTGCCGAACTAACGGCTACTGGCAGCCGCATCCGCCGCCCGCCGTCGCCGCCGGACCGCAGCACGTCGACTTCTCACTGTGATCGCAGCAGGTGGCTTGTCGTTCGGTGCTGCAACACGTGGGCGCCGCAGCCTGAGGGGTTGCGTCCGTCCGATCCGTCGACGGGTTTTCGAACTCATTGGGGTTGGTCATGGTGACTCCTCGATCCGTGGGGATGGGTACCAGAACAGACGGAGGAGATCGAGGATGGACGCACTGGCCCCTCGGCAGTAGCCGGTCAGGTGAGCACAGCGGCGGGTGCACCGCCCGGTGCGCCGGTGACGGCATACACGGCGCCGTCGGCGTAGGCGGTCACGTACAGCGTGCCGGCGGTGTCCGGATCGACGAGCAGGAATCGGTGGGGTCCGAACGACCCGGAGGTCGAGTAGTCCGCGCCGGAGACGGATAGCAGATCGCCGTCCGCGACGTCCCACAGGTCTCCGAACGGTCTACGGCCGAAGAGTCAATGCCGAGCGTCGTATTCGCGGGACGGTCGGTCACGGGTGGGGTGCTGGGAGCCGAGTGGTCGGCGCTCACCGCGGTGGAGTCGCTTGGTGTGCCTTCGTCGGTCCGTTTCCGTCATGCCACCCCACACACCATAGGGTTCACCCACCGCGAGTGCGTGATCGCGGCACTGTTCGAGCACGGGGCAGGGCAGGCAAATCTGCCGGGCCTGTGCTTCGCGCCGGTTGCGGGCGTGGCCGCGTTCAGCGTCGGGTGAGAAGAACACTGCCAGATCGTTACCACGGCACGCGGCACGTGCCTGCCAGTCACCGGAATCGCGTGTGACGTTGTCCCTGCGCGTGGGGGAATCGTCGAGGGGCGGAGGATGCGGCATCGTGTTCATTCGAACACCGCCGGCGTCGTGGGCGCCGCACGTTGCGGAGGGACCGCAATGCGAGGTTCCTGCTGCTCTCTCCGGCCGTCAACGGCCGATGGCCTGGACAGGACGTGCTCGGCCGCGTTGGCCACGCTGGCGTGGTTGCGGCGGGCAATGTCGAGGAGAGCATCAAAGGCGGCATCCCGGCTGCAGCCATAGTGCTCGGCCAGGAGTGTTGCCGCGGCGGACAGTTGCGGTGCCCGCGCGTTGTCCGAAGGGTCCCGTCCGTCTGCGGCAGCGGTGTCAGTGGGCATGGAGAGTCCTTTCGCTGCGTACGCGGTCCAGGCGGCATGGGCGGCCACGCATCACCGCCGGCGCGGCGGGTTCTCTCTCCAGAGTCGTCGGCGAGACGATCGGAGAACACCGACATTCACCTAGTCATACCTAGGCGCGTGGTACGACGAGATTCAGCATCCGGCCACGATGCGCCACGCGTTGCAGTTCACCGACGCCGTTCGATACGGCGAGTCTCGGCGATCGCCGTGCTGGTCGACTCGGCGGAAACGACTCGTCCGGGGGTGGTCGGGGGCCGACACCGCCGATGATTGGCGGTGTCGACGAGGTGACCAACGGGACGGCGCCGAGCGATTCCCCCGAACCCGAGGCGGCGATGGCGAAACTGTCAACACCTGGATGCTGGGCCGCAACCGGGTGGGTTGACGCAGAACCGACAACGGTCACCCGGTGCGCCGGGGCCGGGATCCATCGTGCTGACACCTCATTGCGTGGCGACCGAAAGTCCGCACACCGACTGCACATTCCTCACCGGTGTCTGTCGACGACGCGCCCAGACAGTCGTCGATCCACATGCGGGTGGACCGGTGTGACCACGACAGAGGTCAGACTCCCGATGATGGGCTTCCGGGCACCGGGCTGACGGTGTCGCTGTCCCACGTTGTCTTCTGTGTCAACGGACACGAGGAAGTCCGGGCGGGCGGACATGAGATCTCCGGATCTGTGGACGTCAAAATTCCGGATGTGTGGTCGTTGAAGACCGGTGGCGGTCGGTGCCGTTGGTCCGCGTCGTTAGTCGAGTGGGTGCACGCCCTTGCCGGCGAGGGCGTCGGCGAGGCGGTGTGAATCGCCCTTGGTCACGATGACGTGGGCGTGGTGCAGGAGCCGATCGACAGTAGCGGTGGCCAGGGTCTTCGGCATGATCGTGTCGAATCCAGACGGGTGAATGTTCGACGTCACGGCGACCGAGCGGCGCTCGTATGCGGCGTCGACGATGCGGTAGAACGCCTCGGCGGCGTCCTGCCCGGCGGGCAGCATGCCGATGTCAT
Organism: Rhodococcus sp. IEGM 1351; assembly: GCF_030056875.1. Classification (NCBI taxonomy): domain Bacteria; kingdom Bacillati; phylum Actinomycetota; class Actinomycetes; order Mycobacteriales; family Nocardiaceae; genus Rhodococcus; species Rhodococcus sp. IEGM 1351. The sequence continues at coordinate 117,663 of NZ_JASHKU010000014.1, read as the reverse complement.
CGACCACCACGAGATCGCAGGAGCAGACCTTCGCCACCGTGCGGGCGACCGACCCGTCGGCCTTCGCCTTGTTCACCGTCTGGGTGAGGGTTTCGAGGGTGAACCACAGCACCCGCAGGTCGGCCTCGATCGCGGCGTGCGCGAGCGCTTCGACGAAATGACTCTTCCCCGTCCCGGACGCTCCGGACACGGCCAGGTTCTCCCGGCGATGCACCCATTCGAGCGTGGTGAGCGCGTTCTGGGTGGCCTCGGGAATCGAGGACTCCTCCGGGCGCCACGACGAGAACGTCTTGCCGGTCGGGAATTTCGCGTTCTTGCGGCGCATCCGCCGGGTGGCGGCGTCCCGGCCGACGACTTCCTCTTGCAGCAGCACCCGCACCACCTCGGCCGGGTCCCAGCGTTGGGCCCGGGCGGTCGCGAGCACGTCGGGGGCGGCCTTGCGCAGATACGGCAGCCGCATGCGGGTGCAGATCTTGGCCAGCTCGTCCGGGAGGGGCGGCGCCGAATTGCTGTTCATGCGCCCACCCGGCCCCATCCGGCGGTGCCGGGTTGCGTGGAGTGGGTTTCGTCGGCCACAACCACAGGTCCGGGCTGTGCGGCGGCGGCAAGGTGGTCGAGGATCGAGGCGAGATCCCCGTCGCCGAACCGGCCCGCCGCCGCGGCCACGGCCAATGCCTGATCGACCCGTCCGGCGTCGAGGACGTGGGCGAATTCGACTGCCCTGGCCATCTTGTACCGGATCCGGACGACCCCTCCGGCGGCGGCCTCGGTCAGCCAGCGGTGTGCGCCCTCGCCGAGGGCGAGGAAGTCGATCTCGGCCGCGGTGCGCGGGCGGGGTTTGGGCAGGCGCAGCACCGATCCGTCGTCGGGGTGATGCGGATAGTGCGCGGCGACGATTCTTGGGTTCCCCGGGGTGGACAGTCGGTGGCGGGCGATCTCCGCGACACCGCCTCCGGTGCGGGCGACGATCACCAATTCGTCGCCGGTGACCCGGCACCACACCTTCGTCCCTTGGTGCCCGTCCGGGGTCGAGTACCGCACGTTGCCCCAGCTGACGGTCTGGTCGAAGCCGACGAGGCGCTCCTCACCGAGGGCAAGCAGATGCGGATCCTCGGGCAGCACGTGCAGCCGGCCGAGTTCGGTGGCCAACCGCTCGGCCGGGGCGGCCCCGACGGCGCGGTGCGGGCGGGCGTTGACCTTCTCGCACCACCGCTCACATGCGTCGACGAGCTCGGCGAAACTCGGGTATTCCTCGAGCAGGTTCGCCTCGGTCGGGACGAGATCGGCCTTCGCGATCTTGACCGTGTGCTCGGCGCCGCCCTTCGATTCCGGGTCGAACGGTTCGCACGTGTGCACGACGCAGCCGTAATGCCTTCCTGCGGAGACGATGTCGGGGTGGCGGACGGGGACGCCGGCGATCCGGTCCATCGTGACGGTTCGGGGATTGTCGGTCAGCAGATACGTCGGTGCCCGACCGATTCGGCGCAGCGTGGTGTCCAGGCAGGCGATCAGCGTCGGGAGCTGCTGGTCCCACGCCGGCACCACGACCCGAAACCTCGACCACGACAACCATGCGCAGAACAGTTGGGTTCGCCGGCCACCGACCCGCGGGCCTTCGCCCCAATCGAACTGCAGCCACATCCCCGGCTCCGGAATCCAGGGCCGATACTTCCGGCGGTGCCCGGCCCGGTAGGTCGCCTTGAGCTCGGCGACCGCGCGGCGGGTGGTGCGGTCGGTGCCGTCGAAGCCCATCGCGGTGAGCTTGTCGTGCACCACGTCCGCCCGGATCCGGCCCTGTGAGGCCTCCACCAGCTCCTCGATCTTCCCGAGGAAGGGGTCGATCGAGCGTGCGCGGCGCGCACGCTCGGCCGGGTCGCGGCCGGCGTCGCGGAGCTCGACATACCGGGCCACCGTCTTCTCGTCGCACCCGACCAGCTGCGCCGCCGAATGCGCACACTGAGTCAGGTCGTAGGCTTCCAAGATCTCCATCACTTCCCTGGCACACTTGGTCATGGGGTTCCTTCGGTCGGTTGGTTTGCGCGGCAAACCAAGCCAACTCGGGCGAAGGAACCCCGCCCGGTATTTACGCCAGCGTGTCAATCAGCTGTTTCGCGGCCGCCGACCCGGAATTCTCGTGTCCCCTGATCCGGAGAAACCGTGTCCGCCCAACCGGAGCGAACTGACCGCCTACAAGGAGTCTGACGTGTCCGTTGGCATTCTGATCGGGAGTTGGCGGGGAGTGCTTCAAGTTCAGGGGCGGAGAGACGGCCTCGACGCAGTCCGCTGACGCACAGAGGCAGGTCGTCATGAGGTCGATGGCGATCGCCACGCACCATGCGTGATCCTCGGGCCACCACAGATGCGCGCTCATTTCGCGAGCGGTGATGCGGCCGGGTTGGTACGTGCCCATTTCTGGACGAATGGCGCGGTACGCGCTGATCGAATGCAACGGCAGTGGATGGGCCTGAGCTGACCCACGTGCCACGGCGACGGAAGACCGCACCTTGCGACTACCTCACACACCAGTCGTCGCGTTCGGGAGATACGGGATCTGCACTGCCCGAAACCCGAGCTCGCTGATGGTGGCCCGTGCTCGGCCCTCGGTGTTACTTCCTTGGGGAAGCCGGTGTTCCTCGAAAGCATCGGGGGCCGCCTGGTGCGAAGCCCCGGGCGGCCCCACCTCCTCGTCCTCGGACCCGCTATGGTGCCGCCCGGTCGGAAGTCGAGACGGTGCTGATCACGCTGTTGCGTGCGGCGTGAGCGCTGGGTGAGGGGCCGCCTCCGAGTGGGTCAGTCGCGGATGACGGCGTCGGCCTCGATCTCGATGAGCAGGCCGGGGGCGATCAACGCGCTGACCTCCAGGATCGTGGTGGCGGGACGGATTTCGCCGAAGACCTCGCCGTGAGCGATGCCGGCCTCTTCCCACCGGCTCATGTCGGTGAGGTACATGCGGGTGCGGATGACATCGGTCGTGCTCGCGCCGGCCTCGGTGAGTGCTGCCTCGATTCGGCGCAGTGCCTCCCGGGTCTGTTCTCCGAGATCGTCTCCACCGACGGGACCGTCGGGGCCTGAGGCTGTGGTGCCTGACACGGACACGAGCTGACCGATCCGCACGGCTCGGGAATAGCCGATCTTGGCTTCCCACTCGGAACCGGACGAGACGTTGTTTCTGTTCGACATGAGCGACATTGTCGCAAGCGCCGATCCGGCGCTCACCAGCGCGGTCGTACTCGACGGTCCGGTCTCCTCGCGGGTCGAAGTCTTGACACCGGTTAGAACAAATGTTCGCATGTACCCATGAGGTGGGATGGGCAAGCGGTCGACGCCGACGACGGTGCATTGCCGGGGCTGGAGCGCGCCGGGCTCGTGCGCAGCGTGCAGACGCCCGAGTTCGACGGCATCACCTTCCACGAGGTGCTCTGCAAGAGCGCGCTGAACAAGATGCCCGAGGAGTCGCAACTGCCTTTCCGCTTCACTGTCAACGCTTTTCGCGGATGCTCACACTCGTGTCGCTACTGCTTCGCACGGCCCACCCACGAATACCTCGACCTCGACGCGGGCCGCGATTTCGACAGTCAGATCGTCGTGAAGACCAACGTCGCGGCGGTGCTGCGCAAGGAACTGGGGCGTAGGTCTTGGAAGCGGGAACACGTCGCTCTCGGCACCAACACCGATCCCTATCAGCGAGCGGAGGGCCGGTACCGTCTGATGCCCGGCATCATTCGGGCGCTGGCCGAATCCGCCACTCCGTTCTCGATACTCACCAAGGGGACGTTGCTGCGGCGCGACCTCCCGCTGCTGACGCTCGCAGCCCAGCAAGTGCCGGTGAGCATCGGCGTGTCGCTGGCGATCCACGATCCCGACCTCCAGAAGTCGATCGAGCCGGGCACACCCTCGCCGAAGGCGCGCCTCGATCTGATCCGGGCGATCACCGACGCCGGACTGCCCTGCAATGTGATGGTGGCCCCCGTCATTCCCTTCCTGACCGATTCGGTACGGCATCTGGACGGTCTACTCGAATCGATCGCCGACGCCGGCGCCTCGGGTGTGACCGTCTTCCCGATGCACCTGCGGGGCAGCACCAAAGGCTGGTTCATGAACTGGCTGTCGACGGAGCATCCCGCGCTCGTCCGTCAATACCGGCAGTTGTACGGGCGGGCGGCCTACGTTCCGCCCGAATACAAGTCGTGGCTGAAGCAGCGAGTCGACCCACTCGTCGACCGGTACGGTCTGGGCGGCGGGGCGAACCATCGGGAGGCCGGGCGCACCGAGGCCGTCGAGTCCGATCGCGGTGAACCGGTCGGTGTCGGTCGTCCCGGACCGGCGCTCACTCTGTTCTGACGTGAACGGTCCGCCTCGGCTCGTACCATTCGGCGCCGGCAGGTTCTCCCGCCATGTTCCAGCTCCACGAGATGGTCGGTGCGATGCGCACGTAGAGACCGGGACCGACCATTCCGTCCCGCTCCACCGGCTGATCGGCCGTGCCGTAGACCCGGATGGATCGCGCGACGAACGGCTCGAACGACACCAGGTCGTCGACGACCAGCGACACCTTGTCGTTCCCGGCCCGGATGTTCCGGAACTTGCGGGTACCGGTGACGGACGGTCCGGAACCTCCCACCCAGAAGTCCGTTCCGTCGAACTCGAACGCGAGGGGAACCACGTCGGGTTGCCCGTCTGCGCCCACGGTGGCGACGCGGGCGATCGGCTGCGACCGCAGGTAGGCGATCTCTTCGTCCGTGAACGACATGGAAACTCCTCGAAGTCAACCGATGTTCCTGCGTCGACACTAGCCAAGCGGACGAGTAACGCTCCCCGCATTCCCGGAGACAAGGGGAGAGGGGTTCGCCCGACGCACAACGACCGAGGAGCGCCATGCCTGTGGGAAATCTGGTTGTCCGATCGGCGGTGGTGGGTTCGCTCGCCGCGGCCGCACTGCTCGGTGCACCGGCCGCCGCCGCGGCGGATACGGCGACCCTGACCCCCACCTACACGATCGGCCACGGTCTGAGCCCTGGCGACATCAGCGTGTGCGGAGGGCGGATCGACGCCCAGGCGTCGTCCGACTACCCGGAGCCGCACGGGCCGAACTACGTTCTGTTGAAGACGTACTTCGTGGGCACCTCCCGGGTCTGCCTGGTCGACGGAACCCTGCACTGGCGCAACCTCGACACCGGCGCCTCCGGAACGAAGCAGTGGGCGTTGAGCGGATGGGACGGTCCGGGCGCACCGACAGCCGTGTACTTCGATCCGGGGCCGGGCCGGGTCGGCATCGAGATCACCACCAGCACCCCGAACATTCCGGGTCGGGGCGAGTTCACCGCGTCCTGAGCGTCGTTGCCGCGGGTTCAGGCGAACACGTTGTCCAGCCAGGACTGCCACGCGTCCTGCGACTTCTCCTGGTCGGCACCCGCGGCGAACAGGTGGTGCGCCGCGTCGACCGTCCCGCCGAACGCGTTCCGGCCGTAGAACCGGTACAGCGCATCGGCGGTCCGGATGCCGATGAAATGCGGCGTCAGGTAGTCGACGACGCCGTCGACGGTGCCGAAACCGGGGACGTCGACGGACACGGTGTCGCCGGTGGTCGAGGTGTCGGTCAGGCCGAGCGCGCCGCGGAGGGTGGCCATTGCGCCGGGACCGGTGGACGTATCCGGGCCGCCGGTCGTGATGTAGGTGGCCGCCCGGCCTGCGAAGTACTGGACGTACTGGCAGAGGCTGTGAAGGTAGAACGTGGTGTGCTTGTCGGCGCCGTCGTACTGCGCGTCCCAGTCGTCGGTGAAGATGCCGCTGTGGACGTAGCGCAGCGCCGCGGTTCCGCCGTCGCGGGCCTCGATGAGGTATTCGAGGGCGTTGAACCAGCCGTCGGGACCTTCCTGGCGCACGGCGAACTTCTGCGGCGGCTCCCACGCGACGACGGTCGGGTCGTCCGGTCCCTCGCTGCCGACGCCGGGATCGAGTTCGGAGGGGAACATCCACCCGCCGGTGCCGCTGGTGACGGCGGCGAACACCTCTTCCGGGGTGGCGTTCAGGACGACCTCGCGGCGAATCTCGAAGTTCTCGGACATGGCTAGCTCTCCTCGTGGCGGTTGTCGGGTGACTTCGCTTGCTCGGACGGTGTTTTCAGGCTGGGGTGCAGTGCGACGACGAGTCGGTGTCTGCGGCCGTTCGGGGCGTTCTCGTCGTGGTATCGGGCCACCAGGTGCTTCACGGACTCGCCGAGTTCGTCGGCGAAGGCGGACCGGTCGGCCGCGGACGCGAACCGGATGTCGCTGTCGATCGCGTAGGTGGCCAGCGGCTGACGCGCCGCCGTGGCACCGGCGATCAGCTCGCCGACCTCACGCACCAGGCGCGCGGCCAGTGCCACCAGCCAGCGGGCCGACAGTTGGTCCGGCGACCGGTCGGGATCGGGGGCGAGGGCGGCGAACGCAGCGGGGGAGATGACGTACGACGCCGCGGTGGCCTGGAAGACCCGTTCGGTGACGTTGCCCTTCTTGCGTTCCTCGACGAGTTCGACGAGGCCGTGCTCCTCGAGCGCCCGCAGGTGGTAGTTGGCCTTCTGTCGCGTCAATCCGACCGTCGCGGCGATGGAACTCGCCGAACCGGGTTCGGCCAGCGCCGCCAGCAGCCGTGCCCGGACCGGGTCCAGGGAGATCTCGGCGGCGCCCGCTTGATCGATCACTGCTACGTCCAACATGCGTCAACTCTCGCACCGACAGTAAATTCTGTCAAGACAAATATAATTGTCGGTGATGCAAGTGGTCAGCGCAGCGCCGGCGGAGTGTTCAGATCGCGTGCCGAATAGGTGTCGCAGGCCTGGACCTGACCCGTCCGGTACCCGGTGGCGAACCACTTCTGGCGCTGCTCCGAGGAGCCGTGCGTCCAGCCCTCCGGATTCACCCGAGCGCCCGCGGACTGCTGGATCCGGTCGTCACCGACCGACGAGGCGGCGGAGAGGGCGTCGTCGATATCGGTGTCGGTGAGGGGGTTCAGGAACGGCGGCCCACCGTCGGGGCCGGGGAGGGTATCGGCGTAGTGGGCCCACACGCCCGCGTAGCAGTCGGCCTGCAACTCGGTTCGCACCGCGGCCGAGTCGGCGCCCCGCGGGTCGGCCTGCGCCCGCCCGATGTCGCCGAGCTGGTTCTGGATGTGATGGCCGAACTCGTGCGCCACGACGTACTCCTGTGCCAGCGGTCCGCCGCTGGACCCGAAGCGGTCGACGAGGAGCTGGAAGAAGCTGGTGTCGAAGTACGCCGTCGAGTCCGCCGGGCAGTAGAACGGTCCGACCTCGCTGGTGGCGTTGCCGCAGCCGGTGTTGACCGAACCGGAGAACAGCACGACCTCCGGCGGCACGTACGCCGTGCCGGTCTGTGGCGCGAGTTCCTGCTGCCACACGGAGTCGAGACTGCCTGCGGTGAACACCACCCGGCAGTTCACGTCGCGGTTGGCGTCCGCGCCGGTCTCGCATCCGGCGAGGCCGGCGCCGGAATTCTGGCCGGCGGAATCGGTGGTGCCGCTGAGGCCGCCGAGCAGCGAGCCGGGATCGCCGCCGAGGAGCAGTGCGAGGACCAGCACGATCAGACCGCCGGCGCCGCCGCCCATCGCGAACTTGCCGCCGAGACCACCGCCGCCCCCGCCCCCGACCGACACCCGGCCGGAGTCCATTCGGGCACCCTCGTTGAAGGTCATGTGTCGTCGCTTTCTCGTGAGTTTTCCGGTGCGTGCCGATCGAGCCTCGCACGTGAAGCGGGTATGCGTTTCCGCTCACGCACGGTGTCTCCGTAGGATCTCAGCCAACGAAGTAGCTTGCCCCATGTTTCGAAAGGAATCCCGTGCTGCGCACACATCTCGCCGGTTCATTGCGAGCCGAGCAGGCCCAGCAGACCGTAACCCTCACCGGTTGGGTTGCCAGGCGTCGTGATCACGGCGGGGTGATCTTCATCGATCTACGTGACGCGTCGGGTGTCTCCCAGGTGGTGTTCCGGGAGGGCGCCGCCGCCGAGCAGGCTCACCGTCTGCGCGCGGAGTACTGCGTCAAGGTGACCGGTGTGGTCGAGGTGCGTCCCGAGGGCAACCAGAACTTCGAGATCCCCACCGGAGCCATCGAGGTCAACGTCACCGATCTCGAGGTCCTCAACGAGAGCGCGCCGCTGCCGTTCCAGCTGGACGATCAGGCCGGTGAGGAAGCGCGCCTGAAGTACCGCTACCTGGACCTGCGCCGTGAGGGACCCGGTCACGCCATCCGGTTGCGGTCCAAGGTCAACGCCGCGGCGCGCGCCGTGCTCGCGCATCACGAGTTCGTCGAGGTCGAGACACCCACGTTGACGCGGTCGACGCCGGAGGGCGCCCGCGACTTCCTGGTTCCCGCGCGACTGCAGCCGGGCAGCTTCTACGCGTTGCCGCAGAGCCCGCAGCTGTTCAAGCAGCTGCTCATGGTCGGTGGCATCGAGCGCTACTACCAGATCGCGCGCTGCTACCGCGACGAGGACTTCCGCGCGGACCGCCAGCCCGAGTTCACTCAGCTCGACATCGAGATGAGCTTCGTCAACCAGGACGACGTCATCCTCCTCGCCGAGGAGGTGCTGTCGTCGCTGTGGAAGCTGGTCGGGCACGAGATCAAGACGCCGATCGCGCGGATGACCTACGCGGAGGCGATGCGACGCTACGGCTCCGACAAGCCGGACCTGCGTTTCGGTGTCGAACTGGTGGAGTGCGCCGAGTTCTTCAAGGACACCACGTTCCGGGTCTTCCAGCAGGAATACGTCGGCGCTGTGGTCATGCCCGGCGGTGCGAGCCAGCCGCGTAAGCAGCTCGACGCCTGGCAGGAATGGGCGAAGCAGCGCGGGGCCAAGGGCCTGGCGTACGTGCTCGTCGGCGAGGACGGCACGCTCGGCGGACCGGTGGCCAAGAACCTCACCGACGCCGAACGCGAGGGGCTCGCCGCGCACGTCGGCGCGAAGCCGGGCGACTGCATCTTCTTCGCCGCCGGCGCCACCAAGTCGTCCCGTGCGCTGCTCGGCGCCGCGCGTGGCGAGATCGCCCGCAAGCAGAACCTCATCGACCCGGACGCGTGGGCGTTCGTGTGGATCGTCGACGCACCGCTGTTCGAGCCGACCGCGGACGCCACCGCGAGCGGCGACGTCGCGCTCGGCTACAGCGCCTGGACGGCGGTGCACCACGCGTTCACCTCGCCCAAGCCGGAGTCTTTCGACACGTTCGACACCGACCCGGGTTCCGCGCTGGCGTACGCCTACGACATCGTCTGCAACGGCAACGAGATCGGTGGCGGCAGTATCCGTATCCACCGCAAGGACATTCAGGAGCGAGTGTTCAAGGTGATGGGCATCTCCCACGAGGAGGCCGAGGAGAAGTTCGGCTTTCTGCTCGACGCGTTCGCGTTCGGCGCCCCGCCGCACGGCGGCATCGCGTTCGGCTGGGACCGCATCACCGCCCTGCTGGCCGGTGTCGACTCGATCCGTGAGGTCATCGCGTTCCCGAAGTCGGGCGGCGGCGTCGATCCCCTGACCAGTGCTCCGGCTCCGATCACCGCGCAGCAGCGCAAGGAGTCCGGGGTGGACGCCAAGCCGGAGCCGAAGGGCGAGGCCGCGGCGGCCAAGCTCGACGCACCCGCAGCCAAGTAGGCGGGCCCGCCGGCGCGATCTGCCGGCGGGACTCGATTGACCGGACGATGCGGAACAGCCGGGGGACACCATGTTGCACCTGCGAGTGATCTGTCCGGCCGAGCGCACCGAGGACGTCCTCGGTGTGCTCGCCGCGGAGCCTGGCGCCACCCACGTGGTGGTGCTGCGCGCCGCCGCGATCGACCCCGCCGGTGACGCGATCCAGACCGACGTGGCCCGCGAGGCCGCGAACGACGTGATCGACGCGCTCGAGGCCCTGGGAATCGACCGCACCGGTGCGATCACGGTGGAGCCCGTCGACACGGTGCTGTCGAAATCCGCACACGACGCGGAGAAGGCGGCTCCGGGTGATCCCGCGGACAGCGTCGTGTGGGAGGAACTGGTCAGCCGGACGCGCGAGGAGTCGACCCTCAACGGCACGTTCCTCGCGTTCCTCACCATCGCCTGCCTGCTGGCCGCGGTGGGGGTGGTGACCGACTCGCCGATCACTGTCGTCGGGGCCATGGTGGTGGGGCCGGAGTTCGGTCCGCTCGCCGCACTCGCCGTCGCGCTGATGAGGCGCAAGCTCGGTCTGGCCCGGCGGTCGCTGATCGCCCTGCTCTTCGGTTTCCCGTTCGCGATGGTGGCGACGCTGGTCGCGACGCTGCTGATGGAGCGGGTCGGCTGGATGGAGTTCGAGAGCATCGAGTCCCTCGACCAGGTCGATTTCATCTACCGGGTCGGACCGCTCTCACTGATCGTCGCGCTCCTCGCCGGCGCGGCCGGCATGCTCGCGCTCGTGTCCGCGAAGTCGGCGGCACTCGTCGGGGTCTTCATCTCGGTCACCACCGTTCCCGCGGCGGGATTCGCCGTCGTCGCGGTCACCGTGGGCGAATGGCGCGTCGCGGCGCTGGCGGCGCTCCAACTCGGCGTCAACATGGTGGGCATCGTGATTGCAGGCGTTCTGGTTCTGGCACTGCGATTGCGCAGCGGCGGCGATCCGCGCCGGCTCCTCGAACAGGCACGGAAAGAGCGCTCGCCGGCACAGAGGCGGAGGGCCTGATGATCGTCTCACCGCACGACGGCGCGGGCTACGACGAACTCTTCGACGACGGCGGCGACGTCCGGGAACCGTGGGCGGAGTTGGCGCAGGACTTCACCGGCGGCGGGCCGGACTCCGTCCGCCGCCTGCAGTCCCGCATCCGGCTTCTCGTCGACAATCACGGGATCACCTACAACCCCCTCGACGGGTCGGACGCCCCGACCGCGCCGCCGCGGTGGGAGATCGACGCGGTCCCGCTGATCGTCGCGGCCGAGGAGTGGGAGCAGCTCGCGGCGGGCTTCGTGCAGCGCTCCCGCCTCCTCGACGCGGTCCTCGCCGATCTGTACGGACCGATGGCGCTCGTCCGGAGCGGCGCCGTGCCGGCCCGCACGGTGTTCGGGCACCCGGGTTACGTCCGTGCGGCGCACGGCATCACGGTGCCGGGCCGCCATCAACTGTTCCTGCACGGACTCGACGTCGGCCGCGGGGCGGACGGCACCTTCCACGCGCTGCGCGACCACACGCAGTCCCCGGCAGGCGCCGGCTACGCGATGGCGGACCGCCGCGTCGTCGCCAGGGCGATGCCCGGCATCTACGAGACGGTGGGCCCGCGCCCGCTGTCCTCGTTCGCCCAGTCGATGCGGCTCGCGGCGATCGATGCCGCCCCCGCGGGCACCGAGGACCCCCTGGTCGTGGTCCTCAGCCCCCGTACCCGGTCCGAGGCGGCATTCGATCAGGCGTATCTCGCGACAGTCCTCGGCTTCCCGCTCGTGGAGAGCGCAGACCTGGTCGTCCGCGACGGCCACGTGTGGATGCGCTCCCTCGGCAATCTGGAACGTGTCGACGTCATCGTCCGGCGGGTGGACGCCGACCTCGCCGACCCGCTCGACCTGCGCCCCGACTCCCGGTCCGGCGTGGTCGGGCTCGTCGAGGTGCTGCGCCGGGGAGCGGTGACCGTCGTCAACCCCCTCGGCAGCGGAATCCTCGAGAACCCGGCCCTCACCCGGCTGCTCCCGGACCTGTGCCGTCGTCTCTTCGACGAGGACCTGCTGCTGCCGTCCGTGCCGAGTTTCTGGGGTGGCGACCGGTCGGAGCTGTCGCACATCCTCGCGAATGCCTCGTCGATGGTGCTGCGTGCGGTGCACGGGGGTTCGCCGATCGTGCCCGCCGAGCTCGGTGACGCCGACCGGGACACCCTGCTGGACCGGGTGCGGGCCGAACCCGAGCGGTGGGTCGGGCAGATCGTGCCGGACCCCTCGTATGCGCCCGCGGCCGACGGATCCGGGGACGTCTTCCTCGCACCGGTCGGGATGCGGCTGTTCGGTGTCGCGCAGCAGGTGGGATTCACTCCGATGGCCGGAGGTCTCGGGACGTCCCTGGTTCCCGGGGCCGAGCGCGGGGACCGGCGCCACGCCGGTGCGAAAGACGTCTGGATCCGGCTGGCCCAGCGCACCGCGTCCACCGATCCGGGGGACGGCGCCGACCGGGACGGGGAAGCCCTGCCCACGTATGCGGCGACGACGTCCGATCTGATGACGTCGCCGCGCGCACTGACCGAACTGTTCTGGATGGGCCGGTTCGCCGAGCGCGCCGAGGGTGCGGCGCGCCTGATGACCGCCGTCGGCGAGAAGTACCGCGACTACCGCCTGCGACCGTGGCTCGCGGGCGGGGGAAGCCTCCCGATCCTGCTGGACACGGTCCTGCGGGTCGCCGACGCCGGGAAACGCCCGGAGGGGCCCGGTCACGGCGCCGACTCCGGCTCGGATCCGGCCGCCGACCAGCGACGGGTGCGCTCGGAATTCCGTTCGCTGACGATCGACCCCGACCGGGACGGGTCGCTCGCGCACGCGGTCCGCGGCGTCGAGCAGGCCGCGCGGGCCGTGCGCGGGCAATTGTCGAACGACATCTGGGCCGTCCTCAGTTCCGTCGAACGCGCGCTCGGACAGGTCGCCGCCGACACGGTCGACGACGGGTCCGTGCTGTTCGAGGCGCAGTCCGCGGTGCTCGGCGGGATGCTCGCCCTGTCGGGAGTCGCTGCGGAATCACTGGTTCGGGACACCGGCTGGCACGTCATGGACATCGGCAAACGGATCGAACGGGCATCCACCCTGATCGCGCTGGTGGAGTCCACGCTGCGACGGAAGACGGATCCGGCGACCGAGCGGGCGGTGATCGAATCGCTTCTCGTCGCCACCGAGAGTTCCGTCGTCTACCGCCGCCGCAATCGGAGCATCCGCCCGGCCGCCGTGGCCGAGTTGCTGCTGTTCGACGTGAAGAACCCGCGGTCGCTGGCGTTCCAGCTCGAGGCGCTCCGTGCGAATCTGGCCGCACTGCCGGACGCCTCGGGTGCGTCGCGTGCGGAGCGGCTCGTCGAGGACATGGTCAATACCGTGCGACGCGTCGACCCCGCTCGACTCGAATCGGTGGACGCGAACGGGTCCCGGAAGGAGCTGGGTGGGCTGACGACCACGATGCGCGCACTGCTGAGCGAACTGTCCGACGTGATGCTGAAAGGTCAGCTGTCGCTGCCGGGCGGCACCCAGCCGCTGTGGGGCAGCGGGACGACGTGGAGCGCCTCGCAGGGAGGGGTTCCCGCATGACCGACGCGTCGCCCCGTACGGACGAGGTAGCGGAACGGCCGGTGCTGCGCCGATACAAGATCACCCACCGCACCACGTACACGTACTCGGGGCCGGTGTCCTCGTCGTACGGCCGGGGTTACCTCCTGCCCCGTGACACCGAGGAACAGCGGTGCGTGAGTTCGATCGTCGACATCTCACCGGTGCCCGCGGACCGCTCCACCGGGTCCGACGTCTACGGCAACCGGGACCTGTACTTCCAGGTGAGCACGCCGCACGAGGAACTGGTCGTGGCGGCCGAGTCCGAGATCGAGGTGTACGGTCCGGACAAGACCAGGCTCGCCGCCGCACCCGCGAACGCGCCGTGGGAGTTGTCCCGCCCCGTGGGAACCGAGGGGGCGATGGCGCAGCAGTTCGTGCTGGACCTCGAACCCCCCGAGATCAGCGATGCGGTCCGCGAGTACGCGGCGCCGAGTTTCCCGCCGGAACGGCCCCTCGTCGACGCGGTGGTCGATCTCACCACTCGCATCCACCGCGACTTCCAGTACAAGTCGGGCTCGACGTCGATCTCCACGCGTGTCGCGGAGGTGCTGGAGAAGCGGTCGGGGGTGTGCCAGGACTTCGCCCGGCTCGCCATCGCCTGCCTGCGGTCGCGCGGACTCGCGGCCCGGTACGTGTCCGGTTATCTGGCGACGCAGCCGCCGCCCGGCAAGGAACGGATGATCGGCGTCGACGCGACCCACGCCTGGGCGGCCGTGTGGATGCCGGGGGACCGGTGGCTCGCCTTCGACCCCACCAACGACCAGCTGGTCGACGAGCGGTACACCGTGGTCGCGTGGGGTCGGGACTACGCTGACGTGCCGCCGCTGCGGGGTGTCATATACACAGAGGCACGAAACAGCACCATTGCGGTGTCGGTTGACGTGGCGCCGATCGAAGTGCTCGCGCCGGATCAGCCGAAATGCTGAAATTCATCCGGGCTTCCGGTGGAGGACTCGATGATCCGTGTCACTAGCAGGTAAGTTGGTCCGCGATGACTGCAATACTGGCAGACCCCGTTTCAGAGGTAGTTGCCGCAGCCGAGAAGCTGCTCACCCGTCGCACAGGGGCACCCGTGACACTGGTGGATCCCGTGGATCTCGGCGGTAGTGGCCGCACCATCGTGCTTCGTGTGCGCGTGGCGGAGAATCCGTTCTCCCTGCCGCGGACGTTGGTGATCAAGCAGGTCCGTGAGGAGTCCGGGGTGTCCGGCGCGCGGGCCGTCGATCCCGACGATCTCACCGGCGACAGCCGCAGCGCCTTCCTCCGGGAGGCCGTCTCGTACCAGTTCGCCACGGCGCTGGCGACGGACAGCCGCCCCGGAGCCGAACTGCTCGCCTCCGACCTCGACGCCCGGCTCCTCGTGCTCAGCGACCTCGGGGACGCCACCCCGATCAGCGCCCTCCTCGAGCACTCCGACTCCGACACCGTCACGAACACCTTGATGGCCATGGCCCAGGCACTTGGGCGCATGCACGCAGCCACCGTGGGCCGCGAGGAGGACTTCACCGCGCTGCTGCGCCGCGCCGAGGTGGCGCACTGCGACGACACCGTGGCCGAGCAGGTGGAGCGTGCGGTGCCCGCCGTGCCCGGCCTGCTGTCCGAGATCCTCCGCGTCGACGTCTCGCCGGATCTGACCGATCAGGTGGCGCGTGCCGCGAAGCTGTTCGAGAGCGGCCGGTTCCGGGCGTTCAGCCCGTCCGACCTGTGCCCGGACAACATCATCGTCAACGACGAGGGCGTGCGGTTCCTCGACTACGAGTGGGGCGGTTTCCGCGACGCCATGCTCGACATCGCGTACGCGTTGGTCTCGTTCCCCGGCTGCCTGTGCAGCATCGACCTGTCCGAGGACCGGACACAGGCGATGATCGAGGCCTGGCGCGCGGAGGTCGTGGGGATGTGGCCCGCGCTCGCCGACGACAACGTGCTCGCCGCCCGCATGGTCGAGGCGCAACTGATCTGGGTGTGGCTCAGCACCTACCTGTTCCTGCCGGAGAACCACACGCGGATCGCCGCCGTCCGCGAGCACCACCTGTCCGTGCCGCGGTCCGAGGCGCTGACCCAGCGCTGGGACAAGCTGGCGCGTTCGGCGGATCACGCCGGGAACACGGTGGTCGCCCACCATGCCCGCGTCATCGCCGACAAGATCCGGGGACTGTCCGTCGGCTGACCCGCGGTCCGGCCGGACTGGGTCGGACGGTGCGGTTCCAGTAGCGTCGAACTTGTGAGCGATCTTTTCGGTTCGGATGTCGGCGAGGACGAGGCGGCAGGCCTGTTCGAGACGGCGCAGCCCGACGAGGCGGCGGCCCCGCGATCGGTTCCCGGTCCGGTGTCGGTCGACCACCACGCACCGCTGGCCGTGCGCATGCGTCCCCGCACGCTCGGCGAGGTGGTCGGGCAGCAGCATCTCCTGGGCCCCGGTGCGCCGCTGCGACGCCTCGTGGAGGGGTCGGGGGCCGCGTCCGTCCTCCTGTACGGTCCGCCCGGCACGGGCAAGACCACGCTGGCGTCGCTGATCTCGGGGGCCACCGGCCGCCGCTTCGAGGCGCTGTCCGCGCTGTCCGCCGGGGTGAAGGAAGTGCGCGGCGTCATCGAACTGGCCCGCCGCCGCCTCCTCGCGGGCGAGCAGACGGTGCTGTTCATCGACGAGGTGCACCGCTTCTCCAAGACCCAGCAGGACGCCCTGCTGGCGGCGGTGGAGAACCGGATAGTGCTGCTCGTGGCCGCCACCACCGAAAACCCCTCGTTCTCCGTGGTGTCCCCGCTGCTGTCCCGCTCGCTCGTCCTGCAACTGCAGTCGCTGACGGCGGACGACATCGAGAACCTCCTGGAGCGGGCCCGCACCGACGAGCGGGGTCTCGGCGGGGAGATCGAGATCGCGGGTGACGCGATGGATCATCTGGTGCGCCTCGCGGCCGGCGACGCCCGCCGGGCGCTCACCGCGCTCGAGGCGGCGGCGGGTGCTGCGCTCGACCAGGCCGGTGACGCGGACCGTCCGGTGCTGCTGGACCTCGCGACCGTGGAGGCGAGCGTCGACAAGGCGGCCGTCCGCTACGACCGCGACGGCGATCAGCACTACGACGTGATCAGCGCGTTCATCAAGTCGATCCGCGGCTCGGACGTCGACGCCGCCCTGCACTACCTGGCGCGGATGCTGACCGCGGGCGAGGACCCCCGCTTCATCGCGAGGCGCTTGGTGGTCCATGCCAGCGAGGACATCGGGATGGCCGACCCCACCGCGTTGCAGACGGCGACCGCCGCGGCGCAGGCGGTGCAGCTGATCGGTATGCCCGAGGCCCGCCTGGCCCTCGCGCAGGCCACGATCCACCTCGCGACCGCTCCCAAATCGGGGGCCGTCATCGCCGCGCTCGGCGCCGCGATGGCGGACGTCGCCGCCGGAAACGCCGGACTCGTCCCGCCGCATCTGCGCGACGGCCACTACGCGGGGGCGGCGAAACTCGGCAACGCCGTCGGGTACCGCTATCCCCACGACCACCCCGACGGGGTACTGGCGCAGCAGTATCCGCCGGACGAGCTGGTCGGTGTCGACTACTACCAGCCCACCACTCACGGCGGTGAGCGGGACATCGCGGGGCGCGTGGACAAGTTGCGCGCCATCGTCCGCGGCACGAACCGTCAGGGTGGCCGGTTAAGCTGAATGTGGCCGAACCGCCGGGTGTGCCCGGCTGCCCGGCGACCGCACCCCAGCGGCTGGACCCCGGTTCGACCCTGTAGTTCGACCCATCGTTGCCCTCGAGACAGACAATAAGGATCACTGACGTGCAGACCCACGAGATTCGCCGGCGCTTCCTCGACCATTTCGTCAAGGCAGGCCACACCGAGGTACCCAGCGCCTCGCTGATTCTCGACGATCCGAACCTGCTGTTCGTCAACGCCGGGATGGTGCAGTTCGTGCCGTTCTTCCTCGGCCAGCAGACGCCGCCGTACCCGAGGGCGACCAGTGTCCAGAAGTGTGTGCGCACCCTCGACATCGAGAATGTGGGCATCACCACACGGCACAACACGTTCTTCCAGATGGCAGGCAACTTCTCGTTCGGCGACTACTTCAAGCGCGACGCGATCAAGCACGCGTGGTCGCTGCTGACCTCGAGCGTCGCCGACGGGGGTTACGGCTTCGATCCCGAGCGCATCTGGGTGACGGTCTACCTCGACGACGACGAGGCCCGCGACATCTGGCGCGACGAGGTCGGCGTTCCCGAATCGCGAATCCAGCGCCGCGGCATGGCCGACAACTACTGGTCCATGGGCATTCCCGGCCCCTGCGGCCCGTGCTCGGAGATCTACTACGACCGCGGCCCCGAGTACGGCAAGGAAGGCGGCCCGGAGGCCGACGAGGACCGCTACATCGAGATCTGGAATCTCGTGTTCATGCAGAACGAGCGTGGCCTCGGCATCAGCAAGGACAACTTCGAGATCCTCGGCCCGCTGCCGAAGCAGAACATCGACACCGGCATGGGCGTCGAACGCGTCGCGTTCCTGCTCCAGGGCGTCGACAACGTGTACGAGACCGACCTCGTGCGCCCGGTCATCGCGAAGGCCGAGGAACTGTCGGGCCGCAAGTACGGCGCCGTCCACGACGACGACGTGCGCTTCCGGGTCATCGCCGACCACGCGCGCACCGCCGCGATGCTCATCGCCGACGGCGTGAACCCCGGCAACGACGGGCGCGGCTACGTCCTGCGCCGCCTGCTGCGGCGCATCGTCCGGTCCGCGAAGCTGCTCGGCGCCGACAAGCCCAGCATGCGTGAGTTCATCACCGTCGTCCGCGACACGATGGCACCGTCGTACCCCGTCCTCGACACCGACTTCGGCCGCATCGAGACGGTCGCGGTGGGGGAGGAGACCGCGTTCCTCAAGACCCTCACGTCCGGCTCGAAGCTGTTCGAAGGCGCCGCCGAGTCGGTGAAGGCGTCCGGCAAGTCGACGATCGGCGGCGACCAGGCGTTCGCGCTCCACGACACGTACGGTTTCCCGATCGACCTGACCCTGGAGATGGCCGCCGAAGCCGGCCTGACCGTCGACGAGGAGGGCTTCCGCACGCTGATGGCGGAACAGCGGCAGCGCGCGAAGGACGACGCCCAGGCCCGTAAGCACGCGCACGCCGACCTGACCGTCTACAAGGAACTCCTCGACCGCGGACCCACCGAGTTCACCGGATTCCACGAATTGGTCTCCGAGGCACACGTTCTCGCGCTGATCTCGCAGGGGCAGCGGGTCCCCGTCGCGACGGCCGGCCAGGACGTCGAGGTCATCCTCGACCGCAGCCCCCTGTACGCGGAGGCGGGTGGACAGATCGCCGACCTCGGTACCCTCACCGGCCCGGGACTGCGGGTGAAGGTCAACGATGTCCAGAAGATCGCCAAGAAGCTGTGGGTCCACAAGGTGACCGTGCAGGAGGGTCAGCTCACCGAGGGCGACGTCGTGCTCGCGCAGGTCGACGCCGCGTGGCGCAAGGGTGCCACCCAGGGGCACTCCGGCACGCACATGGTGCACGCCGCGCTGCGACAGGTCCTCGGCCCCAACGCGGTTCAGGCCGGCTCGCTGAACAAGCCGGGCTACCTGCGTTTCGACTTCTCCTGGCAGGGCGCGCTGACGGAAGCGCAGAAGCAGGACATCGAGGTCGTCGCGAACGAGGCGGTGGCCGCCGACTACTCGGTGAACACATTCGTCACCGACCTCGACAAGGCGAAGTCGATGGGCGCGATGGCGCTGTTCGGCGAGAACTACGGCGACGAGGTGCGGGTAGTCGAGATCGGCGGACCGTTCTCGATGGAGCTGTGTGGTGGAACTCACGTGGGCAGCTCCTCGCAGATCGGCAACGTCACACTGCTCGGTGAGCAGTCCGTCGGTTCCGGTGTGCGCCGCGTCGAGGCCTACGTCGGGCTCGATTCGTACCGTTACCTGGCCAAGGAGCGCGCGCTCCTCGCCGGTCTGTCGTCGTCGCTGAAGGTGCCCTCGGAAGAAGTGCCTGCCCGCGTCGAGGCGCTGGTGGAGCGACTTCGGGTGGCGGAGAAGGAACTCGAGCAGACCCGTGCGCAGGCGGTTCTCGCCGCGGCGGGCACGTTCGTCGACAAGGCGCAGCGGGTCGGGCCGGTGCTGCTGGTCGCGGACTCCGCCCCGGCCGGTGTCGGCGGCAACGACCTGCGTGGGCTCGTCACAGACATCCGCGGCCGGTTCGGCACCCAGCCCGCCGTGGTCGTGCTGCTCGGCGACGTCGACGGCAAGGTTCCGTTCGTGGTGGCCGTGAACAAGGCGGCTCAGGAACTCGGCGTGGCGGCCGGCGACCTCGTGAAGGGATTCGGTCCGAAGATCGGCGGCCGCGGAGGCGGAAAGGCCGACATGGCACAGGGTTCCGGTTCCGACACCAGCGGAATTGCGGCCGCCCTCGACGCTGTCCGGGGACAAGTGGCGGACAAGGTGGGGAGCCAGTAGCGGTGGATCACGCGGAACAGGGTCCGGATCGACCGGGAGTCGACGACCCTGGGCGTGGTCGGCGCATCGGCATCGATGTGGGCAGCGTCCGGATCGGCGTCGCGTCGAGCGACCCCGACGGGATCCTCGCCACCCCCGTGGAGACGGTGCCCCGGTCCAAGGAGCGGGGACCCGACGCGCCGGATATCCGGCGCATTGCCGACATTGTCGAGGAATACGAGGCCGTGGAGGTTATCGTCGGTCTGCCGCAGACCTTGCGGGGTGAACGGGGGAAGGCCGCCTCGATCGCTACTGTGTTCGCGAAGCGATTGCGAAGGAAGGTCGACCCGGTACCGGTGCGGATGGCGGACGAACGTCTGACGACCGTCACTGCCGCGCGGGCGCTTCGCGAGAGCGGTGTCAGTGCGAGGGGCCAGCGTCCTGTGATCGACCAGGCTGCGGCGGTGGCGATCTTGCAGGGATGGTTGGACGAGCGGAGCAGGTCGGTGAATGCAGGGGATTCAGGTGGGGACGTGCAGCTACCGGAGGGAGGCCAGTGAGCAATCATCGGCGACCCGTAGGTGAGCGACCCGAATTCCAGTACGTCCCCCGCGAACCCCGACGGCACCGCTACCTCGACGAGGACGACGACCAGGTCGACTACGCGCCGCCCGCCGAGGACGACGACGTCGTCACCACGGGGCGCCACGCGGTGGTGTACGACGACCGTCACGTCGACGAACCCCACGCCGACTACACGGAACCGGTGTACGAGCAGTCCGCGTACGAGAACCCGGTATACGAGCAGCCGTTCGATCCCGAGCCCGTCTACGAGGACGGATACGGTCCCCGTTCGTACGGCGACGCCCACGCCTACCGGGCACCGGCAGTCGACGACCGCGCGTACGACGAGCCCGCCTACGCCGACGAGCCGGTGCATGTCGACGAGCAGTACGAGGCCCACACCTATCCCGACGACCGCTACGACACACCGCCCGACGAGCCCGATGTCGCGTTCGCGGAGGCCGAGACGCAGATAATCTCGGCGATCCCCGAGGAGATCCCACCGACGCGCGCCCACGCCCGCACGCAGGCCCGCCGCCGCAAACAGGCCAAGGGCCGCGCACGCCGAGGAAAACTGTTCGGCGCCCTCGCGGCCGCGACGGTCCTGATAGTGCTGGTCGGCATCGTGTTCGTCGGCGGCAAGATGTTCTTCGGCGGTCCCGACGCCCCCGCGGACTACGCGGGTCCGGGTGGTCCCGAAGTGGTCGTGCAGGTCCATCCGGGCGACACCGCCGAGGAGATCGCCTCCACTCTGGCCGAGCGGGACGTCGTCGCCAGCGGATCAGCCTTCTTCAACGCCGCAGTCCAGAGCAACGCGATGAACTCGGTGCAACCCGGCTTCTACAGCCTCTCGACCCAGATCCCGGCAGATGATGCCGTGCAAGAACTGGTCGACCCTGCCTCCCGCGTCGGGCAGATGATCATCTCCGAGGGCAGGCAACTCCACGACACCACCGATGTGCAGACGGGGGCCAAGAAGAAGGGGATCTACACCCTGATCTCCGAGGCTAGTTGCATCGGTGAGGCCGGCCAGGAGCAGTGCATCGGTTACGACGACCTCAACGCCGCCGGTGCGGGCGACCTGTCCGCGCTCGGGGTTCCCGACTGGGCGAAGGACGCGGTCGCCGGTGTTCCGGACCGCGATCGTCAGCTCGAGGGACTGATCGCCGCGGGCAGCTGGGATTTCGATCCGACCGCCGGCCCCGCCGCCATACTCCAGAGGCTGGTCACCGAGAGTTCCGCGAGCTACGAGAAGACCGGCATCCTCACCGCGGGCAACCAGGTCGGCCTCACGCCGTACAAGATGCTGATCGCGGCGTCACTGGTGGAGCGGGAGGCGATGCCGGACGACTTCTCGAAGGTCGCTCGCGTCATCCTCAACCGGCTCGCCGTCAACCAGGCGCTGCAGTTCGACTCGACGGTCAACTACGCGCTCGACACCACCGAACTGGCCACCACCGACGCCGACCGCGCACAGGTGACACCCTGGAACACGTACGCCAGCCCCGGGCTGCCCGCGACGCCGATCTCCTCGCCGAGCATCGGAGCGTTGCAGGCCGTCGAACAACCGGCGCCGGGCGACTGGATCTACTTCGTGACGGTCGATTCGAAGGGCACGACCCTGTTCACGAAGAGTTACGACGAACACCTGGCCAACATCGACCAGGCCCTGAACAACGGGATTCTCAACAGTGGACGATGAAGTGGTGACCGCACGCAAAGCTGCGGTGCTGGGCAGCCCGATCGCGCATTCGCGCTCGCCGCAACTGCACCTCGCGGCGTACCGGGCGCTCGGTCTCACCGGGTGGACGTACGACCGGATCGAGTGCGACGGGGAGCGGCTGCCCAGCCTGGTGTCCGGGCTCGGCCCGGAATGGGTCGGTCTGTCCGTCACGATGCCGGGCAAGATCGCCGCACTCGAATTCGCGTCCGAGCGCACCGAACGGGCGGTGGCGATCGGCTCGGCGAACACCCTCGTCCGTTTCGAGGGTGGCTGGCGTGCCGACTGCACCGATGTCGACGGGGTCAGCGGTGCGCTCACCGCGGGTGGTGTCGGAACCATCGCGGGCGGCGAGGCGGTCGTCGTCGGCGCCGGGGGAACGGCGAGGCCCGCGCTCGTGGCGCTCGCCGACATGGGCGTGAAATCGGTGACCGTGGTGGCACGGGACGCGGGTCGCGCGGCAGGTGCACTGGGGTGCGCGGAATCGGTGGGGCTCGACGTCCGGTTGCTCGGCTTCGACAGCCCGGAACTCGGTGCCCGGTGCGCGGCGGCGTCCGCGCTCGTCAGCACCGTTCCGTCCGCCGCGATCACCGAGTACGCGGACATTCTCGGGCGGGCGCCGTTCGTGCTCGACGCGATCTACGACCCGTGGCCGACCCCGCTGGCCGCGGCGGTCGAGGCGGCCGGGGGAACCGTCGTCGGCGGGCTCTCGATGCTCCTGCACCAGGCGTTCGGGCAGGTGGAGCAGTTTACCGGTCGCCCGGCGCCCCGCGAGGCGATGGCAGCCGCTCTGGGCTAGTTGTCCACAGGCCGGACCGCCGTCCACAGGTCGGTTGTCGTGCCAGGTCACGGTGATCGACACCGTGACCCGGTCACGCATGCTGCTCGGTATGTGGTGGCTGATCGCGGCGAGTGTGGTGGCAGGTGCGGGTGTGGGATGGGCAGCCCGGTTGACGTCCGGCCTGTTCGTGGGAAGGGTGCGGCCGGGCTGGTGCGAGGCGGTGTGCGCCGTCGGCGTCGCCGTCACGGTGTGGGCCTGCTCCGCCGCATCCGCCCCGTGGGTGCTGCCGTGTGCGCTGGCGTTCTGGTGGTGGTGTGTGAGTCTCGCCGCCACCGACCTGTGTGCGCGGAGGCTGCCGAACCTACTGACCCTGCCCGGATTCCTCGCGATCGTCGTCGGCGGTGCCGCGACCGGATCCGCGGCCGCCGCCGTGATCGGCGGGTTCCTGCTGGCGGCCGCGTATCTCGCCCTGTACCTGGGCGCACCTGGTGCGGTCGGTGCGGGTGACGTGAAACTCGCACTCGGAGTCGGCGCGGCCGCCGGGCTGGCCGGGGGAGAGGCCTGGGTGCTCGCGGCCGGGCTCGCGCCGGCGCTCACAGCGCTGGCGGGCGGCATCGTCCTCGCCGTCCGGCGTTCGCCGTCGCCGCTCCCGCACGGCCCCGCCATGTGTGCCGCGACACTGGTTGCGCTGTTCGCCGCGCACGTCGCCTGAGCGGGTCCGCGCCCGGCACGCGGTTGGGAGGACCACCGTCACTGCCGGGCGCGGCGACATGGAAGGATATTGGGCGTGCTGCGCTGGATAACTGCCGGAGAATCCCATGGTCCCGCCCTCGTCGCGATGCTCGAGGGGATGGTCGCGGGCGTCGAAGTGACGTCCGAGGACATCTCGACCCAACTCGCGCGACGCCGCCTCGGCTACGGCCGCGGTGCGCGGATGAAGTTCGAGGCCGACAAGGTCACCATCGTCGGTGGTGTGCGCCACGGGCGGACGCTCGGCGGTCCGATCGCCGTCGAGGTGGGCAATACGGAGTGGCCCAAGTGGGAAACCATCATGTCCGCGGACCCGGTGGACGCCGAACTGCTCGCCGATCAGGCGCGGAATGCGCCGCTCACCCGTCCGCGCCCCGGTCACGCCGACTACTCGGG
Organism: Rhodococcus sp. IEGM 1351; assembly: GCF_030056875.1. Taxonomy (NCBI): domain Bacteria; kingdom Bacillati; phylum Actinomycetota; class Actinomycetes; order Mycobacteriales; family Nocardiaceae; genus Rhodococcus; species Rhodococcus sp. IEGM 1351. Next base: position 93,743 of record NZ_JASHKU010000014.1, on the reverse strand, counting down.
CATGCTCAAGTACGGATTCGACGACGCCCGCCCGGTTCTCGAACGCGCGAGTGCACGCGAGACCGCGGCCCGGGTCGCGGCCGCGACGTTCGCCCGTAGCTTCCTCCGCCAGGTGTTCGGCGTCGAGGTGCTGTCCCACGTGATCTCCATCGGCGCGTCCGACCCGTACGTCGGCCCCGAACCCACCGGGTCGGATCTGGCGGCGATCGATGCCAGCCCGGTACGCGCCTTCGACAAGGCCGCCGAGGAATCGATGATCGCCGAGATCGAAGCCGCCAAGCGTGACGGCGACACCCTCGGCGGGGTCGTCGAGGTCGTCATCCACGGCCTCCCCGTGGGTCTCGGATCGTTCATCAGCGGCGCGGACCGCCTCGACGCCCGTCTCGCGTCCGCTCTGATGGGAATCCAGGCCATCAAGGGTGTCGAGGTCGGCGACGGCTTCGAGACCGCGCGCCGTCGCGGCAGCCAGGCGCACGACGAGATGCGTCCGGGCCCGGACGGAATCCTGCGTTCGACCAACCGCGCGGGCGGTCTCGAGGGCGGCATGACCAACGGGGAGGCGCTCCGCGTTCGCGCGGCGATGAAGCCGATCTCGACCGTCCCGCGCGCACTGGCCACCGTCGACATGTCGACCGGTGAGGAAGCCGTGGCCATTCACCAGCGGTCCGACGTGTGCGCGGTGCCCGCCGCCGGTGTCGTGGCCGAGGCGATGGTCGCGTTGGTCGTCGCCCAGGCGGCACTCGAGAAGTTCGGGGGCGACTCGGTTGCCGAGACGACCGCCAACTACGAGCGTTACGCGTCGGGCGTCGCAGCTCGGCTCGCGCGATGACCAGCCGGTCTGCCGTCGCGTCGGGGCGGTGACGGATGATGGCACCGAAAGCCGTGCTCGTCGGCCCCCCGGGGGCGGGTAAGTCCACGATCGGGCGGCGCCTCGCGCAGGCCCTGGACCTTCCGTTGTTCGACACCGACGTGGCGGTCGAGGAAGAGGCGGGACGCACGATCGCCGAGATCTTCGTCCAGGAGGGCGAACCCGCCTTCCGTGCGCTTGAGGAAGAGATCGTCCGGAAGGCCATCGAGAGCCACGAGGGGATCGTGTCGCTCGGCGGTGGATCCATCCTCTCCGAGCGCACCCGGGAATTGCTGAAGGGCCACACCGTGATCTATCTCGAGATCAGCGTGGCCGAGGGGCTCAAGCGCACGGGGACCAACACCGCGCGCCCCCTTCTCGCCGGTGGCGACCCCCGCCAGAAGTACACCGAGTTGATGCGCAAGCGCCGACCGCTGTACCGGCAGGTGGCGTCCATCCGGATACGCACGGACGGTCGGAGCCCCGCCCGTGTGGTGCAGCAGCTGGTGGCGAAACTCGCCGAGTGATCGGCGACCCCGGCGGAGTCGCCGAGTGATGGGCGACCCCGGCGGAACAGAGACATCCGAGAATCTCGGACAAGACGGAGCGGAGCAGCAGACAGTGACCGAACCGGTACGCGTACAGGTGCAGACGGCGAACCCCTACCCGGTCATCATCGGGCGCGGATTGCTCGGCGAGCTGGTGGACGAACTCACCGGCACGAGGACGGTGGCGATCTTCCATCAGCCGCCGCTGGCGGAGACGGCGGAGGCGGTGCGCGCGGCGCTCGCCGAAAAGGGAATCGATGCGCACCGCATCGAGATTCCGGACGCGGAGGACGGCAAGGATCTGGCTGTGGCCGGCTTCTGCTGGGAGGTCCTCGGCCGGATCGGGCTGACCCGCAGCGACGCCGTGGTCAGCCTGGGCGGCGGCGCGGCCACCGACCTCGCCGGGTTCGTCGCGGCGACGTGGATGCGCGGTGTGCGCGTGATCCACGTGCCCACGACGTTGCTCGCGATGGTGGATGCGGCGGTCGGCGGCAAGACCGGCATCAACACCGAGGCCGGCAAGAACCTGGTGGGTTCCTTCCACGAGCCGTCGGCGGTGCTGATCGACCTGGCGACGCTCGAGACGGTGCCCCGCAACGAGATCGTCGCCGGGATGGCGGAGGTCGTGAAGACCGGCTTCATCGCCGACCCGGTGATCCTGGATCTCATCGAGAAGGACCCCGAAGCCGCTCTCGACCCCACGGGAACCGTTCTGCCCGAACTGATCCGGCGGTCCGTGGAGGTCAAGGCCAAGGTCGTTGCCGCCGATCTGCGCGAGTCCGATCTGCGCGAGATCCTCAACTACGGGCACACCCTCGGGCATGCGATCGAGCGGCGTGAGCGCTACCGCTGGCGCCACGGTGCGGCGGTCGCCGTCGGGCTCGTCTTCGCGGCCGAGCTGGGGCGTCTGGCGGGACGACTGGACGACGCGACGGCGGATCGGCACCGCACCATCCTGGAACTGGTGGGTCTGCCCACCACGTACGACGCGGACGCGTTCGGCCAGTTGGTCGAGGGAATGCAGACCGACAAGAAGAACCGGGCGGGCGTCCTGCGGTTCGTCGTGCTCGACGGGCTCGCGAAGCCCGGACGGCTCGAGGGTCCGGATCCGTCTCTACTCGTGGCCGCGTACTCCGCGGTGGCGCGGGAGGAGAAGCCGGGCACCGGCGGTGGCGTCCTGCTGTGACGTAGCGGCACGAAAGCGAGAGGCGGCGGTGTGAGCGAGTGCGCTCACACCGCCGCGTCGTCTGTCGGTGTGGTGAAGCCGAGGGCTGTTACTCGCCGCGGCGAGGGTCGTCGGTGGTGCGCTTCCCGAGGTCGACAGGATCCTGCCACCCGGTGTCCCCGCCCTGCGGCTGATCGAGGTCGGACGTGTCCTCGCGGTAGTTGTGCACCGGTTCGAACACGGCCGTGTCGGCGTCGGACCCGGCGTAACCGGTGTCCGCGGTCTGCTCGTAGGCCTGGCCGGGGTAGTTCTGTCCGTAGCCCTCGTCGTCGGCGACGGCTGCTGCTGCGGTTCCCCCCGCTGCGGCCCCTGCGGCCGTTCCGGCACCGTGCACCGCCGGCCGACGTTCGCTGCGGTCCTTCTCCGTCTTCCTGGACTCGCGGCTGACGAAGAACCGGCCGAGGAACACGGCGAGCATGGCCGGCACGAAGATCAGCAGGACCGTGAACGCGGCCCCGGACGTGATCTCGAAGAAGAACGAGTTCTGGGTGACGTTGAGGGACGGAATCAGGTTGGCCAGCCAGCTCCCTACACCCGCGACGATGCCGCCGAGCAGGGCCGCTTTCAACCACAGCATCGTCAGGTCGGCGCCGTCCTCCGGCTCGGGGTTCCGGCGACGGTCCCGGATGCCGTCGATGCCGGCCCAGATCAGTGCCACGAACACGACGATCAGCAGTGCGAGCCATCTCAGAGCGGAACCCTGGAGGGGCCACTGTGTGATCGACACACCGAGGATCACACGAACGAAAACATGTATCAGGGCCATGCCGAGGCCGCGTACCACCCACGCATTCATGGGCACAGCGTAACGAGCGGGTTTTCACCCGTGTGGTCTAACCCACACGGGCGCGCTCTGGAACCTGTTCTCGCCACTGGACGGGTGCCGTCGATCCGCGCCCTCCGGGTGGCGATTTGCCGGTACGTTTGACGACATGCCTGCTGATCATGGTTCGCGGCGCGCAGCGCTGCGCGCGGCCCTCGCCGCCCGGGATCTCGACGCGCTTCTGGTGACGAATCTGGTGAACATCCGCTATCTCACCGGGTTCACCGGGTCCAACGCCGCCCTGCTCGTGCATGCCGCCGACGCCGAGGGCGCCGAGGAGCGCACCGTCATCTGCACCGACGGCCGCTATCTCACGCAGGTCGGGGAACAGGTTCCCGATCTGCGGGCCGAGATCGCCCGCGCCAGCGCCGCGCACCTCATCGAATCGGTGGGGCGGCGGAGTCCGTCCTCGCTGGCGTTCGAGAGTCACGTGGTCACGGTGGACGAGTTCGCGGCCTGGTCGGTGCTCGCGCCGGACGCGCGGCTCGATCCCGTTCCGGGTCTCGTCGAGGAACTGCGGATGGTGAAGGACGATTTCGAGGTCGGTTTGCTGCGGGCGGCGTGCCTGGCCGCCGACTCCGCGCTCGCCGAGCTGATCGAGCGTGGGGGCCTGCGCCCCGGGCGTACCGAGAAGGAGGTGGGCCGGGAACTCGAGGCGCTGATGCTCGCGCACGGTGCCGACGGCATCTCGTTCGAGACCATCGTCGCGGCGGGCGCCAACTCGGCGATCCCGCACCATCGCCCGACCGAGGCGGTGCTCGCCGGCGGTGATTTCGTGAAGCTGGACTTCGGTGCCGAGGTCGGCGGGTACCACTCGGACATGACCAGAACGTATGTCCTGGGGCAGGCCGCCGACTGGCAACGGGACGTGTATGCGCTGGTCGCGCGGTCGCAGGAGGCTGGACGGCACGCGCTGCGCCCGGGGGCGGAGGTGTCCGCCGTGGACGGTGCTGCCCGCCGGGTCATCGAGGACGCGGGCTACGGGGAACTGTTCCTGCACGGGCTCGGACACGGCGTCGGCCTGGAGATCCACGAAGCTCCGGGAATCGGCAAGCTGGGCACCGGTACACTTCTGGACGGTGCGGCGGTGACCGTCGAGCCGGGCGTGTACTTCTCCGGGCGCGGAGGCGTGCGGATCGAGGACACGCTCGTGGTTCGTGAGCAGGGACCGGAGCTGCTCACACTCACCACCAAAGACCTGACTGTCGTGTAGACGGTTTCGACCTTATCGAGGAGACGCGAAGCAAGTGGCTTCCACTAGTGATTTCAAGAACGGCCTGGTCCTGCAGATCGAGGGCCAGCTGTGGACGATTACCGAGTTCCAGCACGTGAAGCCCGGCAAGGGTCCCGCGTTCGTGCGCACCAAGTTGAAGAACGTGCTCTCGGGCAAGGTCGTCGACAAGACGTTCAACGCCGGCGTCAAGGTGGACACGGCCACGGTCGACCGCCGCGACATGACGTACCTGTACCACGACGGCACCGACTACATCTTCATGGACGGCGACACGTACGACCAGATCTCGATCAGCGAGGCCACGGTCGGCGACGGTGCCCGCTTCATGCTCGAGAACATGGCCGTGCAGGTTGCGACGCACGAAGACGTTCCGCTGTTCGTGGAACTGCCCGTCACCGTCGAACTGGTGGTCCAGCACACCGATCCCGGTCTGCAGGGCGACCGCTCCACCGGCGGCACCAAGCCGGCCACCCTCGAGACCGGAGCCGAGATCAACGTTCCGCTGTTCATCAACACCGGCGACAAGCTGAAGGTCGACTCCCGCGACGGCAACTACCTCGGGCGTGTGAATTCCTGAGTGTCCGGTACGCATAAGAAACTCGGCGCACGGCACAAGGCCCGCAAGCGCGCCGTCGATTTCCTCTTCGAGGCCGAGGCGCGAGATCTCGATCCGGTCGATCTCGCGACCGAACGCGCGGACCTGTCCGGTAAGGACGATTCCGTGGCACCGGTCGCTCCGTACACCGTCACCGTGGTGACCGGGGTCGCGGAGAACCTGGACCGCATCGACGAGGTGATCTCGTCCCACCTGCAGGACTGGACGCTCGAGCGGCTGCCCGCCGTCGACCGCGCCATCCTGCGCATCGCCGTGTGGGAGCTGTTCCACGCCACCGACGTGCCTCCGGTCGTGGCCGTGGACGAGGCGGTGGAGCTGGCCAAACAGCTGTCCACCGACGAGTCGCCGGGGTTCGTGAACGGCATCCTCGGTCAGGTCGTGCTGGTGGCCCCGCAGGTGCGGTCGGCTGCGGCCGCGACGTCGCGGCGCGCCGAGACCGCCGGCGGCGAGTCGACCGACGCAGGCTCGTAAGTTCGTGTCCCGCTGCGGGCCCGCGACCACGGGCCCGCAGGTCAGGGGTCCGGGCCTGGCGCAGTCGACGCGCTGATAAGCTGTCCGCGTCAGGCATCCTTTAACGATCCGTCCAGTGAGGCGGAGAAGGAGGTCGTTGTATGCGCGTGCCCGAAGGGTCTCGCCCCGCCGGGGAACCGGCGGATTCAACACCAGAGTCGTCCCCGTCCGTCGAACCCGCACGCGAGCTGCTGTCCGCAGCCGATGTGGGACGGACCATTGCGCGAATCGCGCACCAGATCATCGAGAAGACCGCGCTGGACGCCGCCGACGGTGACGCGCCGCGTGTCGTCTTGATCGGCATCCCCACCCGGGGCACGACGCTCGCAGCGCGCCTCGCCGGGAAGGTCGAAGAGTTCTCCGGGGTGCGCCCAGCGGTCGGCTCCCTCGACATCACCCTGTACCGCGACGACCTGCGCACCAAACCGCACCGCCCCCTCGAGCGCACGTCGGTGCCCGAGGGCGGTGTCGACAACACTCTGGTCGTGCTGGTCGACGACGTGCTGTTCTCCGGCCGCACCGTCCGCTCGGCACTCGACGCCCTCCGTGACCTCGGGCGGCCGCGCGCCGTTCAGCTGGCCGTCCTCGTCGACCGCGGTCACCGCGAACTGCCGCTGCGCGCCGACTACGTGGGCAAGAACGTGCCCACCGCCCGCACCGAGGACGTCAAGGTGCTCCTGAGCGAACACGACGGCCGCGACGCGGTCATGATCTCCGGGGGGAAGAGCTAAGTGAAGCACCTGTTGTCGATCGCGGACCTGACACGGGAATTGGCTGTCGAACTCCTCGACGAGGCCGAACGCTTCGAACAAGCCCTCCTCGGACGTGAGGTGCGGAAGCTCCCGACGCTGCGCGGCCGGACGGTCATGACCGTGTTCTTCGAGAATTCGACCCGGACCCGCGTGTCGTTCGAGGTCGCCGGGAAGTGGATGAGCGCGGACGTCATCAACGTCAGCGCCTCGAGTTCGTCGGTGTCCAAGGGCGAATCCCTCCGGGACACGGCGATGACGCTGCGCGCCGCCGGCGCCGACGCTCTGATCGTGCGCCACCCCGCGTCGGGTGCGGCCCACCAGATCGCGAAGTGGACCGGGCATCAGGACGACGGCGGCCCGGCGGTCGTCAACGCCGGCGACGGTACCCATGAACATCCCACCCAGGCGCTGCTCGACGCGCTCACACTGCGTCAGCGTCTCGGCGACATCGAGGGCAAGCGCATCGCCATCGTCGGCGACATCCTGCACAGCCGGGTCGCGCGGTCGAACGCACTGCTGCTGTCGATGCTCGGCGCCGAGGTGGTCCTCGTCGCGCCGCCCACGTTGCTCCCCGTGGGGGTGTCCACCTGGCCGGTGTCGGTGGCGCATTCGCTGGACGCGGAGCTTCCCGGCCTCGACGCCGTCCTCGTGCTGCGTGTGCAGGCGGAACGGATGAACGGTGGGTTCTTCCCGTCCCAGCGGGAGTACTCGATCAATTACGGCCTGTCGGAGAAGCGGCTCGCGCTGCTTCCCGAGCACGCGGTGGTGCTGCACCCAGGTCCGATGCTGCGCGGCATGGAGATCGCGTCGGCGGTGGCCGATTCGACGAGGACCGCCGTGCTGCAGCAGGTGACCAACGGTGTGCACATGCGGATGGCGGTGCTGTTCCGACTGCTGGTCGGAGCGGAGGAAGTTGCGGGATGAGTGACAGTGCAGTGACAGGAGAGACAGTGCTCATCAAGAACGTGTTGCTGTACGGCGAGGGCGAGCCCACCGACGTTCTGCTCGGTGACGGCGTCATCGTCGCGATCGGCGCGGACGCGGGCAAGGACAGCGCGCCGGACGTCGAGGTGATCGACGCGGCGGGGCAGATCCTGCTCCCCGGTTTCGTCGACCTGCACACGCACCTGCGTGAACCCGGCCGCGAGGACACCGAGACCATCGATTCCGGTTCGGCCGCCGCCGCGCTCGGCGGGTACACCGCGGTGTTCGCGATGGCCAACACCAGCCCGGTCGCCGATTCGGTGGTCGTCACCGATCACGTGTGGCGCCGCGGTCAGGAAGTCGGGCTCGTCGACGTGCACCCCGTCGGCGCCGTCACCGTCGGACTCGAGGGCAAGCAGCTCGCCGAGATGGCCACGATGGCGTCGGGGACCGGCCGGGTGCGGATGTTCTCGGACGACGGCCATTGCGTCTACGACCCGCTGATCATGCGCCGGGCGCTCGAGTACTCGAGTTCGCTCGGGGTGCTCATCGCGCAGCACGCGGAGGAACCGCGGCTGACCGTCGGCGCCGTCGCGCACGAGGGCCCCACCGCCGCCCGGCTCGGGCTCGCGGGCTGGCCGCGCGCCGCCGAGGAGTCGATCGTCGCCCGCGACGCGCTGCTCGCCCGCGACGCCGGGGCGCGGGTGCACATCTGCCACGCCTCCACCGCGGGCACCGTCGAACTGATGAAGTGGGCACGCGGCCAAGGCATTTCGATCACCGCCGAGGTCACCCCGCACCATCTGCTGCTCGACGACTCCAGGCTCGAGACGTATGACGCCGTGAACAAGGTGAATCCGCCCCTGCGGGAGGCGAGCGACGTCGCCGCGCTCCGGGCAGGACTGGCCGAGGGGATCATCGACTGCGTCGCGACCGATCACGCACCGCACGCCGAGCAGGACAAGTGCTGCGAGTTCGCGGCCGCCCGACCCGGAATGCTGGGTCTGGAGACCGCGTTGTCGATCGTCGCGCAGACGATGGTCCGCACGGGCCTGCTCGACTGGCGCGGCGTGGCCCGGGTGATGAGCGAGCGGCCCGCCGAGATCGTCGGGCTCGACGACCAGGGTCGCCCGATCGAGGTCGGCGAGCCCGCCAACCTCGTGCTGATCGACCCGGACGCCGAATGGACGGTCCACGGCCCCGATCTCGCCAGCGTCGCCCACAACACGCCGTACGAGTCGATGACACTGCCGGCGCGGGTGACCACGACGATCCTCCGTGGCCGGATCACCGCGAGCGACGGCCAGGCCCGCGTCCCGGTGCGGAACGGCAGGGGATGACGGTGGAGAGAATTCTGTGGATAGTCGGCCTCGTCGCGTTCTGGGCGCTGGCCATCTTCCTCATGTACATCGGGTGGCGCGGTCGTGCCCGCCGTCAGGCCGACCGGGTCGGGCAACTTCCCCCCGTGCCCGCGCACCTCGGCGAGCAGACGATCGCCCCGGCCACCGGACTGTATGTGGGCAGCACCCTGGCCCCGAGCTGGCAGGACCGGATCGCGGTCGGCGACCTCGGTTTCCGGGCGACGGGGGAAATCTCCCGATACGCGGCCGGGATCCTGCTCGAACGTGACGGGGCGTCGGCGATCTGGATTCCGCAGGACGCGGTCCGCGCCGTGCGCACCGAGCGCGGTCTCGCGGGCAAGGTCATGAGCAAGGACGGCGTCCTGGTGATCCGGTGGGAACTGCCGACGGGCACCGAGATCGACACCGGTTTCCGGAGCGACGACAAGTCCGTGTACCCCGCCTGGGTCAGCGCAGGGGAGCCGGACGGCAAGACAGACAGTGAAGATTCAGCGAATGCGGCGAGCTCTGGTGAGGTCGAGCAGAACGGAGAGAACGCATGAGCGGCTACGACACCGACTCTGCAGTACTGGTCCTCGAGGACGGTCGGATATTCCGGGGCACCACGTTCGGTGCCGTCGGCCAGACCCTCGGTGAGGCTGTCTTCAGCACCGGCATGACCGGCTATCAGGAGACCCTCACCGACCCCAGCTACCACCGCCAGATCGTCGTGGCCACCGCGCCGCAGATCGGCAACACCGGATGGAACGACGAGGACGACGAGTCCGTCGGTCCCACCGGCAGCAGCGCCGAGGCGAAGATCTGGGTCGCCGGGTACGTCGTCCGCGACCCCGCCCGCCGCACCTCCAGCTGGCGCGCCACCGGCTCCCTGCAGGACGAGCTGGTGAAGCAGGGAGTCGTCGGGATCGCCGGCATCGACACCCGCGCACTGGTCCGCCACCTGCGCACCCGCGGCTCCATGCGCGCCGGGGTGTTCTCCGGCGACGCACTGGCCGACACCGACGTGCTGCTCGACCGCGTGAAGAGCCAGCCGTCGATGCTCGGCGCGGATCTCGCCGGTGAGGTCAGCACCACCAGCGGTTACGTCGTCGAGCCGACCGGGGGAGAAGCGCGCTTCACCGTCGCGGCGATCGACCTCGGCATCAAGACCAACACCCCCCGCATGTTCGCCGAGCGCGGCATCCGGGTGCACGTGCTCCCGTCCAACGCGACGCTCGAGCAGATCCTCGACCTGAAGGCCGACGGCGTCTTCCTCTCCAACGGTCCCGGCGACCCGGCGACCGCCGACGGTGCCGTGCACCTCACGAAGGAAGTCATCGGGCAGGGCCTGCCCCTGTTCGGTATCTGCTTCGGCAACCAGATCCTCGGGCGGGCTCTGGGTCTCGGCACCTACAAGATGAAGTTCGGTCACCGGGGCATCAACATCCCGGTTGTCGAACACGAGACGGGACGCATCGCGATCACCGCGCAGAACCACGGGTTCGCGCTCGAGGGCGAGGCCGGGCAGGAGTTCGACACCCCGTTCGGCAAGGCCGTGATCAGCCACACCTGCGCCAACGACGGTGCCGTCGAGGGGGTCCGCCTGCTCGACGGATCCGCCTTCTCGGTGCAGTACCACCCCGAGGCCGCGGCGGGCCCGCACGACGCCGCGTACCTGTTCGACCGCTTCACCAGCCTGCTCGAGGGAGTCAAGAACTAATGCCACGCCGTACAGATCTCTCCCACATCCTGGTGATCGGCTCCGGGCCGATCGTCATCGGCCAGGCCTGTGAGTTCGACTACTCCGGAACCCAGGCCTGCCGGGTGCTGCGCGAGGAGGGCCTGCGGGTCAGCCTCGTCAACTCCAACCCGGCCACGATCATGACCGACCCCGAGTTCGCGGACGCCACGTACGTCGAGCCGATCACCGCCGAGTTCGTCGAGAAGGTCATCGCCCTCGAGGCCGAGAAAGGCCACCCGATCGACGCCGTCCTCGCGACCCTCGGCGGCCAGACGGCCCTGAACACCGCGGTGGCGCTGCACGAGCAGGGCATCCTCGAGAAGTACGACGTGGAGCTGATCGGCGCCGACTTCGACGCCATCCAGCGCGGCGAGGACCGGCAGAAGTTCAAGGACATCGTCGCGAAGGTCGGCGGCGAGTCCGCGCGCTCCCGGGTCTGCTACACGATGGACGAGGTCCGCGACACGGTCGCCGAACTGGGCTTCCCCGTCGTGGTGCGGCCGTCGTTCACGATGGGCGGCCTCGGCTCCGGCATGGCCTACGACGACGAGGACCTGACGCGGATCGCCGGCGGCGGTCTCGCCGCGTCGCCCACCGCCAACGTGCTGATCGAGGAGTCGATCCTCGGGTGGAAGGAATACGAGCTCGAGCTGATGCGCGACGGCCGCGACAACGTCGTGATCGTGTGCTCGATCGAGAACGTCGACCCGGTCGGCGTGCACACCGGTGACTCGATCACCGTCGCCCCCGCCATGACGCTCACGGACCGTGAGTACCAGGCGATGCGCGACCTCTCGATCGACATCCTCCGCGAGGTCGGCGTCGACACCGGTGGCTGCAACATCCAGTTCGCCATGGACCCCACCGACGGGCGCCTCGTCGTCATCGAGATGAACCCGCGCGTGTCGCGGTCCAGTGCGCTCGCGTCCAAGGCGACCGGCTTCCCGATCGCGAAGATCGCCGCGAAGCTCGCCATCGGCTACACCCTGGACGAGATCGTCAACGACATCACCAAGGAAACGCCGGCCTCCTTCGAGCCGACCCTCGACTACGTCGTCGTCAAAGCGCCGCGGTTCGCGTTCGAGAAGTTCCCCGGCGCCGACGACACCCTCACCACCACGATGAAGTCGGTCGGTGAGGCCATGTCCATCGGCCGCAACTTCACCGAGGCGTTCGGCAAGGTGCTGCGCTCGCTGGAGACCAAGCGGGCCGGGTACTGGACCGGACCCGACGTGGAGGCCACCGACCTCGACAGCCTCCTGACGGAACTGAGCATCCCCCGCGACGGCCGCGTCTACGGCCTCGAGAAGGCGTTCGCTCTCGGTGCCACCGTCGAGCAGCTGTTCGACGCCACGAAGATCGACCCGTGGTTCCTCGACCAGATCCTGCAGATCCACGAGCTCGGCGACGCGTTGCGTGAGGCGCCCGAGGTGACCGAGCGGGTATTGCGCCGCGCCAAGCACCACGGCCTGTCGGATCGGCAGATCGCGGCCCTGCGCCCCGAGATCGGCGGCGAGGACGCCGTCCGGGCGCTGCGTGAGCAGTGGAACGTCCACCCCGTGTACAAGACGGTCGACACCTGCGCCGCCGAGTTCGAGGCGAAGACGCCGTACCACTACTCCACGTACGAACTCGACCCGGCGGCCGAGTCCGAGGTGGCCCCGCAGACCGAGCGTCCGAAGGTCCTGATCCTCGGTTCCGGGCCGAACCGCATCGGTCAGGGCATCGAGTTCGACTACTCCTGCGTCCACGCCGCACTGACGCTGTCGGAGGCCGGCTACGAGACGGTGATGGTCAACTGCAACCCGGAGACCGTCTCCACCGACTACGACACCGCCGACCGCCTGTACTTCGAGCCGCTCACGTTCGAGGACGTGCTCGAGGTGTACCGGGCGGAGTCGCTGTCGGGCACCGTCGCCGGGGTGATCGTGCAGCTCGGCGGCCAGACCCCGCTGGGCCTGGCGAAGCGGCTGAAGGCTGCGGGTGTGCCGATCGTCGGCACCAGCCCGGAGGCGATCGACCTCGCGGAGGATCGCGGCGAGTTCGGCAAGGTGCTGGTCGAGGCCGGTCTGCCCGCTCCCAAGTTCGGCACCGCCACCACGTTCGCCGGGGCCCGCGAGATCGCGGCCGGTATCGGGTACCCGGTGCTGGTGCGCCCGTCGTACGTCCTCGGTGGCCGCGGCATGGAGATCGTCTACGACGAGGCGTCGCTGGAGAGCTACATCTCCCGCGCCACCGAGATCTCCGACGACCGGCCCGTCCTGGTCGACCGGTTCCTGGAAGACGCCATCGAGATCGACGTCGACGCGCTCTGCGACGGCTCCGAGGTGTACCTCGGCGGTGTGATGGAGCACATCGAGGAGGCCGGCATCCACTCGGGCGACTCGGCCTGTGCGCTGCCGCCGATCACCCTCGGCCGCGCCGACCTGGAGAACGTCCGCCGCTCCACGGAGGCGCTCGCCAAGGGCATCGGCGTCAAGGGCCTGCTCAACGTCCAGTACGCCCTGAAGGACGACATCCTGTACGTCCTGGAGGCGAACCCCCGCGCCAGCCGCACCGTGCCGTTCGTGTCGAAGGCGACGGCGGTGCAGCTCGCCAAGGCCTGCGCCCGCGTCATGCTGGGCGAGTCCATCGCCGATCTGCGTGCGAGCGGTGTGCTCCCGGCCACCGGCGACGGCGGTTCGACCCCGGCGGACGCCCCCGTCGCCGTGAAGGAGGCCGTGCTGCCGTTCAACCGGTTCCGGCGCGCCGACGGCACCGGGGTGGACACCCTGCTGAGCCCGGAGATGAAGTCGACCGGCGAGGTCATGGGCATCGACGCCGACTTCGGCACCGCGTTCGCGAAGAGCCAGACGGCCGCGTACGGCTCGCTGCCCACGTCGGGTTCGGTGTTCGTCTCCGTCGCCAACAAGGACAAGCGGTCGCTGATCTTCCCGGTCAAGCGTCTCGCCGACCTGGGCTTCCGGATCCTGGCCACCGAGGGCACCGCGGCGGTTCTCCGCCGGAACGGGATCACGTGCCAGGAGGTGCACAAGCACTCCGGTGAGAAGCTGGAGGCGGGTGAGCGCACCATCGTCGAGATGATCCGCGACGGCGAGGTCGACATGGTGATCAACACGCCGTACGGCAACTCCGGGCCGCGCGTCGACGGCTACGAGATCCGCAGCGCGGCCGTCGCCATGAACATCCCGTGCGTCACCACCGTGCAGGGTGCGTCCGCCGCGGTGCAGGGCATCGAGGCCGCGATCCGCGGCGACATCGGTGTCCAGTCGCTCCAGGCGCTGCACGAGCGGCTGCGGTCGCCCGCCGTGGTCGTGGCTCCCGCGACCGGGTCCGCGTCGTCGTGAGCGGACACCATCACCACCACTCCTGGGTGCATCGGCTGATGTCGGCGGTCGAGCACCGGGGGCGGTTGTGCGTCGGGATCGATCCGCATCCGGGACTGCTCGAGGCGTGGGGGCTGCCCGTCTCCGCCGAGGGGCTGGAGACGTTCGCGGAGATCTGCGTGGAGGCCTTCGTCGGTGAGGTGGCCGTCGTGAAGCCTCAGGTGGCGTTCTTCGAAGCGTACGGCTCCGCCGGGTACGCGGTGCTCGAACGCACCATTTCGGTCCTCAGAGAGGCAGGGACGCTCGTCGTCGCCGATGCCAAGCGCGGGGACATCGGGTCGACGATGGCGGCGTACGCGCAGTCCTGGCTGGGTGCGGAGTCGGCCCTGTCCTCGGATGCGGTGACGGTGTCGCCGTATCTGGGATTCGGGGCGCTCGACCCGGCGCTGTCGCTGGCGGCGGAGCAGGGCCGCGGGCTCTTCGTGCTGGCCCGGACGTCCAATGCCGAGGGCGGCGACCTGCAGGCGGCGCAGACCGCCGGGGGAGTGTCCGTGGCCCAGTCCGTGGTGGACGCGGCGGCCCGGCACAACGACGCGCAACCCGGTCTGGTGGGTCTGGTGGTGGGTGCGACACGCGGACACGGCCTGGATTTGTCGAATTTTTCCGGACCGATTCTCGCGCCCGGTCTCGGCGCCCAGGGCGCGACTCCCGGTGATCTCGCCGACATTTTTCCCGATTCTCGAAAACTGTTGTTGCCGAACAGTTCTCGTGGTGTTCTCGGTGCCGGACCGTCGGTGACGGCACTGCGTGAAGCGGCCGTCACGGTCCGCGACGAGATCGAGTCCGCACTCTCATAGCCCACCCGAATCCGGCTCTGACCTCGGGGGGTGGGTTCGCAATCGGCGCCGGGCGTGAGTACGGTCGCTATCGCTGCTGGTTATCCAGTGGTTTGGACTATTTGCCAACGACGAGACGGAGGAACCGTGGCCCTTCCCCAGTTGACTGATGAGCAGCGCGCTGCTGCTTTGGAGAAGGCAGCTGCTGCCCGCAAGGCCAGGGCTGAGCTCAAGGAGCGCCTGAAGCGTGGTGGCACCGACCTCAAGCAGGTTCTCAAGGACGCCGAGGACGACGAGATCCTGGGCAAGATGAAGGTGTCGGCACTGCTCGAGGCGCTGCCCAAGGTGGGCAAGGTCAAGGCGCAGGAGATCATGACCGAGCTGGAGATCGCTCCGACCCGTCGCCTCCGTGGCCTCGGCGATCGGCAGCGGAAGGCCCTGCTCGCCAGGTTCGACTTCGAGGCCTGAGCACGACAGTGGTAGCTGACGCACAAGTGTCAGAGAGTAAGACCGCAGTGCGGAGGGGTCGGCTGGTAGTACTGGCCGGCCCCTCGGCCGTCGGTAAGTCCAGCGTGGTGCGACTCCTGCGTGAACGGATGCCGGAGCTCGTCTTCAGCGTGTCCGCGACGACGCGCGACCCACGCCCGGGCGAGGTGGACGGCAAGGACTACCGGTTCACCTCTCGCGACGAGTTCCAGCGGATGATCGAATCCGGTGAGCTGCTCGAATGGGCCGAGATCCACGGCGGACTCCAGCTGTCGGGAACCCCGGCCGCACCGGTCCGCCGGGCGATCGAACAGGGCAAACCGGTGCTCGTCGAGGTCGACCTCGCCGGTGCGCGGGCCGTCCGCGCCGCGATGCCGGAGGCGCTGCTCGTCTTCATGGCGCCCCCGAGCTGGGACGTGCTGGTCGAGAGATTGACCGGCCGGGGCACCGAATCCGCCGACGTCGTGGAGCGGCGTCTCGCGACCGCGAGAGTCGAGCTGGAGGCGCAGGACGAGTTCGACGCGGTCATCGTGAACGAGGATGTCAGCCGATCGTGCGACGAGTTGGTATCCTTGTTGGTTGGACGACCGGAACAGTCCGAGTCGACCCACTAGATCTCACATCAACTAGCCAGAACTATTTCAGGAGATACCGAGTGAGCAGCACCCCCGCAGTAGCGTCCGCAACACCCAGCCACGGCGCCCTGCCGGCTTACGACACCCCGCTCGGCATCACCAATCCTCCGATCGACGAGCTTCTCGCTCGCACGTCGTCGAAGTACGCGCTGGTGATCTACGCGGCCAAGCGGGCGCGTCAGATCAACGATTACTACAACCAGCTCGGTGACGGCATCCTCGAGTACGTCGGACCCCTCGTGGAGCCGGGCCTTCAGGAGAAGCCGCTGTCCATCGCGCTGCGTGAGATCCACGCCGATCTTCTCGAGCACACCGAAGGCGAGTGAGCGGAGGATCTGCCGTGCCTGAACAGGCAGCGGGCCCGGTCTCCGGGCACGTGACGGATTCACCGGAACCGGTTCCCGCGGGGGCAGCGCGCAAGCGGATCGTGGTCGGTGTCGGCGGCGGCATCGCCGCGTACAAGAGCTGTGCCGTCATTCGGGCCTTCACGGAGGCCGGGCATCATGTGCGGGTCATCCCGACGGAGTCCGCGCTCGAGTTCGTCGGCAAGGCGACGTTCGAGGCGCTGTCGGGCAACCCCGTGCACACGGGTGTGTTCACCGACGTTCCGCAGGTTCCGCATGTTCGTCTCGGGCAGGAAGCGGATCTCGTCGTCATCGCGCCCGCCACCGCCGACCTCATGGCGCGCGCTGTGGCGGGACGCGCCGACGACCTCCTCACCGCGACGCTGCTCACCGCGCGATGTCCCGTGGTGTTCGCTCCCGCGATGCACACGGAGATGTGGGAGCACCCGGCCACCGTCGCGAACGTCGCCACGCTCCGCGCACGCGGCGTGACCGTCATCGAACCCGCATCCGGCCGCCTCACGGGCAAGGACACCGGCGCAGGCCGGCTGCCGGAACCCGACGAGATCGTCGGGTTGGCGTCGTTGCTGGTCGAGCGTTCCGACGCGCTGCCCCGTGATCTCGAGGGCCGGCGGGTCCTCGTGTCCGCGGGCGGCACCCGTGAACCGCTCGACCCGGTGCGGTTCCTCGGTAACCGCAGTTCGGGCAAGCAGGGCTACGCGATCGCCAGGCTCGCCGTGCAGCGCGGGGCCGAGGTCACCCTCGTCTCCGGCTACACCGCCGGCCTCGCAGACCCGGCCGCCGTCGACGTGGTGCACGTCCGCACGGCGGAAGACATGCGGGTGGCGGTCGCCAAGCACGCGCCCGGATTCGACGCCGTGATCATGGCCGCGGCAGTGGCCGATTTCCGGCCGTCGACGACGGTGGCGAGCAAGATCAAGAAGGGTGCGGGCGAGCCCGACTCGATCGCACTCACCAAGAACGAGGACATCCTCGCCGGCCTGGTGCAGTCCCGGCGGGACGGCGAGATCCCGTCGAAGACCGTGATCGTCGGATTCGCGGCCGAGACGGGCGACGCCGACGGCGACGTCCTCACGTACGCGCGGGCCAAGCTCGCGCGTAAGGGCTGCGACCTCCTCGTCGTCAACGCGGTCGGCGAGGGCAAGGCGTTCGAGGTCGACCACAACGACGGGTGGCTGCTCGGAGCCGACGGTTCCGAGTCCGCGCTCGAGCACGGATCGAAGGCGTTGATGGCGAGCCGGGTGCTCGACGCCGTCGACCAGCTGTTCCGGACGCTCTGACGGAACATCCGGCAGAGTTTCGGTGATTCGAAAGGTGTCACTCCCGCCGGGGTGGCGCTAGGGTCGTTCGCGGTATTACGCAGCTAAGCTGTTTTCAAGTGCTGTTCAGGACAACTGTCGAGAGGGAATTCTGTGAGCCAGTCCGGTAGTCGGCTATTCACCAGTGAGTCTGTGACCGAGGGGCACCCGGACAAGATTTGTGATGCGATCAGCGACTCCATCCTCGACGCGCTCCTCACCGACGACCCGCGCGCCCGCGTCGCCGTCGAGACACTCGTGACCACCGGACAGGTCCACGTCGCCGGCGAGGTCACGACCACCGCCTACGCCGACATCCCCAAGATCGTGCGCGACACCGTGCTCGAGATCGGGTACGACTCCTCGGCCAAGGGCTTCGACGGCAACTCCTGCGGCGTCAACGTCGCGATCGGCGCACAGTCCCCGGAGATCGCCCAGGGCGTCGACCACTCGCACGAGGTCCGCACCGGCGAACTGAGCGACGACGAAATCGACCGTCAGGGCGCAGGCGACCAGGGACTGATGTTCGGGTTCGCCACCACCGACACCCCGGAACTGATGCCGCTGCCGATCGCGCTGGCGCACCGCCTGTCGCGTCGTCTCACCGAGGTCCGCAAGTCCGGTGTCCTGCCGTACCTGCGCCCGGACGGCAAGACCCAGGTCACCATCGAATACGACGGCGACAAGGCTGTTCGCCTCGACACCGTGGTCATCTCGACGCAGCACGCCGCGGACATCGACCTCGACAACCTGCTGACCCCGGATCTGCGGGAAAAGGTTCTCGGATCGGTTCTCGCCGAAATCGACATGCCCGAACTCGACGTCTCGGACATCCGCCTGCTCGTCAACCCGACGGGCAAGTTCGTGCTCGGCGGCCCGATGGGTGACGCCGGCCTGACCGGTCGCAAGATCATCGTCGACACCTACGGCGGCATGGCCCGCCACGGTGGCGGCGCGTTCTCCGGCAAGGACCCCTCGAAGGTCGACCGGTCGGCGGCCTACGCCATGCGCTGGGTGGCCAAGAACGCGGTCGCGGCAGGCCTCGCGGACCGGATCGAGGTCCAGGTGGCGTACGCGATCGGCAAGGCGGCGCCGGTGGGTCTGTTCGTCGAGACGTTCGGTACCGAGAAGACGGATCCGGCGCGGATCCAGCAGGCGATCACCGAAACGTTCGACCTGCGACCCGGCGCCATCATCCGCGATCTCGACCTGCTGCGTCCGATCTACGCGCAGACCGCGGCCTACGGTCACTTCGGTCGCACCGACATCGACCTCCCGTGGGAGAGCATCGACCGGGCGGAGAAGCTGCGGGCAGCCGCAGGCCTCTGATCGGTAGTCACGGCGCGGCGGGCGCCGCTGCGGTAGGGGCCGCGGAGTGAGCGCGGAAAAGGTTGCGGCAGAAGTAGATCCGGTTGCCCGGGTGCTGCCGCTGCTTCCGCTTGCCCACCTCGACCGCGAATTCGACTATCTCGTTCCGAAGGACCTCGACGAGCAGGCGCAGCCCGGGGTCCGGGTGCGCATCCGGTTCGCCGGACGTCTCGTCGACGGGTTCGTCGTCTCCCGGAACGCGACCAGCGACCATCAGGGCCGTTTCGGCTGGCTCGAACGGGTGATCTCGCCCGAGCGGGTCCTGACCGAGGAGATCACCCGGGTGGTCGACCTCGTCGCCGGCCGATACGCGGGGACCCGCGCGGACGTCCTGCGACTCGCGATCCCGCCGAGACACGCCCGCGCGGAGTCCGAGGCCGCGTCCGAACCCTCCGAGGTGCCGGACATCGCGATCGAGACCGGCGCGTGGGACCGGTACGTCCACGGCGGCGCTTTCCTGACCGCACTGTCGGCGGAGCGTGCCCCGCGCGCGGTCTGGCAGGCACTCCCCGGCGAGGACTGGCCGGCGCGTCTCGCGGAACTGTCGGGGCTCGTGGCCGCCACCGGGGCGAGCACCGTCGTCGTCGTGCCCGATCAGCGCGATCTCGACCGCGTGGTCGCGGCGGTGGAGAAGCTGCTGGGCAAGGACGCGGTCGTCGGACTCGCCGCCGGTCTCGGTCCGGCCCTGCGCTACCGGCGCTGGCTGGCGGCGCTGCGCGGAACGGCAAAGGTCGTCGTCGGGACCCGGAGTTCGGTGTTCGCGCCGACGCCGCGCACCGGGCTGATCGTGGTCTGGGACGACGGGGACGACAACCATTCCGAGCCGCGCGCACCGTATCCGCACGCCCGCGAGGTGGCGCTGCTCCGCGCGTACGCCAGTGGCTGCGCGGTGGTACTGGCCGGACACGCGCGCACCGCGGAGGCGCAGGCGCTGGTCGACTCGGGGTGGGCGCACGACCTCGTGGCCTCCCGGGACTCGGTGCGGGCGGCCGCCCCGAAGATCACCGCACTCGCGGACAGCGACCACGCCCTGGCCCGCGATCCCGGCGCACGCGCCGCCCGGCTGCCCGCGATCGCGTTCGCGGCTGCCCGGGAGGCGCTCGGCGCCGGCCGCGGAGTGCTGGTCCAGGTGCCCCGGCGCGGCTACGTGCCCAGCCTCGCGTGCGGCAAGTGCCGGGCGCCCGCGCGATGCCGACGATGCAACGGACCTCTCGCGCTGCCGTCCGCGGCCGGCCCGGACGGGGCGGGGACCCCCGCGTGCCGGTGGTGTGGCGTCGCCGACGCTGCACACCGCTGCCACGCGTGCGGAGCGAAGGCGCTGCGGGCCGTCGTGGTCGGTGCCGGACGGACCGCCGAGGAACTGGGACGCGCGTTTCCCGGGGTCGCCGTCCGGATGTCGGGGGGCACGGACGTCGTCGACGAGGTGAAGGAGGGACCCACCCTCGTGGTGTCGACGGTCGGGGCCGAACCGGTGATGCCGGGCGGCTACGGCGCGGCGTTGCTGCTCGACGGCTGGGCGCTGCTGGGCCGTCCCGACCTGCGCGCCGCCGAGGAGACGCTGCGGCGGTGGATGACGGCGTCGTCACTCGTACGCCCGTTCGCCGAGGGCGGTCAGGTGGTCGTGGTCGCCGATTCGGGGATTCCGACCGTGCAGGCGTTGGTTCGCTGGGATCCGGTCGGTCACGCCCGTGCGCAGTACGAGGAGCGGGCGGAGGTCGGATTTCCGCCCGCCATCCACCTCGCGGCGATCGACGGCAGCGCGAAGGCGATCGCCGACCTCCTGGAGCTCGCCGATCTGCCGGCGAATGCGGAATTGCTGGGCCCGGTCGAGTTGCCGGCGGGGGAGCGGCTGCCGTTCACCGGCGATGCGCCGGAGCCGGCGGACGTGGAGCGGATGCTGATCCGGGTGCCCCGTGGCGAGGGAAAGCCGCTGGCCAAAGCGCTGGGAGAGGCGCAGTCGGTGCGCAGCGCGCGTAAGGACTCGCAGCCTGCCCGGGTCCAGATCGACCCCATTCGGATCGGCTAGTTCCGCCCCCCGGGGGGACACAAAAGGAATGGCAAGGAGGTAATCCACTCCCTGCCACTTTCACCATATAACGCACCGGGGGCCTTGCGGCAAGACCCCGGTCGTGCCGCAGAATCTCCCACCGAAGCCAGAACCTGCGGAAATCAGTTCGCGGCGTATGTGGGGGTCTTCGTGATTGACGTGATCGTTGCCGGCGGCGGACCGACCGGCCTGATGCTGGCCTGCGAGTTGCGGCTGCACGGCGTGCAGGTGCTCGTGCTGGAGAAGGAGGCCGAGCCGACCAGGCATGTCCGGTCGCTGGGCCTGCACGTGCGCAGCGTCGAGGTGATGGACCAGCGCGGTCTGCTGGAGCGATTCCTCGCGCTCGGCAAGCAGTACCCCGTCGGCGGCTTCTTCGCCGGTATCAGCAAGCCGCGGCCCGACCGGCTGGACACCGCACATCCGTACATCCTCGGCATCCCGCAGCCCGTCACCGAGCGCCTGCTGATCGAGCACGCCACCGAACTCGGCGTCGAGATCCGGCGTGGCTGCGAACTGGTCGGGCTGAGCCAGAACGAGGACGGGGTGACCGCCCTGCCGACCGACGGGACACAGCTGCGCGCGCGCTACCTCGTCGGTTGCGACGGCGGCCGCAGCACGGTGCGCAAGCTGCTGGGCGTCGGCTTCCCCGGCGAGCCGACCCGGGTCGAGTCGCTCCTGGGCGAGATGGAGGTGGCCGCGCCACCGGAGACGCTGGCCGCCGTGGTGGCCGAGGTCCGCAAAACCCACAAGGGGTTCGGCGCCGGGCCCTCCGGGGACGGGGTGTACCGCGTCGTCGTGCCCGCCGAGGGGGTGGCCGAGGACCGGTCGGTCCCGCCGACCCTCGAGGAGTTCAAGCAACAGCTGCGGGTGTTCGCCGGCACTGACTTCGGCGTGCACTCACCGCGGTGGCTGTCCCGCTTCGGCGACGCCACCCGACTGGCCGAGCGTTACCGGGTCGGCCGGGTGTTGCTGGCCGGCGACGCGGCGCACGTCCACCCACCGCTGGGCGGGCAGGGCCTCAACCTCGGCGTCCAGGACGCGTTCAATCTGGGCTGGAAACTGACCGCCGAGATCAACGGCTGGGCACCGGAGGGGCTGCTGGACAGCTACCACACCGAACGGCACCCGATAGCCGCCGACGTGCTGAACAACACCCGCGTGCAGTCCGAGCTGCTGTCCACCGAGCCGGGTCCCCAGGCGGTGCGCCGGCTGCTGTCGGAACTGATGGACGTCGAGGAGGTGAACCGGTACCTGACCGAGAAAGTCACCGCGATCGGTGTCCGCTACGACTTCGGTGAGGGGCACGAACTGCTCGGCCGACGGCTGCGCGACATCGGGCTGAAGCGGGGACGCCTCTACGAGCTGATGCATGGTGGCCGCGGATTGCTGCTCGACCAGACCGGCCGGCTTTCGGTGGCGGGCTGGGCAGACCGGGTCGACCACGTCGTCGACGTCAGCGAGGAACTGGACGTGCCCGCGGTGCTGCTGCGGCCGGACGGCTACGTGGCATGGGTCGGGGGAGACCAGCAGGATCTGGTCGGCCAACTGCCCAGGTGGTTCGGCGCGGCCGCCGGCTGAGCGCGAACACCTCCGGCCACAGCGCCCTTCGGGTACGGGGCCGACTTGACGACCGTCACAGAAGGGGCCTTGTCGAGTTCTAATTGACGATATATCGTTGATGCATCAGCGATACAGAAGGAGGCTGATGATGGAAGACTTCCATTTCGAACACAGGGGTCCCCGACGGGACCGATTCACACGCGAACGGACGGGACGGCCCGAGGGGCCCCACCGTCACGGACACCGGCGAGGCCGCTTCGGCCCCGAGGGCGATCCCGGCTTCGGTCCGGGAATGCACTTCGGGCGCGGACGCGGACGGGGTGGCAGGGGACGGCGCGGCGATGTCCGCTCCGCGATCCTGCTGCTGCTCACCGAGGAGCCGATGCACGGCTACGAGCTGATTCAGCAGATCGTCGAACGCAGCGACGGGGTGTGGAAGCCCAGTCCCGGTTCGATCTACCCCGCGCTGTCACAGCTCGAGGACGAGGGTCTGGTGCTCATCGAAAAGGTGGCGGGCCGCAAGACCGCACGCCTGACGGACGAGGGCAAGGCCTTCGTCGAAGCGAACAAGACCGAACTCGGCACCCCGTGGGACGACGTGCGGGAGAGTGTCGGCCAGCCCGCCGAGGACCTGCGGGGTCTGATCGGGTTGCTGATGGGTGCCGCGGGTCAGGTCGCCGCGGTCGGTGACGACGACCAGGTCCGGCGTGCCGGCGAGATCCTCACCGACGCGCGGCGCGCGATGTATCGCCTTCTCGCCGAAGACGATCAGAGCGAAGCCGGTAAGGATGACACCGACTCCTAGGGCGCCACGGCTCACCGCGGGCCCGCCGACTCGACGCGACAGCGCGTGCACATTCTGGGAAGGTTCACAGAAATGTCACGGCGAAGTCGGGAGAGATCATGAGGTTTCGGGGTGCCGGTGCGGTCGTCACGGGTGTCGTCCTGCTGATGTCCGGCGCAGTGTCCACCGCCCACGCGGACGACGCCTCACCGCCCCAGCCCGTCGTGCCCACCACGGCCGGGCTTCCTCAGAACGGCCGTAGTGCCGCCGCCGCGTATGCGCACGAGCACCCGGACAGCGCACCCGCGGGATCGAACGACTTCTCCTGCACACCCTCCCCGGACCACCCGGAGCCGGTGGTGCTCGCGCACGGCACCGACGCAAGCGCCTACGCGGACTGGGCCGCCCTGTCGCCCATGCTCGCCGCGGACGGCTACTGCGTGTTCGCGCTCAACTACGGCGGAGCGCCGGGTGCCGATTCCTACGGCACCGAGGACATCGTCGCGAGCGCGGAGGAGTTCGGCCGGTTCGTCGACCGGGTCCGCGACGCGACCGGCGCCGACAAGGTCGACACCGTCGGATACTCGCAGGGTGCCAACGTCACGCGGTACTACGTCAACAAGCTCGGCGGCGCCCCGTTCGTCGACGACTGGGTCGGACTGGCGTCGCCCAGCTACGGGGGAGTGATGTACGGCCTCGTTCCGATCGTGCAGGCACTTCCCGGAGGACCTGACTTCGCCCGCACGGTGACGTCGGTGGCCGTCAGCCAGCAGATGCAGGGCTCGCCGTTCATGAACGCCCTCAACGCGGGCGGTGACACCGTGCCCGGCGTCGCGTACACGACCATCGGGTCCCGGTACGACGAAATGATCCAGCCGTACACGAACATGGCGCTCCGCGGCGCCGGGGCCGACAACATCCTGATTCAGGATCGATGCCCCCAGGACGGCACCGGACATTTCCAGGCGCCCTACGATCCGTTCGCGCTCGACCTCGTCCGTGCGGCACTCGACCCGGACGCGACTCTGCTGGCTCGCTGCGAGTTCGTCCCGGTCGGCGCGGGTATTCCGCAGGTAATTCTCGACAGCAACAGATAGACCCACAACGAAGCGGGGAGCCGTGCGCTGCACGGCTCCCCGCTTCTGTGTGTGTGTTACTCCGCCAGTGTCGCGACGGCCTGCGCCCAGAGGAAGTACTTGTTGGTGCCGAGGTTCTTCACGGTCTTGATGTCGAATGCGGCCGCGAGGTGTTCGGCGTCGGAATCGCTCACGCCTTGCAGGGCGGCGACGACAGTTCGCCGAGTGTTACGGCCTGGGTCCGACTCCCTAGACTGGTCGGCACATCGTCGATCAAAGGGGAGCTTTCTTCGTGAGTATCGTTTCGGCCCGCGCAGCGGTCCACCGTCCGTTGTGTGGGTCGCCGACGTGCGCATAGTCTTCGCCGGAACCCCCGAGCCCGCCGTTCCCTCGCTCGAACGCTTGATCCGTTCGCCGCGCCACGACGTCGTGGCGGTGATCACCCGCCCGGACGCAGTCGCAGGCCGCGGACGGAAGGTGGTCCGTTCACCGATCGGTGAACTCGCCGACTCGAACGGCATCGAGGTGCTGACTCCCGAGCGGCCCTCGGAACCGGAATTCCTCGCACGTCTCGCCGACCTCGCCCCCGACTGCGCGCCCGTCGTCGCCTACGGGGCGCTGCTGCCGCAGAAGGTCCTCGACATCCCGGCGCACGGCTGGGTGAACCTGCACTTCTCGCTGTTGCCGGCGTGGCGCGGGGCCGCTCCGGTGCAGGCCGCGATCGGTGCGGGTGACGACATGACCGGTGCGAGCGCGTTCCGGCTCGAGGCGGGGATGGACACCGGGCCGGTCTACGGGGTGGTCACCGAGGGGATCCGCGACACCGACACCGCCGGGGATCTCCTGGGGCGCCTCGCCGACAGCGGTGCGGTCCTCCTGGAGTCGGTTCTCGACGGGATCGAGGACGGCGCGATCAGCGCGGTCCCGCAGTCGGCCGACGGGGTGTCGCACGCGCCCAAGGTGACCGTCGAGGCGGCCCGGATCCGTTGGGACAGAACAGCTGCCGTGGTGGACCGGCACGTCCGGTCGGTGACCCCCGCGCCCGGCGCCTGGACCACGATCGGCGATCTGCGCGTCAAGGTCGGCCCCGTCACTCCGACGGAGGAGCGACTGGAGCCGGGGGAGATCTCCGTGACCAGGTCCGGATTCCTGATCGGCACGTCCACGGTGGCGGTGCGGCTCGACCGCATCCAGCCGCAGGGCAAGAAACAGATGGCCGCCCTGGACTGGGCGCGAGGCGCACGACTCGACGCGGAGGTACGGGCACAGTGAGCGAATCGAGAAGGCCCGCACGTCGCGGCCAGTCCGGCTCGGGGGCCCGCAACAACCGTCCCCGCCAGGCGCGCCGCCCCGACGCATCGCAGTCCGGTCTCGATCAGCCGAGGCTGGCCGCGAGGGACGTGCTGCGTGCCGTCCGGGAGCGCGACGCCTACGCCAACCTGGTGCTACCCGGACTGCTGCGTGAGCGGCGCCTGGACGGACGTGACGCCGCCCTCGCCACGGAACTGGCGTACGGCGCCGCCCGCGCCCGTGGGCTCCTCGACGCCGTGATCGCCGACTGCGCCGGCAGGCCGATCGCCGAGATCGACGGACCGCTCCTCGACGTCCTCCAGCTGGGCGCCTACCAGCTACTCCGTACCCGCGTCGCCCCGCACGCCGCCGTCGCCACCTCCGTCGATCTCGTGCGCGCGGAGGCCGGTCCGGGGAAGGCGGGCTTCGTCAACGCCGTGCTCCGCCGGGTGTCGGAGCGGTCCGAGACGGAATGGGTGGAGCGCCTCGCCCCGGCCGATCCGGTGGGGCGGCTGGCGTTCGCGCACGCGCATCCCGCGTGGATCGCCCAGGTGTTCGCCGACGCGCTCGGTGCCGACGCCGGGGAACTCGAGGATGTCCTCATGGCCGACGACGCCCGGCCGGCGGTGCATCTCGTCGCCCGCCCCGGGGAGATCTCGGCGGAGGAACTCGCGCTCGCCACCGGCGGCGAGGTGGGGCGGTACTCGCCGTACGCGGTCTATCTGGACGGCGGCGACCCGGGGCTGCTCGACGCCGTCCGCGAGGGGCTCGCCGGAGTACAGGACGAGGGCAGTCAGCTCGTCGCCCGGGCGCTGTCGCTGGCACCGCTGGACGGCCCGGACGCGGGCCGGTGGCTCGACCTCTGCGCGGGCCCGGGCGGCAAGGCTGCCCTGCTCGGCGCCCTCGCCGGAATCGAGGGCGGACGCCTCGACGCCGTGGAGCCGGTGGCGCACCGTGCGGACCTGATCCGCAAGACGACGAAGGAACTGCCGGTCGACGTGCACGTCGCCGACGGGCGGGATCCCGGGTTGGAGGGCGGGTACGACCGGATCCTGGTCGACGCGCCGTGCACCGGACTGGGTGCGCTGCGCCGACGTCCGGAGGCCCGGTGGCGCCGCCAGCCGTCGGATGTGGCGGGTCTGGCGAAGCTGCAGCGGGAACTCCTGGCGTCGGCCGCTCGGCTGGTTCGTCCGGGTGGCGTGATCCTCTACGCGACGTGTTCACCACATCTGTCCGAGACGGTGGCCGTGGTCGCGGACGCGGTGCGCCGCTACGGGCTCACGGCGCTGGACACGCGTGAACTCGTACCCGGTGTGCCGGAGCTGGGTGACGGTCCGGGCGTCCAGCTCTGGCCGCACCGGCACGGCACGGACGCGATGTTCATGGCCGCGTTGCGCAAGCCGTAGGGCGGCCGCTCCCCGCTACCTGGACATCTGCCCGACTTTCGGTAGAACCTGTTTCACTTTTGTGTGAAACGTGTTCTAATTCTTCTCGCGACAGAGACGTACGTCACGAAGCGAGTGGAGGACTTCAGATGAATCGGGTAGCGGGGAAGGTCGTTCTGATCACGGGAGCGGCGCGGGGTCAGGGTCGTAGTCATGCAGTGCATCTCGCCGACGAGGGCGCCGACATCATCGCCTTCGACCTCTGCGAGGACATCGCATCGAACGAGTACCCGCTGGCGACCGAGGCCGACCTCGAGGAGACGGGACGGCTCGTCGAGAAGGCGGGGCGCCGGGTCGTCACCGCCAAGGTGGACGTGCGTGACCGCGCGGCACTGCAACGCGAACTCGACGCCGCGGTCGCGACGCTGGGACGGCTGGACGTCGTGGTCGCCAATGCGGGAATCGCGCCCCTCGGGAACGACGTGCCCGTCGAGGGATTCGTCGATGCGTTCGACGTCGACTTCGTCGGAGTGATCAACACGATTCACTCGGCCCTTCCGCACCTGGACGCCGGTGCGTCGATCATCGCGACGGGATCGGTGGCCGGGCTGGTCCCGCAGACGGGCCTGAACGGTCAGCAGGCCCTGCAGGGGCCGGGCGGTGACGGCTACGGGCTCGCGAAGAAGATGCTGTGGACGTACACCAACTCGCTCGCGCTCACCCTGGGCCCGAAGTCCATCCGCGTCAACGCGATCCACCCCACCAACTGCAACACGGACATGCTGCAGAGCCCTCCGATGTTCCGCACGTTCCGCCCCGACCTCGAGAACCCGACCGCCGAGGACGCGAAAGTCACGTTCCCGTTCATGCAGGCGATGCCCACCCCGTGGGTCGAGCCCGAGGACATCTCGCACGCGGTGGTGTTCCTCTCGTCCGACGAGTCCCGGTTCGTCACCGGTCAGCAGCTCCGCGTCGATGCGGGGGCGGGCCTCAAGCTCGGCGTCTGACGCCGATCCGATGAGGGTCCGGGCCGGTGTGCGGGCGCCGCCCGGGCCCTCGCCTTTCTCGTCAGGTCTGGTCGAACCGCTTGCGCAGCTTCGCCGGTGCCTTGATCCGCCAGGCGTCCTGCAGCAGCTCGGTCAGCTGCGCGACGTCGACACTCTCGAGGTCGACGAGGATCGAACCGTGACCGTCGTAGTGCGGAGTGGTGTAGAACGGCGCGCCCTGGGCCAGTAGCGCCGCCTTCTCGTCGAGGTCGCACATCACCACCAGGCCCCCGTCCGACTCGGCCCGCAACCGGGCGAGCAACGTGCCCGCCACCTTCAGCGCCGGAGTGCGGTACGACGTGCTCTCCTGCACCTCCGGCAGGGACGCACCGATCGCCACGACGTCCGTCCAGGTCGGCATGAGCTCAGTATGGACCGCGGGATCCGGCCCCGGCACGCGTACGACTAAACTGCGGCGCGTGGCAACCCCGATGATCGCACCGTCCATTCTGTCTGCCGATTTCGCGCGTCTCGCCGAGGAGGCGGACGCGGTCGCCGGTGCCGACTGGCTGCACGTCGACGTGATGGACGCACATTTCGTGCCCAACCTGACGCTCGGCCTGCCTGTCGTGCAGAGCCTGCTCGCGGCGACGGACATCCCGCTCGACTGCCATCTCATGATCGACGACCCCGGCCGCTGGGCGCCGCCCTACGCGGAGGCGGGCGCGCACAACGTCACGTTCCACGCGGAGGCGACCGACGACCCGCGGTCCGTGGCCCGGGACATCCGCGCCGCCGGCGCCAAGGCCGGTCTCAGCGTCAAGCCCGGCACGCCGATCGAGCCGTACCTCGAGATCCTGAAGGACTTCGACACGCTTCTCGTCATGAGCGTCGAGCCCGGCTTCGGCGGTCAGTCGTTCATCCCCGAGGTGCTGTCGAAGGCGAAGGCCGTCCGCAGGCTCGTCGACTCGGGTGAGCTGAGGCTGGTCGTGGAGATCGACGGCGGCATCAACGCCGACACCGTCGAGGCCGCTGCCGAGGCGGGCGTCGACTGCTTCGTCGCCGGGTCTGCCGTCTACGGCACGAGCGATCCCGCGGAGGCCGTGCGTGCCCTGCGCGCCAGCGCGGCCAAGGCGTCACCGCACCTGAGTCTGTCGCGGTAACGGCGCTCCGGCACATCGTGAACTCTCACGTGCGGCACGAGAATTCGGCTGCGGATCTCGACGCCGCGATGCAGATCGCCATCGGTGCCGCGGAGTCGGCGCGCGGATTCACCAGCCCCAATCCGGCGGTCGGCGCGGTGGTCCTCGACTCCGCGGGGCGCATCGCCGGTGTCGGGATGACGCAGCCTCCCGGCGGTCCGCACGCGGAGGTCGTCGCACTGCGGGAGGCGGGTGACGCCGCCCGCGGCGGCACCGCCGTCGTCACGCTGGAACCGTGCAACCACCACGGCCGGACCGGGCCGTGTTCGCAAGCGCTCCTCGATGCCGGTGTGATCGCGGTGCACTATGCGGTGGGCGATCCGAACCCCGAGGCCGCGGGCGGCGCGGAAACCCTCGTCTCGGCGGGGGTCGAGGTCACGTCCGGGCTGCGGGCCCAGGACGTCGAACGCGGGCCGCTCCGGGCCTGGCTGCACCGGCAGCGCACCGGACGGCCACACGTCACCTGGAAGTACGCGGCCACCCTGGACGGGCGCAGCGCCGCCGCCGACGGCACCAGCCAGTGGATCACCGGACCCGAGGCCAGGGAACGCGTCCACGCCGACCGGGCGAAACTCGACGCGATCGTGGTCGGCACCGGGACGGTGCTGGCCGACGACCCCCGGCTGACCGCCCGGATGCCCGACGGATCGCTCGCCGCTCACCAGCCGGTGCGCGTCGTCGTCGGACTCGGCGACATCCCGGCGGACGCGCGGGTCCTCGACGACTCCGCGCCCACCCTGCTGCTGCGCACGCGCGACGTGGACGAGGTCCTCGCCGCACTCGCCGAGTACACCGATGTGTTGCTCGAGGGCGGGCCCCGGCTGGCGGGCGCGTTTCTCGCCGCTGGCCGGGTCGACCGCATCCAGGCGTACCTCGCCCCGCTGGTCCTCGGCGCCGGCACGCCCGCGGTCGCGGAGGCGGGTGTGCACACGATCGACGGCGCGCTGCGGTTCCGTCACGAGTCGGTCGAAACAATCGGCCCCGATTTGTTGTTGAGTCTGGTTCCAGCAGTGTCCGAAAACCCTGACAGCCCCCAAACGTAGGAGAAGCCACAGTGTTCACCGGGATCGTCGAAGAGTTGGGTGAGGTCGTCGCCAAGGAGGAACTGGCCGACGCCGCACGGTTCACCGTGCGTGGTCCGGTCGTGACTTCCGACGCGTCACACGGTGATTCGATCGCGGTGAACGGGGTGTGCCTGACCGTCGTCGAGGTGCTGGCCGACGGCTCCTTCACCGCCGACGTCATGCAGGAGACGCTGAACCGGTCGAGCTTGCAGAAGATCGACGTGGGCAGCCGCGTCAACCTCGAGCGGGCCGCTGCCCTGAACAGCCGCCTCGGCGGCCACCTCGTCCAGGGCCACGTGGACGGCACCGGGCACATCATCAGCCGCAGCCCGTCCGAGAACTGGGAGGTCGTCCGCATCGCGTTGCCCGACGCCATCTCCCGGTACGTCGTGGAGAAGGGCTCGATCACGGTCGACGGTGTGTCGCTGACGGTCTCGGCGCTCGGCGGCGAACGCGGCGAGGAATATTTCGAGATCTCGCTCATCCCGACCACGCTGCAACTGACCACCCTCGGGGCGGCGTCCGTCGGGACGCCCGTCAACCTCGAGGTCGACGTGATCGCGAAGTATGTGGAGCGGCTGCAAGCGGCCGGCCGCTGAGTCGTACTGTTGAGGAGCATCCACGGATGCATCCGTTTGTATTCGAAGATGCCTAAGTCAAGACTTTGGAGACCGAGCACGTGACCAGGTTCGACAGTATCGAGCGCGCCGTTGCGGACATCGCCGCAGGCAAGGCAGTCGTCGTCGTCGACGACGAAGACCGCGAGAACGAGGGAGACCTCATCTTCGCCGCGGAGAAAGCCACCCCCGAGTTGGTTGCCTTCATGGTTCGATACACGTCCGGCTATCTCTGTGTGCCGCTCGACGGCGCCGACTGCGACCGCCTCGGCCTGCCCCCGATGTACGCCACCAACCAGGACAAGCACGGCACCGCGTACACCGTGACCGTCGACGCCCGGGAGGGCATCGGCACCGGCATCTCCGCGTCCGACCGCGCCGCCACCATGCGGTTGCTGGCCGACCCGTCCAGCGGCGCCCAGGACTTCACCCGGCCCGGCCACGTCGTGCCGCTGCGCGCCAAGGAGGGTGGCGTGCTGCGCCGTCCCGGTCACACCGAGGCAGCCGTCGACCTGGCCCGGATGGCGGACCTGCGGCCGGCGGGTGTGATCTGCGAGATCGTCAGTCAGAAGGACGAGGGCCACATGGCCCAGACCGACGAGCTGCGGGTCTTCGCCGACGACCACAACCTCGCGCTGATCTCGATCGCCGACCTCATCGCGTGGCGCCGCAAGCACGAGAAGCACGTGGAGCGGGTCGCGTCCGCGCGGATCCCGACCCGGCACGGCGAGTTCACGGCCGTCGGTTACCGGAGCATCTACGACGACGTCGAGCACGTCGCCCTGGTTCGCGGCGACCTGCCCGGCCCGGACGGCGACGGCAGCGACGTGCTCGTGCGCGTGCACTCCGAATGCCTCACCGGCGACGTGTTCGGTTCGCTGCGCTGCGATTGCGGGCCGCAGCTCGACGCCGCCCTGGACATGGTCGCGCAGGAGGGTCGCGGGGTGGTCCTGTACATGCGCGGACACGAGGGCCGGGGCATCGGCCTCATGCACAAGCTGCAGGCCTACCAGCTGCAGGATGCGGGTTCGGACACCGTCGACGCGAACCTCGAGCTCGGCCTGCCCGCCGACGCCCGCGACTACGGCATCGGCGCGCAGATCCTGGTGGATCTGGGTATTTCCTCGATGCGGCTGCTGACCAACAACCCGGCCAAGCGGGTCGGGCTCGACGGTTACGGACTGCAGATCACCGAGCGGGTGTCGATGCCGTTGCGGGCGAACGCCGAGAACCTGACGTACCTGCGCACGAAGCGCGACCGCATGGGCCACGACCTGATCGGGCTCGACGACTTCGAAGCGGGAGAAATGCTGTGAGTGGTGAGGGACTGCCGGAGCTGCAACTCGGTGAGGCGGGCGACCTCCGGCTCGCCATCGTCGCCGGCAGCTGGCACGCCGAGATCTCCGAGGCGCTGATCGCCGGCGCGCAGCGGGTGGCGGCCGGGGCGAACGTGAAGAACGTCACACTGGTCCGGGTCGCCGGTGCCATCGAGCTTCCGGTGGTGGCGCAGGCCCTGGCCCGCACGCACGACGCCGTCGTCGCGCTCGGTGTCGTGATCCGC
Source organism: Rhodococcus sp. IEGM 1351 (assembly GCF_030056875.1). Lineage (NCBI taxonomy): Bacteria > Bacillati > Actinomycetota > Actinomycetes > Mycobacteriales > Nocardiaceae > Rhodococcus > Rhodococcus sp. IEGM 1351. The sequence goes on along the minus strand of NZ_JASHKU010000014.1, from coordinate 61,297 downwards.
GGCGGGACGCCGCACTTCGAATACGTCTGCGACGCCGTGACGGCCGGTCTGACCCGGGTCTCGCTGGACGAGAGCACCCCGGTCGGGAACGGTGTGCTCACCACGGACACCGAGCAGCAGGCCGTCGACCGCAGTGGCCTGCCCGGCTCCGTCGAGGACAAGGGCGGTCAGGCCTGCGCGGCCGCGCTCGACACCGCTGTCACGTTGGCGCGACTGCGCCGCGCCGAGGAGTCCTTCGTATGATCCGGATCCATTCATGACCACTCCCGAATCCGAGTGGACACTCGTCGCGACGCCACGCAAGTCGCGTCGGTACGCGATCGGTGTGGCGATCCTTCTCGTCGTCGTGCATGTGACGTTCGCAATCCTGCTGCGCGGCGATTCGACGGGCGTGTACTTCCGGCTCGCCGACCAGCTGGCGTTCGCGGGCATCGGCTGCCTCCTCGCGGCAGCGGTCCTGCTGCTGACCCGGCCCAGGTTGCGGGTCGGGCCCCGCGGCATCGCCGTCCGCAACGTCCTCGGGGAGCGCATCGTCGACTGGGACCTGTACGAGGGGCTGTCCTTCCCGGACGGCGCGGCGTGGGCCCGGATCGAGCTGCCCGACGACGAATACCTGGCCGTGATGGCCATCCAGTCCAACGATCGCGAATACGCCGTGGACGCTGTCGACCGCTTCCGCGCACTCGCGTCGGAGTACGCACCGTCCTGAACCCGGGGTCGCCCCTCCGCGACGTCGCGGATGCGGGGTTGGTCGGTGGCGCCGACTAACGTGGAGGGGTGCCCGATCCTTCGACATATCGCCCCGCGACCGGAACGATTCCGGTCGACCCGGGGGTGTACAAGTTCCGCGATCCGCACGGCCGGGTCATCTATGTCGGGAAGGCGAAGAGTCTTCGATCACGGCTGAATTCCTATTTCGCCGACGTCTCGACGCTGCACCCGCGCACCCGCCAGATGGTGACCACGGCCGGCAGCGTCGAGTGGACCGTCGTGAGCACCGAGGTCGAGGCCCTCCAGCTCGAGTACAACTGGATCAAGGAATTCGATCCCCGGTTCAACGTCCGCTACCGCGACGACAAGACGTACCCGGTTCTCGCGGTCACCCTGAACGAGGAATACCCCCGGCTGTTCGTCTACCGCGGTCCCCGGCGCAAGGGTGTCCGCTACTTCGGGCCCTACTCGCACGCGTGGGCCATCCGCGAAACCCTCGACCTGCTGCTGCGGGTGTTCCCTGCCCGCACCTGCTCGGCCGGGGTGTTCAAGCGTCACAACCAGATCGGCCGGCCCTGCCTGCTCGGCTACATCGACAAGTGTTCCGCGCCGTGCGTCGGACGCGTGTCCGCGGCTGAACACCGCAAGATCGTCGAGGACTTCTGCGACTTCCTGTCGGGACGCACCGACAAGCTGGTCCGGCAGCTCGAGGCCCGGATGCAGGAGGCGTCGGAAGAACTCGACTTCGAAACGGCGGCGCGGTTGCGCGACGACGTGGGCGCGTTGCGGCGCGCGCTCGAGAAGCAGGCCGTCGTGCTCGGGGACGGCACCGACGCCGACGTCGCCGCGTTCGCGACCGACGAGCTCGAGGCCGCGGTGCAGGTGTTCCACGTCCGCGGTGGCCGCGTGCGCGGTCAGCGCGGTTGGGTGGTCGAGAAGGCGGGTGACGTCATCGACTGGGCCAGCGTCGATTCCGAGGCGGGATCGGACCTGCCGCTGCTCGTCGAGCAGTTCCTCACCCAGTTCTACGGTGAGCAGGCGGCGCTGTCGGGCGCGACCGACCAGGAGGCCGGCACCAGCGGCGTGCCGCGGGAGGTCCTGGTGCCCGTGCTGCCGCCCGACGCCGAGCAGGTGCAGGAGTGGCTCAGCGGTCTCCGCGGATCCGCGGTCCGCCTCCGCGTGCCGCAGCGCGGCGACAAGAAGGCTCTCGCCGAGACCGTGCAGCGCAACGCGATGGAGGCACTGCAACAGCACAAGCTGCGCCGCGCCGGCGACTTCACGTCGCGGTCGGCGGCCCTGCAGGGCATCCAGGAGGCCCTCGACCTGGACTCGGCGCCCCTGCGCATCGAATGCGTCGACATCAGCCACGTGCAGGGCACCGACGTGGTGGCCTCCCTGGTCGTCTTCGAGGACGGCCTGCCCCGCAAGTCCGACTACCGGCACTACGCGATCAAGGAGGCCGCCGGTGACGGTCGCTCCGACGACGTCGCCAGCATCGCGGAGGTCACCCGGCGGCGGTTCCTCCGGCACAACCGCGACGTCGGGGTGCTGCGCGCCGAAGCGGCCGGGGCGGACGCCGACCAGGTGTCGGGCGGGGACGGCGGCGACCTCGCCCCGGAGGCGGCGATCGATCCGCAGACCGGCAGGCCGCGGCGGTTCGCGTACCCACCGAACCTGTTCGTCGTGGACGGCGGAGCCCCGCAGGTGGCCGCGGCGTCGGCGGTGCTCGACGAACTGGGCATCACCGACGTCGCCGTGATCGGGCTGGCCAAGCGGCTCGAGGAGGTGTGGGTGCCGGGGGAGGAGGACCCGGTCATCCTCCCGCGCACGAGCGAGTCGCTGTACCTGCTGCAGCGGGTGCGCGACGAGGCGCACCGTTTCGCGATCACGTTCCACCGCAGCAAGCGGTCCCGCCGGATGACGGCGTCCGCGCTCGACTCGGTCCGCGGGCTCGGCGAGACCCGGCGCAAGGCCCTGGTGACGCATTTCGGATCCGTCGCACGCCTCAAGCAGGCCTCCGTCGAGGAGATCACCGCGGTCCCCGGCATCGGAACGGCCACGGCGAAAGCGGTACTCACCGCTCTCGGGGCGGAGGAACCGTCTGCGGACGTCGCGGGAGTGGGGGATGATGAACCAGATCGGAACGGGCCGGGCACGGCAGAACAGAACGGCGCGGACATTCCCCGCGAACCGGTAGCACAGCACGGCCCGGCAGCACAGAGCGCATCGCAACGGACAGGTGTCGAGTGAACGAGCAGCACGCGCAGAGCGACCGTCCACCCACGGTCCGGCCGATGGACTTCCTTCTCGTCACCGGGCTCTCCGGGGCGGGTCTGCAGACGGCGGCGAAGGTCCTCGAGGACCTCGGGTGGTACGTCGCGGACAACCTTCCCCCGGAACTGATTTCCCGGATGGTGGATCTGAGCCTGGAATCCGATTCGCGGCTCGAGCGGCTCGCCGTCGTCATCGACGTGCGCAGCCGGTTGTTCACCGGCGACCTCGGCTGGGTCCTCACCGAACTGGAGAGCAAACCCGTGCACACGCGGGTGCTGTACCTCGACGCGTCGGACGAGGTCCTGGTGCGCCGTTTCGAGCAGGTGCGCCGCAGTCACCCGCTGTCCGGGGGAGGCGCCGAGGGCACCCTGTCGGAGGGCATCGCCGCCGAGCGCGATCAGCTCGCGAAGGTGAAGGCCGCCGCGGATCTGGTGATCGACACGTCGTCCCTCGCCGCCCACCAGTTGCGGCAGAAGATCGAGGACGCGTTCGGCGACGCCGAGAACCGGACCATGCAAGTAACAGTCCAGTCGTTCGGTTTCAAGTACGGTCTTCCGATGGACGCCGATCTCGTCTGCGACGTCCGCTTCCTGCCCAACCCGCACTGGATTCCCGAGTTGCGTCCGCACACCGGGCAGAGTGCGGACGTGCGGGACTACGTGTTGTCGCAGGACGGTGCCGAGGACTATCTCGCCACATATCACCACCTGCTGGATCTGACGATCGCGGGATATCGTCGGGAGGGGAAGCGCTACATGACCATCGCGGTGGGATGCACCGGAGGGAAACACCGGAGTGTCGCGATGTCGGAGGCCTTGGCCAGCCGCCTCGGACAGGACTCCGGGCTGAACGTGCGTGTCGTCCATCGTGATCTGGGGCGCGAATGAGGCCGGTGCACCAGCCGCCTGCGATCGTCGCGCTCGGCGGGGGCCACGGGCTGTTCGCCACCCTCAGTGCCGCGCGCCGGCTCAGCCGTGACGTCACGGCCGTCGTCACCGTCGCGGACGACGGCGGATCCTCGGGACGGCTGCGCGCCGAACTCGGCGTCATCCCGCCGGGGGATCTGCGGATGGCGCTCGCCGCACTCGCCGCGGACGACCCCGAGGTGCAGGACTGGACGGACACCATCCAGCACCGATTCGGCGGAATCGGCGCCCTCGCCGGCCACTCGGTGGGCAATCTCATCCTGGCCGGCCTCACCGAAGTGCTCGGCGACCCTGTCGCCGCGCTGGACGAACTCGCGCGGCTGCTGCGGATCAACGGGCGCGTGCTGCCGATGTCGCCGATCGCCCTGGACATCGAGGCCGACGTGCAGGGACTCGAGGCGGACCCGCGGGTCAGCCGCTGCATCCGCGGTCAGGTCGCGGTCGCGACCACCCCCGGCAAGGTGCGCCGCGTGCGGCTGCTGCCGGCGAATCCGCCCGCATGCCCGGACGCGGTCCGGGCTATCGACGTCGCCGACATGGTCGTCCTCGGCCCGGGGTCGTGGTTCTCCAGCGTCATCCCGCACGTCCTCGTGCCGGAACTCCTCGACACGCTGATCGCCACCGCCGCGCGGAAGGTGCTGGTGCTCAACCTGGCTCCGGAGCCGGGCGAGACGGCAGGATTCTCCACCGAGCGTCATCTGCACGTACTGTCCCAACACGCACCCGAACTCACCGTCGACTTCGTCGTGGTCGATTCGGGTTCGGTGCCACCGGGGCGCGAGCGCGAGCACCTCGCCCGCGCCGCCGGACAGTTCCAGGCACGCGTCGTGTACGCCGACGTGTCGGAGCACGGCACCCACACGCACCATGCAGGAAAACTTGCGTCCGTTCTCGAACAGCTCTGGAGCGACCCCGATGCGGGGTCTCGGGGGAGCGAAGTGGCCGGGACACCAGAGGAAAGGGAGAGCGCTTCGTGGCAATGACAGCAGAGGTCAAAGACGAACTCAGTCGTCTCGTCGTCACTCATGTGAGTTGCCGGAAGGCCGAGGTCTCGTCGCTGCTGCGGTTCGCCGGGGGATTGCACATCGTCGGTGGCCGGGTCGTGGTCGAGGCAGAAGTGGATCTGGGGTCCACGGCCCGCCGGTTGCGCCGCGAGATCTTCGACCTGTTCACGTACAGCGCCGACGTCCACGTTCTCAGCGCGGGCGGGCTGCGCAAGTCGTCCCGCTACATCGTGCGGGTCGCGAAGGAGGGCGAGGCACTCGCCCGCCAGACCGGTCTCCTGGACCTGCGGGGGCGCCCGGTGCGCGGGCTTCCCGCGCAGGTCGTCGGTGGCAGCGTTGCCGACGCGGAAGCCGCGTGGCGCGGCGCGTTCCTGGCGCACGGTTCGCTGACCGAGCCGGGTCGGTCGTCGGCGCTCGAGGTCAGCTGCCCCGGCCCGGAGGCGGCGCTCGCGCTCGTCGGGGCGGCGCGCCGGCTGGGCATCTCGGCGAAGGCCCGCGAGGTCCGTGGCACCGACCGGGTGGTGATCCGCGACGGCGAGGCCATCGGCGCACTGCTCACCCGGATGGGCGCCCAGGACACCCGCCTCGTGTGGGAGGAACGCCGCATGCGCCGGGAGGTCCGTGCCACCGCCAACCGGCTCGCCAACTTCGACGACGCCAACCTGCGCCGGTCCGCGCGGGCGGCCGTCGCGGCCGCTGCCCGCGTCGAGCGGGCCCTCGACATCCTGGGTGACGAGGTTCCCGACCATCTGGCGGCGGCCGGTCACCTCCGGGTGGAGCACCGGCAGGCGTCCCTCGAGGAACTCGGCCAGCTCGCCGATCCGCCGATGACGAAGGACGCCGTCGCCGGCCGCATCCGGCGGTTGCTGTCGATGGCGGACCGCAAGGCAAAGGAAACCGGCATCCCCGACACCGAGTCGGCCGTCACCGCAGACCTTCTCGACGACGCCTGACCGTCGTCGGCGGTCCCCTCGCACCACCCCCACTCCCGGACGAACGGGACGCTCGTTGCGTCAGATCGAACGAGCGTCCCGTTCGTTCGGGTCGGGGCGGCCCGGAAACGGGTGCCGGAGGTGACTGCGCGCGCGCGTGGCCCGCGCACTAGGGTTAGAGCCACATCGACCGATGAACCCTCGCGCCGACCACCCGTCGGTGGTGTCGTAGCGGCGCGGGAGCAGAGCTGCACAACCAGAATCATGCGCAAAGGAGCAGATTGTGACTGTCCGGGTAGGCGTAAACGGTTTCGGCCGTATCGGACGTAACTTCTTCAGGGCGGTGGACGCGCAGAAGGCGCTCGGAACCACCGACATCGAGATTGTGGCGGTCAACGACCTCACGGACAACGCTACGCTGGCGCATCTCCTGAAGTACGACTCCATCCTGGGTCGTCTCCCGCACGACGTCTCGCTCGAGGGTGAAGACACCATCGTCGTCGGAAACCAGAAGATCAAGGCACTCGCCATCAAGGAAGGGCCCGCGGCGCTTCCGTGGGGTGACCTGGGCGTCGACGTCGTCGTCGAGTCCACCGGCATCTTCACCGACGCAGCCAAGGCGAAGGGCCACCTCGAGGCCGGCGCCAAGAAGGTCATCATCTCCGCCCCGGCCAAGGGCGAGGACATCACCATCGTGATGGGCGTCAACGACGACAAGTACGACGGCAGCCAGAACATCATCTCCAACGCCTCGTGCACCACCAACTGCCTCGGCCCCATCGCCAAGGTGCTCGACGACGAGTTCGGTATCGTCAAGGGCCTCATGACCACGGTCCACGCCTACACCCAGGACCAGAACCTGCAGGACGGCCCGCACAGCGACCTGCGTCGCGCCCGCGCCGCCGCACTGAACGTGGTCCCCACGGGCACCGGTGCCGCCAAGGCCATCGGCCTGGTCCTCCCGCAGCTGCTCGGCAAGCTGGACGGCTACGCGCTGCGCGTCCCGATCCCCACGGGCTCGGTCACCGACCTCACCGCGAACCTGAAGAAGTCGGCCAGCGTCGAGGACATCAACGCCGCGATGAAGGCTGCCGCCGAGGGACCGCTCAAGGGCATCCTGAAGTACACGGACGCTCCGATCGTGTCGTCCGATATCGTCACCGACCCGCACAGCTCGATCTTCGACTCCGGCCTCACCAAGGTCATCGACGATCAGGCCAAGATCGTGTCCTGGTACGACAACGAGTGGGGTTACTCCAACCGTCTGGCCGACCTCATCGGTCTCGTCGCCAAGTCTCTCTGAGCGAAGGTCCGGTAACAGTGGCAGTTCAGACTCTCGACGACCTGCTGAACGCTGGGGTCGAGGGGCGCGCCGTGCTGGTGCGCTCCGACCTCAACGTTCCGCTCGACGGTGACCGGATCACCGATCCCGGGCGCATCATCGCTTCCGCGCCGACGCTGAAGGCGTTGGCGGAGGCGGGCGCCAAGGTCATCGTCACCGCCCATCTGGGTCGCCCCAAGGGTGAGCCCGACCCGCAGTACTCCCTCGCACCGGTCGCGGTGAAGCTCGCCGAGGTGCTGGGACGCAACGTCCAGCTCGCCGGCGACGTCGTCGGGCAGGACGCTCTGGCACGTGCCGAGGGGCTCACGGACGGCGACGTTCTCCTGCTGGAGAACATCCGCTTCGATCCGCGGGAGACCAGCAAGGACGAGGCCGAGCGGACGAAGCTCGCCAAGGCCCTGGTCGAGCTCGTCGGCGACGACGGCGCGTTCGTGTCCGACGGGTTCGGTGTCGTGCACCGCGCGCAGGCGTCGGTGTACGAGGTGGCCAAGCTGCTCCCGCATTACGCGGGCAGGCTCGTCGAAGCCGAGATCAAGGTGCTCGGCAAGCTCACCGAGGAGCCCGAGCGGCCGTACGCGGTCGTGCTGGGTGGGTCCAAGGTGTCGGACAAGCTCGCGGTGATCGAGGCGCTGGCCCCCAAGGTCGACACCCTCGTCATCGGTGGCGGCATGTACTACACGTTCCTGGCGGCGCAGGGCGTGTCGGTCGGCAACTCGCTGTGCGAGGAGTCGATGATCGACACGTGCAAGGCGCTGCTCGAGCAGTACGCCGACGTGATCCACATTCCGCAGGACGTGGTCATCGCCGATTCGTTCTCGGCCGACGCCGAGTCGAAGATCGTTTCCGTGCTCGAGATCCCGGACGGCTGGATGGGTCTCGACATCGGACCGCAGTCGGTTCGCCGGTTCGCGGCGATCCTGACCAGCGCGAAGACCGTGTTCTGGAACGGCCCGATGGGTGTGTTCGAGTTCGCGAAGTTCGCCGCGGGCACCAAGGGTGTCGCCGAGGCGATCATCGAGGCCACCGGGAAGGGCGCGTACAGCGTCGTCGGTGGCGGTGACTCCGCCGCGGCGGTGCGCCAGCTCGGTCTGCCCGAGGACGGGTTCTCGCACATCTCCACCGGTGGCGGCGCCTCCCTCGAGTACCTCGAGGGCAAGGAACTCCCCGGCATCGCAGTTCTGGAGGCCTGAGACATGGCACGGAAGCCGCTGATCGCCGGCAACTGGAAGATGAATCTGAACCATCTCGAGGCCATCGCGCTGGTTCAGAAGATCGCCTTCTCGCTCCCGGCGAAGTACTTCGACAAGGTCGACGTGACGGTGATCCCGCCGTTCACCGACATCCGCAGCGTGCAGACCCTCGTCGAGGGCGACAAGCTCCTGCTCACCTACGGTGCGCAGGACGTGTCGGCCCACGATTCGGGTGCGTACACCGGCGAGATCAGCGGCTCCATGCTGGCCAAGCTGGGCTGCACGTTCGTCGTCGTCGGGCACTCGGAGCGCCGGACCCTGCACTGCGAGGACAACGACACCGTGCTGGCCAAGACCAAGGCCGCGCTGAAGAACGGGATCACCCCGATCGTCTGCATCGGTGAGGGTCTCGACGTCCGTGAGGCCGGCGAGCACGTGTCCTACAACGTCGAGCAGTTGCGGGGCTCGCTCGCCGGACTGTCCGCCGAGGACGTCGCCAAGGTCGTCATCGCGTACGAGCCGGTGTGGGCCATCGGAACCGGCCGCGTGGCCAGTGCCGCGGATGCGCAGGAAGTGTGCGCCGCGATCCGCGCCACGCTCGGTGAGCTCGCCTCGCCGGACGTCGCGTCCGGTGTCCGCGTTCTGTACGGCGGCAGCGTCAACGCCAAGAACGTCGGCGAGATCGTCGGTCAGGCGGATGTGGACGGCGCCCTGGTGGGCGGCGCCTCGCTGAAGGCTGACGAGTTCGCCACGCTGTCGGCGATCGCCGCGGGCGGACCTCTGCCGTAAGGCGCCTTCGGCGCCCGTGCGCCTTTCCGGTAGCTGTAGGTACCGGAAAGGCGCACGGGCGCGGAGCGCCTGTAGGGTGTACGAGGTCGTTGTTGTTCCTACTGGATGGGTGGACGTAGACAGACATGGAACTGTTCCTGGATATCTTGCTGGTGGTCACCAGCTTGCTGCTGATTCTGCTGGTGCTGCTGCACCGCGGTAAGGGCGGCGGTCTGTCCAGCCTGTTCGGCGGCGGTGTCCAGTCGAGCCTGTCCGGTTCCACCGTGGTCGAGAAGAACCTCGACCGGCTCACCGTCTTCACCGGCCTGATCTGGTTGATCGCCATCATCGGCATCGGCCTGGAGATCAAGTTCGGCTGATCTGCTTCACCATGCAGACGGGCCGTCACCGGTCGATACTGGATGCATGATCGAAACCCCACGTGAGGCCACTGAACCACTTCGCGAAGACATTCGGCTCCTGGGCGGCATCCTCGGTCAGATAGTGCGGGAACAGGCCGGGGACGGCGTCTTCGACCTCGTCGAGAAGGCCAGGGTCGAATCGTTCCGGGTTCGTCGTTCCGAGATCGACCGCGCGGATCTGGCGGACATGTTCACCCAGGTCTCCACGAGCGACACCATTCCCGTCATCCGGGCCTTCAGCCACTTCGCTCTCCTGGCCAATCTTGCCGAGGACATCCACCGCGAACGCCGGCGTGTCGTCCACGTCGCCGCCGGTGAACCCGCCCCCGACAGCACCCTGACCGCCACGTTCGCCAAACTCGACGCCGCGCACCTCGACAGCGCCGTCGTCGCGGACGCGTTGCGCGGGGCGCTCGTGTCGCCGGTCATCACCGCCCATCCCACCGAGACCCGCCGCCGGACGGTGTTCGAAACCCAGTCCCGGATCACGGAACTGATGCGCTACCGCGAGCGCACCGCCCTGACCGAGACCGAGACGGCCGACGTCGACGTCCGGCTGCGGCGGCAGATCCTCACCCTCTGGCAGACCGCACTGATCCGGTTGTCGCGGTTGCGGATCCAGGACGAGATCGAGGTCGGGCTGCGGTACTACGACGCGGCACTGTTCGAGGTCGTCCCGAAGATCAACGCCGAACTGCGCACTGCCCTGCGGTCGCGGTGGCCGGACGCGGATCTGGGCGGGGAACCGATTCTGCGTCCCGGGTCGTGGATCGGCGGAGACCGCGACGGCAACCCCTACGTCACCGACGAGGTGGTTCGGCAGGCCACCACCCGTGCCGCGGCCACCGCCCTCGAGCATCACCTCGGCGAACTCGAGACGCTCGAGCGCGAACTGTCGATGTCGGCTCGCCTCGTCACCGTCACCCCCGGGCTCGACCTCCTGGCCGCGGCGTCGCAGGACGATTCCCCGTTCCGCGCCGACGAACCCTACCGGCGCGCGGTGCGGGGCATCCGGGGGCGTCTCACGGCCACCGCGCACCGCATTCTCGGTGAGGCACCCGATCACGGGCTCGACCTCGGGCTCGCACCGTACGACACCCCGCGGCAGATGCTCGACGAACTCGACATCGTCGACGACTCCCTGCGGCGTGGTGGCGACGGCACCATCGCCGACGACGGGCTGGCGAACCTGCGGGATTCGGTGGCGGTGTTCGGTTTCCACCTCTCCGGTCTCGACATGCGGCAGAACTCGGACGTGCACGAGACCGTCGTCGCCGAGCTGCTGGCGTGGGCGGGCGTGCACGCCGACTACCCGTCGCTGTCCGAGGACGAGCGGGTGGAGCTGCTGTCGGCGGAGCTGTCGACCAGGCGCCCACTGACCACCGCGAACGCGAAGTTCAGCGAGCTGACCGCGAAGGAGCTCGCCATTCTCCAGGCCGGCGCCGACGCGGTCCGGACACTCGGTGCGGGTGCCGTGCCCAACTACATCATCAGCATGTGCACCTCCGTCAGTGACATGCTCGAGGCCGCGGTGCTGCTGAAGGAGGTGGGCTTGCTCGACCCCGGATCAGGGGAGGCCCCGTCCTGTCCGGTGGGCATCGTGCCGCTGTTCGAGACGATCGAGGACCTGCAGCAGGGTGCCGCCACCCTCGAAGCCACCCTGGAGGTGCCGATCTACCGGGCGCTGGTGACCTCGCGCGGCGACTCCCAGGAAGTGATGCTCGGGTACTCCGACTCCAACAAGGACGGCGGCTACCTGGCGGCCAACTGGGCGCTGTACCGCGCCGAGCTGGATCTGGTGGACGCCGCACGCAAGACGGGAATCCGGTTGCGGCTCTTCCACGGTCGCGGCGGCACCGTGGGTCGCGGCGGCGGCCCCAGCTACGAGGCGATCCTGGCGCAACCGCCCGGCGCGGTGGCCGGCTCGCTGCGGATCACCGAACAGGGCGAGGTGATCGCCGCCAAGTACGCGGAACCCCGCCTCGCGCAACGCAATCTCGAAACGCTACTCGCCGCGACCCTCGAAGCCACCCTGCTCGACGTCGAGGGACTCGGCGACGACGCCGAACCGGCGTACCGCATCCTCGACGAGCTCGCTGCGCTGGCCCGCCGCGCCTATGGCGAATTGGTGCATGAGACACCCGGATTCGTGGAGTACTTCGAGATGTCGACTCCGGTCGCGGAGATCGGGGCCCTCAACATCGGCAGCCGGCCCGCCTCACGGAAGCAGACCACGTCCATCTCCGACCTCCGGGCCATCCCGTGGGTGTTGTCGTGGAGTCAGTCCCGGGTCATGCTGCCCGGGTGGTACGGCACGGGTGCGGCGTTCGAGGAATGGACGCAGGGCGACCCCGAGAGGGTGGCCACACTGTCCCGCCTGTACGCGAAGTGGCCGTTCTTCCGGACCGTGCTGTCGAACCTGGCCATGGTGATGTCGAAGTCCGACATGGGCCTCGCCGCCCGCTACGCGGAGCTGGTTCCCGACGAGGAACTCCGCCGACGGGTGTTCGGCAAGATCGCCGAGGAACACGAGCGGACGATCCGGATGTACAAGGCGATCACCGGGAACGACACCCTGTTCGCCGACAACCCCGGTCTGGAGAGGTCGGTGCACAACCGGTTCCCGTACCTCGAGCCCCTCAACCACCTGCAGGTGGAACTGCTGCGCCGCTACCGGGCGGGGGACGACAGTGATCAGACGCGCCGCGGCATCCAGCTCACGATGAACGGGCTGGCGACCGCGCTGCGCAACAGCGGATAGCCGGACGGGTTCCCGCGCCCCGTGAGATTTGCGTGAACTTTCTTGCGGGGCGGGGGAACCGAACCGTCCGTCGCTGCGTCAAAACGGGAAAGAGCACGAACGTTTCCGAGACGAATTGGGGCGACGGATGAGACGCTGCGCGGGCAACCCGGACTATTGGCGCGGGGGAATCGGACGGCGGGGGACGAGCACGGCGTTTCCGCGTCGTGCCGGTCGGATCGTCACCGACTGCCGGGTCACCCGGTCACCGGTCGAGCAGGACCCTCGGTCGCCCGCCGGGTTACAGGCGGACGACGAGGACCCCGTCGGATGAGAGCGTCAGTTCGGCAGCCGGGACGCGGCCGACGTGTCGAGCAGCCACCGGGTCGCGGACAGCCCGCGGGCCCCGGACGCCGGGATCTCGACGGGGGGAGCGCCCGCGATGGCGGCGGCCACGGCCTCGGCCTTCGCGTCACCCGACACGACGAGCCACACCTCGTCGGCGTGCCGGACTGCGGGCAGGGTCAGCGTGACCCGCACCGGCGGCGGCTTGGGGGAGTCCGTCACCGCGACGACGAACCGGTGCTCCTCGCGGACCGCGTCGGTGTCGGGGAACAGCGAATTGACGTGTCCCTCACCACCCATGCCGAGCAGGTGGACATCGAACACCGGGACCTGCTTGCCGCCGGCATGCGCCCCGAGTACCTGCGCGTACGCGACGGCGGCCGCCTCCGGATCGTTCTCGTAGATGCCGTCCGCGACGGGCATGGTGTGCACCCGGTCGGGGTCGACGTCGACGTGGTCGAGCAGCGCGGCCCGCGCCTGCACGTCGTTGCGTTCCGGGTCGCCGGCCGGCAGGAAGCGTTCGTCACCCCAGAAGATGTCGATCGCACGCCAGTCGATGTCGCCCGGGTTCTCCCGGACCTTCTCGAGCAGGCCGATCCCGGTGCCGCCGCCGGTGAGGACCACCGACGCCGTGCCGCGGTCCTTCTGGGCGGCGACGACGGTGTCGACGAACCGCTCCGCGGCCTTCGTCACCAGCGTGTCGGTGTCGGGGTGGACCTCTACGTGGATGTCACTCATACGTCACCTTCGTCAGCCCGGCGAGCGCGGTCTCGTAGACCTCGTCGGGGTCGAGTCTGCGTAGTTCTTCGGCCAGGCACTCGCTCGTTTCCCGCCTGCGGAGCGCGACCCGCGCATCGGGCTTGCCGGTGCGTGACAGCGTCGCCGTGGTACCCGTCTGGGGGCGGCTGATGGTCAACGCACCACCGTCGGCGAAGTTGATCTCCACGAACAACGGGCCGACCCGCCGGGTGACCGGGACGTCGACGCGGCTCGCCAACCACCCCGCGATCATGTCGACGGCGGGTTCGTCCACCAGTCCGGACACCACCGCCGACGTGATCGGCGAGTGCGGCGGCTGGTCGACGGCCGAGGTCAGGAGCGCACGCCAGTAGGTGATGCGACTCCAGGCCAGGTCCGAGTCACCGGACGAGTACGACGCCAGACGGCTCTTGATCTCCGCAGCCGGATCCGCGCGATCGGTCGCGTCGGTGATCCGCCGGATCGCGAGCTTGCCCACCGGATCCTCGGCGGGAACCTCCGGGGCGGTCTCCGGCCACCACACGACGACGGGAGTGTCGGGGAGGAGGAACGGCACCACCACGCTGCTCTCGTGGTCGGCGAGCTCGCCGAACAGGCGGAGCACGACGACCTCCGACGCGCCGGCGTCGCCGCCGACGCGGATCTGCGCGTCCAGGCGGGGTTCCGCGTCACGGGACCCCCAGGCGACGACGATGACCCGGCACGGATGCTCCCGGCTCGCCTCGTTGGCGGCGTCGATGATGTCCTCCGAGTACTCACTGTCGCGGGTGCACACCACCAGCGTGAGTACTCGTCCCAGGGTCACCGCGCCGCCGGTCTTGCGCAGCTCCACCAGTTTCTTGTTGACCTGCCCGGTGGTGGTCGCGGGAATGTCGGTGATCATCTACGGCCTTCTCCATTCGCGACCGGTGCGGTGCATCATTTCGTCTGCCGACGGCGGGCCCCACGTGCCGGCCTCGTACGGTTCCGGCCTGCCGTCCGCGGCCCAGTGCTCGAGCACGGGGTCGAGGATTTCCCAGGACAGTTCCACCTCGGCGTTCACGGGGAACAGCGAGGGCTCACCGAGGAGCACGTCGAGGATGAGGCGCTCATACGCCTCGGGCGACGACTCCGTGAACGCCTGACCGTAGCTGAAGTCCATGTTGACGTCGCGGACTTCCATGCTCGACCCCGGCACCTTGGACCCGAACCTCATGGTCACACCCTCGTCCGGCTGCACCCGGATGACGAGGGCGTTCTGCCCCAGTTCCTCGGTCATGGTCTGATCGAACGGCAGATGCGGTGCGCGCTTGAAGATCACGGCGATCTCGGTGACCCGACGGCCGAGTCGCTTGCCGGTGCGGAGGTAGAACGGCACCCCCGCCCAGCGGCGGGTGTCGACCTCGAGGGTGATGGCCGCGAACGTCTCCGTGGTGGAGTCCTTCGAGAACCCTTCCTCCTCCAGCAGTCCGACCACCCGGGTGCCGCCCTGCCAACCGCCCGCGTACTGGCCGCGCGCGGTGGTCTCGTCGAGTGGCTGGGCGAGCCTGGTGGCGGACAGCACCTTGATCTTCTCCGCCTGCAATTCTGACGGTTCGAAGCTGATCGGCTCCTCCATCGCGGTGAACGCGAGGAGTTGCAGCAGGTGATTCTGGATGACGTCGCGTGCCGCCCCGATGCCGTCGTAGTACCCGGCGCGTCCACCGAGACCGATGTCCTCGGCCATGGTGATCTGGACGTGATCCACGTAGTGGGCGTTCCAGATCGGATCGAACAACTGGTTCGCGAAGCGCAACGCCAGGATGTTCTGGACGGTTTCCTTGCCGAGGTAGTGGTCGATCCGGAAGACGGTGTCCTCCGGGAAGACCTCGTTCACGACCGCGTTGAGCTCACGTGCGCTCTCGAGGTCGTGACCGAACGGCTTCTCGATGACCACCCGACGCCACTGGTCGTCGTTCGACTGCGCGAGACCGGCTTCGGACAGCTGCTTCAGGACGACCGGGAACGCGTCCGGCGGAATCGCGAGATAGAACCCGTGATTGCCGCCGGTCCCGCGTTCGCGTTCCAGCGTCCCGAGAGTGTTGGCCAGTTCCTGGAAGGCCGCCGGGTCGTCGAAGGTGCCCTTGACGAAACGCAGGCCCTCCGACAGTCGCTCCCAGACGTCCTCCCGGAACGGGGTGCGGGAATGGTCGCGGACGGCATCGTGGACGATCTTGCCGAAGTCCTCGTCCGACCAATCCCTGCGGGCGAACCCGACGAGAGCGAACCCGGGCGGCAGAAGACCACGATTGGCCAGATCGTAGATGGCGGGCATCAACTTGCGCCGGGCCAGGTCGCCGGTGACACCGAAGATCACCAGCGCACACGGCCCGGCGATGCGTGGTAGGCGCTTGTCCCTACCGTCGCGGAGTGGATTGACCCAATCGTCTGACGCTGCGGGCTCGCTCACGTATCAGCTCTTCTGCCCTGCTGCGCGCAGCTGCTCCGCGGTGGCCTCCAGAAGCTCGGTCCAGGACACCTCGAACTTGTCGACGCCCTCGTCCTCGAGGACCTTGAACACGTCGGTGAGATCGATGCCGACGGCGCTGAGCTTGTCGAACACCTGCTGCGACTCGACCGCGGTGCCGGACACCGTGTCGCCGGCGACCTCACCGTGATCGGCGAACGCGTCGAGAGTCTTCTCCGGCATCGTGTTCACCGTGTTCGGAGCCACCAGTTCGGCGACGTACAGGGTGTCGGGGTAGTCGGGGTTCTTGACTCCGGTCGACGCCCAGAGCGCGCGCTGCGGGCGCGCACCGTCGGACAGCAGACCCTGGAACCGCGGCTGCACCTCGAAGACCTGCTGGTAGGCGGCGTACGCGAGACGGGCGTTGGCGAGCGCCGCCTTGCCGCGCAGCGCGAGCGCCTCAGGGGTGCCGATCTTGTCGAGCCGCTTGTCGATCTCCGTGTCGACGCGGGAGACGAAGAACGAGGCCACCGAGTGGATGCGGGACAGGTCGTGACCGGCCGCCTTCGCGGCCTCGAGGCCGTCCAGGTAGGCGCCCATGACGAGTTCGTAGCGTTCCACGGAGAAAATCAGCGTGACGTTGACGCTGATGCCCTCACCGAGCACCTTGGCGATGGCCGGGATACCGGCCTCGGTGGCCGGGATCTTGATGAACAGGTTCGGGCGGTCGACGATCTTCCACAGTTCGACGGCCTGCGCGACGGTCTTGTCGGCGTCGTGCGCGAGGCGCGGGTCGACCTCGATGGAGACCCGGCCGTCGACGCCGTGGCTCGCCTCGAACTGCGGGGCGAGGACGTCGCAGGCGGCGCGCACGTCGTCGGTGGTCACCGTGCGGATGGTGGCCTCGACGTCGGCACCGCGCTCGGCGAGCTCCCGGACCTGTGCGTCGTAGACGTGGCCCTTGCTGAGTGCGGCCTGGAAGATCGACGGGTTGGTGGTGACACCGACGACGGACTTGGTCGCGATGAGTTCGGCGAGGTTGCCGGACTCGATGCGGTCACGGGAGAGGTCGTCGAGCCACACCGACACGCCTGCTTCGGAGAGCTTCTGGAGGTTGGGGTTCTGAGTCATGGCTGTCTATCCCTTCACGCGTGCGAGTGAGCGCTGTGCGGCGGCGGTGACGGCTTCGGCGGTGAAGCCGAACTCGCGGAACAGGGTCTTGTAGTCGGCGGAGGCGCCGAAGTGCTCGATGGAGACGATTTCGCCTGCGTCGCCGACGAAGCGGTGCCAGGGCATGGCGATGCCGGCTTCGACGGAGACCCGCGCCTTGACCGTCGGGGGGAGGACGCCGTCGCGGTAGGCCTGGTCCTGGGCGTCGAACCATTCGACGCAGGGCATGGACACGACCCGGGTGGGGATGCCGTCGGCCTCGAGGGTTTCGCGGGCGGCGACGGCGAGCTGCAGCTCGGATCCGGTGCCGATGAGCACGACCTCCGGTGCGCCGGTG
This sequence comes from Rhodococcus sp. IEGM 1351, assembly GCF_030056875.1. Taxonomy (NCBI): domain Bacteria; kingdom Bacillati; phylum Actinomycetota; class Actinomycetes; order Mycobacteriales; family Nocardiaceae; genus Rhodococcus; species Rhodococcus sp. IEGM 1351. The sequence goes on along the minus strand of NZ_JASHKU010000014.1, from coordinate 43,952 downwards.
GAGGCGTCGGCGAGGATGTAGCCGCCGCGGGAGACGCCGTCGTAGCTGGTGCCTTCGAGGACGGGTAGGTCCTGGCGGGTCAGGGCGAGGCCGGCGGGAGCGCGGGTGGCCTCGTCGGCGCCCTTCTCGAGGACGGCGCGCCAGGCGTGGGCGGTCTCGTTGGCGTCGCCGGGTCGCACGACGTACAGGCCGGGGATCGCGCGCAGCGCGGCGAGGTGCTCGATCGGCTGGTGGGTGGGCCCGTCCTCGCCGAGTCCGATGGAGTCGTGCGTCCACACGTAGGTGACCGGGGTCTTCATGATCGCGGCGAGCCGCACGGCGGGACGCATGTAGTCGCTGAAGACGAGGAAGGTGCCGCCGTAGGGGCGGGTCGGTCCGTGCAGCGCGATGCCGTTGAGGATCGAGCCCATGGCGTGTTCGCGGACCCCGAAGTGCAGGGTGCGGCCGTAGGGCTGGGCGGTCCACATGCGGGTGGAGATGGTTTCGGGGCCGAAGGAGTCGGCGCCCTTGATGGTGGTGTTGTTGCTCTCGGCGAGGTCGGCGGAGCCGCCCCACAGTTCGGGGAGCACCGGTCCGACGGCGTTCAGTACGGCGGCGGACGCCTTGCGGGTCGCGATGCCCTTGGGATCGGGCTCCCAGGTGGGGAGCACGTCGGCCCAGCCGGCGGGAAGGTCGCGGCCGATCAGGCGGTCGAGGAGCTTCTTGCCCTCGGGGGCGCGCTGGGTCCACTCGTCGTACTGGGCCTGCCAGTGCTTGTGTGCCTGGACGCCGCGCTCGACGACCTTGCGGGTGTGGGCGATGACCTCGTCGGCGACCTCGAACGTCTTGTCCGGATCGAAGCCGAGCGCCTTCTTCACGGCCGCGACCTCGTCGGCACCGAGGGCGGCGCCGTGCGCCGCGCCGGTGTTCATCTTGGTCGGTGCGGGGTAGCCGATGATGGTGCGGAGCAGGATCATCGACGGCTTGTCGGTGACCTCGCGGGCCTTGTTCAGGGCCTCTTCGATGGCGACGACGTTCTCGCCGCCCTCGACGATCTGCACGTGCCAGCCGTATGCCTCGTAGCGGGCGGCGGTGTCCTCGGACAGCGCGATGGCGGTGTCGTCCTCGATGGAGATCTTGTTGTCGTCGTAGATCAGGGTGAGGTTGCCGAGCTGCTGGACGCCGGCGATGGAGGAGGCCTCGGAGGTGACGCCTTCCTCGATGTCGCCGTCGGAGGCGATGACGTAGATGTGGTGGTCGAACGGGCTGTCGCCGAGGGCGGGCTCGGGGTCGAAGAGGCCGCGTTCGCGGCGGGCGGCCATGGCCATGCCGACGGCGGAGGCGAGGCCCTGACCGAGGGGCCCGGTGGTGATTTCGACGCCGCGGGTGTGGCCGTGTTCGGGGTGGCCGGGGGTCTTCGAGCCCCAGGTGCGCAGTGCTTTCAGGTCGTCGAGTTCGAGACCGTAGCCGGCGAGGTACAGCTGGATGTAGAGGGTGAGGCTGGAGTGTCCGCAGGACAGCACGAACCGGTCGCGGCCGATCCAGTCGGCGTCGGTGGGGTCGTGGCGCATGACGCGCTGGAAGAGGGTGTAGGCGAGGGGGGCCAGGCTCATGGCCGTGCCGGGGTGGCCGTTGCCGACCTTCTGCACCGCGTCCGCGGCGAGCACCCGGATGGTGTCGACGGCCTTGGTGTCCAGTTCGGTCCAGTCGGCGGGGTGAACCGGTTGCGTGAGGACGTGGATGTCGTCTGTGATCGACACGGGCAGAAGTCTCCTGACATGGGTGAACGTGGAGCCTGAGGATGCGTGGGCCTCTTGTGCCACTCCAGCCTAGTGTGCGGTCGTATCCGGGTCGATTCGGTTCACGCATTACGGCGGTCTACCATCGTTTGTAGTAGACGGCCGGCCGTCGCGAAGGACTTCGGGAGCAGGCGCCGGCATTCGGATGTGGAATTACGCGTGGTGCGAGGAGAGAACGTGCGGACAGGGCATCAGCCGAGCGGACACGGCTTCGGCAGCCCCAGCCCCGCCCCCCGCGCGACCGACACCGGTACGGTGCTGGGTCGCGTCACGGGCAAGGTCCTGGCCTACATCGCATTGACCAAGCCGCGGGTGATCGAGCTGCTGCTGGTCGCCACCATCCCGGCAATGCTGCTGGCGGATCGCGGCAACGTCGACATCGCGCTGATCCTCAGCACGCTGTTCGGCGGATGGATGGGTGCGGCGAGCGCGAACTCGCTCAACTGCGTCGTCGATGCCGACATCGACAAGGTCATGAAACGCACCGCCCGCAGGCCGCTGGCCCGCGACGCGGTGCCGACGTCGCACGCGTTCGTGTTCGGGATGACTCTCGGTGTCGCGTCGTTCCTGTGGCTGTGGTGGCGGGCCAACCTGCTCGCCGGCTGCCTGGTCGTCCTGACCATCGCGTTCTACGTGCTCGTGTACACGATGGTGCTCAAGCGCCGGACCTGGCAGAACGTGGTCTGGGGCGGCGCCGCGGGTTGCATGCCCGTCATGGTCGGCTGGTCGGCGGTCACCGGGTCGCTGAGCTGGCAGCCCATCGTGCTGTTCCTGGTCATCTTCTTCTGGACGCCGCCGCACACGTGGGCCCTCGCCATGCGCTACAAGGAGGACTACAAGGCGGCCGGTGTCCCGATGCTGCCGGTGATCGCCACCGAGGAGCACGTCACCAAGCAGATCCTGCTGTACAGCTGGGCGATGGTGATCACGTCCCTCGTGCTCGTCCCCGCCGCGGGTGTCGTGTACGCCGTCGTGACGCTCGTCGCCGGTGCCTGGTTCCTGCTGATGGCCCATCAGCTGTACCGCAGCGTCCGCGGCGGAGCGGCCGTGAAACCGCTCCGCCTGTTCCTGCAGTCCAACAACTATCTGGCCATCGTCTTCGTCGGTCTCGCCGTCGACTCCGTGCTGGGACTGCAGACCGTCGGCAGCCTGCTGAGCTGATCCTCCGCGTCAGGGCCGGAGTTGACGCTCCGCGTCAGGGCACCAGCACGATCGATCCCGTCGTGGCACGCGCCTCCAGGTCGCGGTGCGCGTCCTCGGCCCGCTCGAGCGGGTACTCCGCGCCCACCCGGACCGTCAGCGAACCGTCGGCCAGGGCGGAGAACACGTCGCCCGCCCGCCACGTCAATTCCTCACGGTTGCGGATGTGATGCGCGAGTGTGGGCCGGGTGAGGAACAGCGAACCGGCCGGGTTCAGCCGTTGCGGATCGAACGGCGGCACCGGGCCGCTCGCCGCGCCGAACAGCGCGACCGTCCCCCGGATCCGCACCGACGCGAGACTGGCCTCGAACGTGGACGCGCCGACACCGTCGTAGGCGGCTGCGACGCCCTCGCCGTCGGTCAGTTCACGCACCCGGGCGGCGATGTCGTCGTCGTATCGCAGCACCTCGTGTGCGCCGGCGTCGCGGGACAATTGTTCCTTGGCGTCGGAGGACACGGTGGTGATCACCCGCGCGCCCAGCGTGGTCGCCATCTGGGTGAGCAGCAGGCCGACTCCGCCCGCTCCGGCGTGAACGAGGACGGTGTCGCCGGACTGGATCGGGTAGGTCGAGTGGGCCAGGTAGTGGGCCGTCATTCCCTGCAGCAGAGCGGAAGCGGCCTGCGGGGCGGGCACGGAGTCGGGGACGGCGATCGCGGCCGCCGCGGGGACGACCACCTTCTCGGCGTAACTGCCGGGGGCGGAGCACCAGGCCACCCGGTCGCCGGGAGCGATACCGGTCACGTCGCCGCCGACGGCCTCCACGACTCCGGAGCCCTCGTCTCCGGGGATGTAGGGCAGCGGCCGCGGATACAGCCCCGTCCGGAAGTAGGTGTCGATGAAGTTGATGCCGATCGCCTCGGTGCGAACCAGAAGATCCGTCGCTCCGATCCGGGGTTCGGGAACCTCCGCCGGTTCGAGGACGTCGGGACCACCGAGACGGGAAACCTGTATAGCGCGCATGGATTCAGTTCTACACGGCGAGTGCCGCCGTTCCGAGCCTGGCGGACACGACGCCACTACCGCCCAGTATTCTCGGGGTCATGAGTACCGACACCCACGCGGATCAGGCGCCCGCGAGCCCGGCGCCCTCGCTGCCGTCCCACACGGTCGACGCGATCAAGAAGTTCGTGGCCGAGCACGGCGGTTCCGCCAGTGCCGTCATCCAGCCGATCGGACTCGCCGGCGTCCGCATCACGCTCGTCGGCGCCGACGGCATCCTCGGTGACCAGGTGGTCAAGGATCTGGCCACCGCCAACGCCGTCGTCGCATCCTTCGACGACGTCACCGTCTCGGAGTGGGACCGCGCGATCACCAGCATCGTCACGCCCCGCAAGGGGCACTTCCAGAAGATGGCCGGCTGGGTCGCGCGGCAGACGCGGTTCCCGAAGGCCCGCAACGAGCGCTAGACGCTCGCGGTGTCCGGCTGCGTGACGTACTCGCGGGTGCGTCCCGCAGCCCACACCGCCGCGGTGGCCGCGGTGCACAGCCCGGCCCCCGCAACGTGGAATGCCACCAGGGCCGCGGGAACGTCCGTGAAGAACTGGACGAGTCCGATCAGCGCCTGCGCCGCCACCAGCACGAGCAGAACCTGCACGCGGATCTTCACCGCGCGGGTGGCGCCCACGGCGTAGAGGCCGAAGCACAGGCCGACCAGCAACGCCAGGTAGCCCACGAGCAGCTGGGCGTGCAGGTGCACGAGCGTGACGATCTCCACCTCGAGGCGGGGAACCACGCGGTCGAGACTCTTGTCTCCCGCGTGCGGTCCGGCGCCCGTGACCAGCGTTCCGGCGGCGAGCACCCCCGCCAGCGCGACACCCGACAGCGCGGTGAGCCACCGCAGCGGGGCGGGGATCACGTCGATTGCCGGTGCGTCGTCGGGTTCGCAGATCTTCGCGTACATCACGGTCGCCAGCCACACCATCGCCATCGACGCGAGCAGGTGTACCGCGACCGTCCACCACAGCAGTCCGGTGAGCACCGTGACACCGCCGATGACGGCCTGCACGACGGTGCCGAGGGGCATCATCCACGCGTAGACGAGGACCTCTTTACGGCGGCGGGCGCGGGTGACCGCGAGGACGATCAGGGCCGCGGCCACGACGACGACGAACGTGAGCAACCGGTTGCCGAATTCGACGGCCTGGTGGATGACGGCGACCTCGCCGTGCCCGACCGGCACGAAGCTGCCGGGGAAGCACTGCGGCCAGGTGGGGCAGCCGAGGCCGGACGCGGTCACCCGCACGACGGCTCCGGTGACGGCGATTCCGCCCTGCGTGAGGATCACCGCGAATGCGATGACGCGCTGCACGGTCAGCGACGGAAGGGGGAGACGGTCTACCAGGCTCAGAAACCCGCGATACAGCACGACGTCGATGGTAGAGGGCCGTCAACTACAGCGTGTCGTTGGGCTGGTGGCGGCGCGCTCGACTCCGTGCTACTCGCCGCGAATCCGCAGGATGCCGGTCACCGTGCCCTGCCAGAAGTCGCCGGTGTCGGTGACGAGTCCGGACATCTGCAGGGTGTCGTTGACCGCGGTGCCGGGGAGTGGGCTGGTGTGCTCGACCGAGCCGTCCGCCGGATCGATCACCGCGAACGAGAAGCCGTCGAGGGGTGTCGTGACGTCGAATCCCTGACGGATCACGGTGTACAGCAACCCGTCACCGGTCGAGAGGTGGGGCACCGCCGCGCTGCGGACGTCGTTGCTCCACACCTGGTGGCAGCCGATCGGGTCGATGTCGACACGGGTCATGCCGCCGGTGAAGGGGGCGTTCGTCGGAACCGCATCGCCCGCGCCGTCCGGGACGGCGGGATACGGGTAGCCGTACGTCCCGGCGACGTACACCGAATTGGCGATGCCGATCGGCGAGTTCTCGCTGCCGCCCGGGTTGCCGAGCACGGGGAGGGAGCAGATCTCGTCACCGGAATCGGCGCGGAAGACCCGAAGACTCACATGCGGGTCGGCGTTGTCGACGATCGCGACGAAATCGCTGCCGGTCGACGGCCCGAAGTAGGTGGGGGTGGAGCCGGTGCCGCGGCTGAGTTGCCCGGGTTTACGGTCCGGACCGCGGTCGTATTCCCGCCGCCAGTCCACACGCACCGCGCCGTCGCGGAGCGTGAACTGGTACAGGGCGTGCGTCGTCGCGACCGCGGTGCCGGCGGGCGAGGTGGAGATGCTGTTCTGGACCTGTTCGCCCGCGGCCAGCGGCAGGCTGTGCGCGACGCCGGCGCGATCCACCGCCCCGACGACGCCGCCGCCCGTTGCGAACCAGACGTTGCCCTGCCAGTCCGGCGTCAGCCCGGTCACGTTGTCGCCCGGCGGAACACTGCCGGACAGGTCGACGCGCGAGTCGACGGTGATCCGCCAGCGGCCGTCGGGGTCACGCGAATGCCCGAGGCGCAGTAGCTGACGGTTGCCGTCCACCGCGACCAGTCTGTTGTCGTTGTCGAGGAACGCGTACACGCCGCCCAGGAGGCTGCCCTTCGCCAGTGCGAACGTGGCGAGCGAGGCGCCGAACGGGGCCGCGGGGGCGGCGGGGTCGATCAGGTGCACCGTCGGGACCTGGCCGGCCACGGACGTGCACAAGGCGACGACGAGCCGGTCGGAACCCTGCAGGAGGGTCGGGCACGCCGACACCAACGGGTACGCGGACAGGGTGAGCGGGCCGGTGCCGGGACCGGGCAGCGGAGTGACGTCGGTGGACCCGGCGTCGCCGTGCATCGTGGACGTGCCTGCGGGTCCGAGGAACGGGTTCGGCGCGGCCGGTGGTCCCCACTGCGGTGCGGCGCCCGCGGGCAGGGTGCCGCAGCCGAGAACGGCGAGCAGGACTGCCAGAACGGTGCCGACGGTGCGGGCGCGGCGGGCTGCGTGTCGGCGGCTCACGTGAATCGGAACGTCCGGGACGCCAGGGCTCCCGCGGCCGCACCCCAGACGACGAGGACCACGACGCTGAGCAGGTCCACCGACCCCGACAGTGCGGCGTCGAGCGCGTGTGCGAGCGCACCGGACGGAATCAGCCGGGCCCCGGTGTGCAGGAGCCAGGGCAGGTCGCCGGTGGCGAACACCACGCTGCCGACGCCGACCATGACGAACCACAGGATGTTGGCCAGCGCGAGGACGATGTCGGCGCGGAGGGTGCCGCCGAGCAGCAGTCCCATCGCCGCGAACGTCACGGTGCCCAGGGCGATGATCACGGCGCCGAGGACGAGTCCCCACGCACTCGGACGCCAGCCGAGCGCCAGTCCTATGGAACCGAGGAGCACCGATTGCAGGGCGACGACGATGACCACCGCGGCGCTCTTCCCGGCGATGATTCCCCACGTCGGCAGGGGAGTGGCGCCGAGCCGTTTGAGGGCCCCGTACCGGCGGTCGAAACCGACCGCGATGGCCTGGCCGGTGAACGCGGTGGACATCACCGCCACCATCATGACGGCGGGCACCACCTTGTCGACCCGCGACGTTCCGAGATCGCCGATGGGCAGCAGGCACAGGCCGATCAGCAGCGTGATCGGGATGAACATGGTCAGTAGCAGCTGTTCGCCGTTGCGCAGGAGCAGTTTGAGTTCGAGCGCGGTCTGCGCCCGCAACATGACCGCCGCGCCGCTCGGGCGGGGATCGGGTGCGAACGTGCCCGGGGCGAAACGATTCTCCGTCAGACGGTCACTGGTGCTCATCGTCATCCCCTCAGTTCCCGGCCGGTGAGTTCGAGGAACACGTCCTCGAGGCTGCGCTGGTCGACGCGGATGTCGCTGATCAGGGCGTCCAGATCGGCGCACCACGACGCGACCGACGCCACCACCTTCGGATCGATCGGCCCTTCGACGAGATAGGTGCCCGGTCCGGACTCGGCGACCCGGAAACCGTCGGGGAGGGCTCTCGCGAGGGGCTCGGTGTCCAGACCGGCGGGCGCGCTGAGCCGCAACTGGCCTTCGGCGCCGCGGCTGGTGACCTCCGCCGGCGTACCCGCAGCGACGATCGACCCGTGGTCGATGATGACGAGTCGGTCCGCGAGTTCCTCGGCCTCGTCCATCAGGTGCGTCGTCAGCAGCACACTGACGCCGTCGCGGCGCAGGGCGTCGATCAGTTCCCACACCAGCAGGCGGGCCTGGGCGTCGAGTCCGGCGGTGGGTTCGTCGAGGAAGACCAGTTCCGGCCGGCCGACCAGCGCGCAGGCCAGGGACAGGCGCTGCTGCTGCCCGCCCGACAGCCTGCGGTAGGGGGTGCGACGGGAATCCTCGAGTCCGAGGCTGCGCAGCAACCAGTCGGGGTCGAGGGGGTCGGCCGAATAGGCCGCGACGAGGTCGAGCATCTCACCGGCGCGGGAACCGGGGTAGGCGCCACCGCCCTGCAGCATCACGCCGATCCGGGCCCGGACGGCGCCGGCGTCCGCGACGGGGTCGAGTCCGAGGACGCGGACGGTGCCGCTGTCCGGGCGGACGAAGCCCTCGCACATTTCGACGGTGGTGGTCTTACCCGCGCCGTTGGGGCCGAGCAACGCGACCACCTGTGCCGGTTCGACGGTGAGATCGAGTCCGTCGACGGCCCTCACACCGTCGAAGGTCTTCACCACGCCTTCCAGGCGTACAGCAGGTTGCGCCGATCCGGGCGTTCGCGAGGTCACGGGGAATCAGCGTAAGCCCTGGCCTGGTGTGACCCGGCCGGTGCCCCGGCTTTCCGCGTCGGCGTCGTCCCGGGGCGGATCCTGGGTGTCCGGCACGGTCGGCTGCTGCTCCGAACCGACCCGCCACGGCAGCCGGTTGCGGGTGATCACGATCAGCGTTCCGGCTGTGAAGATGGTGGCGATGGCGGCCTGCACGATGACGAACGGCTGGTACTCGCCGCCGTTCGGCATCAGGATGACGCTGACGATGGACGAGAAGACGATGGCGGGGACGCGGAAGGCGGGTGCTGTGGCCCACGCCGCGAGCGGCAGGACCGCCCACAGCAGATACCAGGGCTGCACCACGGGGAAGAGGAGGACGACCGCGCCGAGGGACAGCCCCAGCGCGCCGACCGCGTGGATGCGGCCGACGAGCGTGGCGACGAGCATCCGAAGTGTGATGAACGCCGCAGCGACGGCCGCGATCGGCCGGGTCAGGCTCAGCACCGCCGTCGTGTGGTCGCCGAGGCCCAGGAGGACCCCGGCCAGTCCGGTGCCCAGTCCGAGGAGCGTGGGGATGGACATCCAGCTGCGGACCGCGTTCGCGGTGCCGAGGGTGTGTACCCAGCCGATGCCGAGTCCGCTGGACGTGCTGATGACGAGGGTGACCGCCAGGGCCACCCCGCCGAGCAGGGCGGCCGCCGTGAGCACGGCCTTCGGGGTTCCGCCCCACCTCCGGGCCAGCGCCATTCCGACGAATCCCAGTGCGAGGAGGGAGGGGATCTTGATCGTCGACGACAGGGCGATGAGCGCCGCCCCCGACAGCAACAGGAGCAGGGACTGCCCGCGGATCGGCTCCGACCGTTCGACGGCCCGCAGCGCCAGCTCGATCCCGGCCAGCATGAGGCCGAGCATGAGCGCCTCGTTGTGAATCCCCGCGACCAGGTGGAACAGCAGCAGGGGGTTGGCGGCGCCCAGCCAGAGGGCGCTGACCTCGGCGACGCCGCAGCGTCGCGCCAGCCGGGGGAGCGCCCACACGATCATGGCCACACCGGCGAGGGCCAGCAGCCGGTGCAGGAAGATCCCCGCGACGATGTTCTCGCCGGTCAGCCAGCTGATACCGCGCCCCATCCAGAGGAACAGCGGACCGTACGGCGCCGGCGTGTCGCGCCAGATCGTCGGCACGGTCCGGGTCAGGACGTGATCGACGCCGAGCGCACCCGCGGGACCGATGGCGTAGGGATCGAGCCCACGGGCCGCGATCTCGCTCTGCGCGAGGTAGGAGTACACGTCCTTGCTGAACATCGGCGGCGCGACCGACAGCGGGATGATCCACAGCAGCAGGGTGCGGTCGAGCTGGGAGCGGTTGAGGCGACGCACCGCCCCCGACTGCAGACTGCCGATCGCGAACCGTCCGAGGAGGAGCCACGCGAGCACGATCATCACGGTGCCGGTCATGGTCAGCGTCAACGCCACACTGGGGATCCGGGCGGGCAGACCGATGACGCGAAGACCCTGGACAGGGTTCTGCAGTACCGGCTGGGCGCCTGCGCCCAGCGCACCCACCGCCATCAGGACGGCTCCGGTCGCACCGAACCGGCGGATCCCGCGGAGCTGCGCGGTCTCCTGCTCGTTCAGGCCCGCGGTTTCCGGCTCGTCGCCGTGCAGCGCGGCCGCCACCGAGGGTCGCGGGGAGCGGCCGTCGATGCCCAGCGCCCGCCGGGCGAGCTCGGCCGGATGTCGAAGAGCGGCGCGAGCCGTGAAGGTCGGCTCCGCGCGGGTCGGCTCCGGGTTCTCGGGGGTCTGCGGCACACAGGCAGCGTAGCGGTGCGCCGAACACAGTCGGTTCAGCCAGTATTCCCGGGCCCGAGCCGCACATAATCACAGGTGTAAGGCAGGGCACCCTTAGTAGACCTGCGATCCGAATTCCGTCACACTGGTGTTGTGAAAACGGAAACGACACCACGTGCAACGAAGGAAAGCGCAGTTCACGCGCCTTCCTCGGCGGCGCCTGTCGAAACCGCGTCACCCGTCGCCGTCGGCCACGAAGGCCACACCCGAGCTGCCGTCGTGAAGCTCCTCCTCGAGGAGGGGCCGATCACCGCGTCGGAAATCGGAACCCGCCTCGGTCTGAGTGCCGCCGGTGTCCGTCGTCACCTCGACGCGCTCCTGGACTCCGGCGAGGCGCGCGAGGCGTCCTCCGTCGCCGTGCGTCACCGCGGGCGGGGACGACCCGCCAAATACTTCCAGATCACCGCCAAGGGCCGCGGCCGGCTCGGCCACGCGTACGACGACCTCGCCGGCGCGGCGATGCGTCAACTGCGGGAGGTCGGGGGAGACGCCGCGATCACCGATTTCGCTCGTCGCCGAGTCCAGGCGATCGTCGGAAACGTGACCCCGGCAGGCGATCACAGCGCCGAGGGCCTCGAAACCACCGCCGACGCCATCGCCGACGCGTTCACCACCGCAGGATTCGCGGCATCGACGCGCCCGGTCGGCAACGGCGTCCAGATCTGCCAGCACCACTGCCCGGTCTCGCACGTGGCCGAGGAGTTCCCGGAACTGTGCGAAGCCGAGCAGGAAGCGTTCGCCCAACTTCTCGGCACCCACGTCCAGCGGCTCGCGACCATCGCGAACGGTGACTGCGCATGCACCACTCACGTTCCACTCGTCCCGCCGTCCGGTCCCAAATAACAACGCTTTCCCGATAGACCCCCTAGTCAGCAACCTGTTTTCCACCGGCGACCAGCCCTCGCCGGTCTCGTAACAAGACTCCGGAAGGAGCTCGCATGACCGTCACATCAGACCAGGTGACATCCACTGCGTCGGCCAACGCCGAGCCGCTCACGCAGGAAGAGACCATCGCGTCACTCGGGCATTACGGGTACGGCTGGTCCGATTCCGACGAGGCCGGTGCCAGTGCGCAGCGCGGTCTGTCCGAAGACGTCGTGCGCGACATCTCGGCGAAGAAGAGCGAGCCGGACTGGATGCTCGACATCCGCCTGCGCGCGCTGAAGACCTTCGACAAGAAGCCGATGCCGAACTGGGGTTCGAACCTCGAGGGCATCGACTTCGACAACATCAAGTACTTCGTGCGCTCGAGCGAGAAGCAGGCCGAGAGCTGGGAAGACCTGCCCGAGGACATCAAGAACACGTACGACAAGCTGGGCATCCCCGAGGCCGAGAAGCAGCGCCTCGTCGCCGGTGTCGCGGCTCAGTACGAGTCCGAGGTGGTGTACCACTCGATCCGTGAGGACCTCGAGGCGCAGGGCGTCATCTTCCTCGACACCGATACCGGCCTGAAGCAGCATCCCGAGCTGTTCCGGGAGTACTTCGGCACGGTCATCCCGGCCGGCGACAACAAGTTCTCCGCGCTGAACACCGCGGTGTGGTCGGGTGGCTCCTTCATCTACGTCCCGCCGGGCGTGCACGTCGACATCCCGCTGCAGGCCTACTTCCGCATCAACACGGAGAACATGGGCCAGTTCGAGCGGACTTTGATCATCGTCGACGAGGGCGCCTCGGTGCACTACGTCGAGGGCTGCACGGCGCCGATCTACAAGTCGGACTCCCTGCACTCCGCGGTCGTCGAGATCATCGTGAAGAAGGGCGGCCACTGCCGCTACACGACGATCCAGAACTGGTCGAACAACGTCTACAACCTGGTCACCAAGCGCACCAAGGTCGAAGCCGGCGGATCCATGGAGTGGATCGACGGCAACATCGGGTCCAAGGTCACCATGAAGTACCCGGCCGTCTGGATGATGGGCGAGCACGCTCGCGGCGAGGTTCTCTCCGTGGCATTCGCCGGTGAGGGACAGCACCAGGACACCGGTGCCAAGATGCTGCACCTCGCGCCGCACACGTCGTCGACCATCATCAGCAAGTCGGTGGCCCGTGGCGGTGGACGCGCGTCCTACCGCGGACTCGTCCAGGTCAACAAGGGTGCCCACGGTTCCAAGTCGACGGTCAAGTGCGACGCGCTGCTGGTCGATCAGATCAGCCGCTCGGACACCTACCCGTACGTCGACATCCGCGAGGACGACGTGACCATGGGCCACGAGGCCACCGTCTCGAAGGTGAGCGACGACCAGCTGTTCTACCTGATGAGCCGCGGGCTCACCGAAGACGAGGCCATGGCCACGGTCGTGCGCGGCTTCGTCGAGCCGATCGCCAAGGAACTCCCGATGGAGTACGCCCTGGAACTGAACCGCCTGATCGAACTGCAGATGGAAGGGGCGGTGGGTTAGTGACCACGCCAGAAACTGGTGTCCAGAATCTCGGAGTCGCGGGAGCCGTCGCAGGCGAGAATCCGCGGATAGCGCGGACCGCCACCGGTTCGCCGATCAAGAACAAGGGTGAGGTCTTCACCTCGTTCGACGTCAACGCGTTCGAGATTCCGGGTGGTCGCGACGAGGTCTGGCGGTTCACCCCGCTGCGCCGACTCCGTGGACTGCACGACGGAACGGCCGTCGCGAACGGCACGGTCACCGTCGACGTCGCCGGTCCGGACTCCGTCCAGGTCGAGACCGTCGGGCGTGACGACGACCGGCTGGGCAAGGCCGGCGTGCCCGCCGACCGGGTGGCCGCACAGGCCTACTCGGGTTTCGAGACGGCCACCGTCGTGACCGTCGGCCGTGAGGTCGAGGTCGCCGAGACGATCAACATCACGGTCACCGGCCCGGGCGAGGACAAGGTCGCCTTCGGGCACCTGCAGATCCGGCTCGAAGCCTTCGCCAAGGCGACCGTCGTCATCGACCAGCGCGGCAGCGGCACATTCGCCGAGAACGTCGAATTCGTTCTCGGCGACAGCGCGCGCCTCACCGTGGTCGCCGTCCAGGACTGGGCGGACGACACCGTGCACGTCGCGTCGCATCACGCGCGGCTGGGCCGCGATGCGGTGCTGCGGCACAACGCGGTCAGCCTCGGCGGCGACCTCGTCCGCCTGTCCGCGACCGTCAAGTACGACGGTCCCGGCGGCGACGCCGAACTGCTGGGCCTGTACTTCGCCGACGCCGGACAGCACTTCGAGCAGCGACTGCTGGTGGATCACTCGCAGCCGCACTGCAAGTCCAACGTGGTCTACAAGGGCGCCCTGCAGGGTGATCCGAATTCGGGAAAGCCCGACGCCCACACCGTGTGGATCGGCGACGTGCTGATCCGCGCCGCGGCCGAAGGCACCGACACGTTCGAGCTGAACCGCAACCTCGTCCTCACGGACGGTGCACGCGCGGACTCGGTTCCGAACCTGGAGATCGAGACCGGTGAGATCGTGGGTGCCGGCCACGCCAGTGCCACGGGTCGATTCGACGACGAGCAGTTGTTCTACCTGCGCGCCCGCGGAATCCCCGAGGACGCGGCACGGCGACTCGTCGTGCGCGGGTTCTTCCACGAGATCATCAACAAGATCGCCGTCGCCGAGATTCGCGAGCGCCTCGAGGCGGCTGTCGAGGCCGAACTCGCCGCAGTCGGCGTGTGACCCGCGCCGCCGGACCACTACTTCCCATTTCTTCGAAGGATCACAATGTCTACCCCTGACGCTTCCACCCCCGAAACCTCGGTCCTGGAAATCAAGGACCTGCACGTCGACGTCGCGAACACCGACGAGAACGCCGAACCGATCAACATCCTCAAGGGTGTGAACCTGACGGTTCGTTCCGGCGAGACCCACGCGATCATGGGACCCAACGGGTCCGGCAAGTCGACGCTGTCGTACGCCATCGCGGGTCACCCCAAGTACCAGATCACCTCGGGATCCATCACCCTCAACGGTGAGGACGTCCTCGAGATGAGCGTCGACGAGCGTGCCCGCGCGGGACTGTTCCTGGCGATGCAGTACCCCGTCGAGGTTCCCGGCGTCTCCATGTCCAACTTCCTGCGCACCGCGGCCACCGCAGTCCGTGGCGAGGCCCCGAAGCTTCGCCACTGGGTGAAGGAAGTCAAGGAAGCGCTGACCGAGCTGGACATCGACCCCTCCTTCGGCGAGCGCAGTGTCAACGAAGGTTTCTCCGGCGGTGAGAAGAAGCGCCACGAGATCCTGCAGCTCGGTCTCCTGAAGCCGAAGATCGCGATCCTCGACGAGACCGACTCCGGTCTCGACGTCGACGCCCTGCGCGTCGTCTCCGAGGGCGTGAACAAGTACAAGGAACGCGAGCACGGCGGAATCCTGCTGATCACGCACTACACGCGCATCCTCCGGTACATCAAGCCGGAATACGTCCACGTGTTCGTCGGCGGTCGTGTGGTCGAGTCGGGCGGACCGGAACTGGCCGACGAACTCGAGGCGAACGGCTACGAGCGCTTCACTCAGGCTGCAGCAACGCAAGGAGCATAAACGCAGATGACCACCTCGGTGCGCGTATTCGACGTCACCCGGATCCGGGAGGACTTCCCGATCCTGGCGCGTACGGTCCGCGACGGAAAACCGCTGGTGTACCTCGATTCGGGCGCGACGTCGCAGCGCCCGAACCAGGTGCTCGACGCCGAGAGGGAGTTCCTCACCACCTGTAACGCGGCCGTGCACCGAGGCGCTCACCAGCTTGCCGAAGAGGCCACGGACGCGTACGAGAACGCGCGTGCGACGATCGCCGCGTTCGTCGGTGCCGACAGCGACGAACTCGTGTTCACCAAGAACGCGACCGAGTCCCTGAACCTCGTCACCCACGTCCTCGGCGACGATCGCTTCGAGCGGCACCTCGGCCCCGGTGACGAGATCGTCATCACCGAACTCGAGCATCACGCCAATCTCGTGCCGTGGCAGGAACTCGCGCGCAGCACGGGTGCCACGTTGCGCTGGTACGGCGTCACCGACGAGGGCCGGATCGACCTCGATTCGCTCGAGCTGACCGACGCCGTCAAGGTCGTGGCGTTCACCCACCAGTCCAACGTGACCGGAGCGGTGGCACCCGTCGAGGAGTTGGTGCGTCGCGCCCGCGCGGTCGGCGCGCTGGTGGTGCTCGACGCATGCCAGTCCGTACCGCACATGGCGGTGGACTTCCACGCACTCGGTGTGGACTACGCGGCCTTCTCGGGGCACAAGATGCTCGGCCCGTCCGGCGTGGGTGTCCTGTACGGGCGCCGGGAACTGCTGAACGCGATGCCTCCGTTCATCACGGGTGGATCGATGATCGAGACCGTCACGATGGAACGCACCACCTACGCGCCGCCGCCGCAGCGGTTCGAGGCGGGCGTTCCGATGACATCGCAGGTGGTCGGGCTCGGTGCCGCGGTCCGGTATCTCGAGGAGATCGGGATGGACGCGGTGGCGGCGCACGAGCACACCCTGGTCGAGGCCGCACTGACAGCGCTCGGTGCCATCGACGGCGTGCGCATCATCGGACCGACGACCGCCGAGGACCGCGGCGGTGCCGTGTCGTTCGTGGTCGACGGAATCCACGCCCACGATCTCGGTCAGATCCTCGACGACGAGGGGGTCGCCATCCGCGTCGGCCACCACTGCGCCTGGCCCCTGCACCGTCGTTTCGGTGTCGCGGCCACGGCGAGGGCGTCGTTCGCGCTGTACAACACGGTCGACGAGGTCGACGCTCTCGCGGCAGCGGTGCGGCGCGCACAGGAGTTCTTCGGGGAGGTTCCTGCATGAGAATGGAACAGATGTACCAGGAAGTGATCCTGGACCACTACAAGCATCCTCACGGCCGCGGCCTGCGCGAACCGTTCGGCGCCGAAGTCCACCACGTCAATCCCACGTGCGGTGACGAAGTGACGCTGCGCGTGCAGCTCGCCGACGACGGCACCGTGGTGGATGTGTCGTACGACGGCCAGGGCTGCTCCATCAGCCAGGCGTCGACGTCGGTGCTCACCGATCAGGTGGTGGGGATGCCGGTCGAGAAGGCACTGCAGACGGTTGCCGCATTCAACGAGATGGTCAGCAGCCGCGGTACCGTCGAGGGGGACGAGGACGTCCTCGGGGACGGCATCGCCTTCGTCGGCGTCTCGAAATACCCGGCCCGCGTGAAATGCGCGTTGCTGGGATGGATGGCATTCAAGGACGCGGTTGTTCAGATAGTGGACGACCGGGTCGTGGACGTACGGGATTCGGCCGTTCCGACAGCAGACGGCGAACCAGCTCGAATCGGAGGACAGGCATCATGAGCGAGACGCAGACGCCGGAGGCGGACGCCACGGCCGTACCGGAGCAGGCGCCGGCCGACCAGGGCGGCGAGAGCGCTACTGCATCGTCGAGTGCGATTACCGACCCGAAACGCCTCGAGGAACTCGAGGAGGCGATGCGTGACGTCGTCGACCCCGAACTCGGCATCAACGTCGTAGACCTCGGTCTCGTGTACGGGATCACCGAGGAAGAGGACGTCGTGACCCTCGACATGACGCTCACGTCGGCGGCCTGCCCGCTGACCGATGTCATCGAGGACCAGTCGCGGGGTGCGCTCGTGCGCAGCGGTCTGTGCAACGAACTGAAGATCAACTGGGTGTGGCTCCCGCCGTGGGGCCCCGACAAGATCACCGAGGACGGCCGCGAGCAGCTGCGCGCGCTCGGTTTCACGGTCTGACCACCACCACTGGTGACACGGAGGGGCTCGGCGAGAATCGTCTCGCCGAGCCCTCTCTCTTGTGCCGATCTCGGGCTGGGAGTCGTTGCGGGCCATCCGGTGTCGGCGACGGTACCGAACGCGAGGACAATCGACGCCGTGGCGTATTCGGAGCGGGGCATGACCACTACACTGCTGTGATGGCGGCGAAACCGCGGCACGCGCGGGTCGAAGATGTCCACGAACTGGCCCTGCGGATGCCTCACGCCAAGGTCGAGTACGGGCCCCGCGGCAACCCCATCTACCAGGTGGGCGGTAAATCGTTCGTGTTCTTCCGAACTCCGCGCCCCGACGCCGTCGACCCTCGTACCGGAGAGCGGTACACAGACGTGATCGTGTTCTGGGTGCCGTCCGAGTCCGACAAGCGAGCAATGGTTCAGGACGCGGCGTCGCCGTTCTTCACCACCCCGCATTTCGATGGACACCCTTCGATACTGTTGCGGGCGAGCATGGTTGGTGATCTCACGCTGCAGGAATTGATCGAGGTAGTCCAGGACGCGTGGCTCGCCCGCGCCTCGCCCACCCGGGCCGCCGCTTGGCTCGGCGGACACCTAGCACCTAGCACCTAGCACCTGGCCGCGGGGTCGGCGCGGACGACAGCGTGCTCCCGATCGGTCAGGTCGTCACAGTCGCGGCGGCCGACGACCACGTCGGCGACGGCGCGTGAGAAAACGCTGGGGGAGGCCTCCCTCGAGCTGCGAATTAGGCGGGCGCAGCGACTCGCCTGGTGCAACCACGGCTGGGGTCGATGACCTCACCATCCGAGTTCGTGCAGCCGGGCGTCGTCTATACCGAAGTGATGACCGATCTCGTGGACGACGGTCCGGCGCACCTGCTCCACAACCTCGGCGTCGCTGCGGCAGATGGCGCAGATTGCGAGGTGGTAGATCGTGATCCTATCGGGCAAGACGCCGGCGTACCGCGTCGTGCGGTTGGTCAGTGGGACTCCTTGGTACAGACCTAGCAAACCCGCCGGACCGGCGTCGTGTTGGACGGTGACAGCTACGTTGGCCATCACTCGACCCAGCCCCGCCGGCAAACTGTCGAGAGCCCGGATGACCATGTCCTCGAACCGCTCGCGTTCGACGTCGATCATGAACCTATTGTCCGGCACACCGGCCTGCTCGGCGCCGCACAACTGTCGGCGACCTCCTGCCCCCAGCCGACACCGCGGGTTCGTGCGGCCTTGTCCACCTCGTACCGCTTGTCGGTGACGAAGGAAAGCACCTGCACGTCCATGTTGTTATCTTGCCGCTGCGCGGAGGTAGCGTGGTTCGCGGGGGTCCGCGCGATGAAAGTGACGGCTTCATGCGTTCCGGTGGTAAGGCGGACGTGGGAAATCTTCCCCACGAACTGACGAGTTTCGTCGGTCGGCGCCGTGAGGTCGCTGAGGTTCGCCGACTGTGTGGTCGGTCGGGTTGGGCGAACTGCACGATCCAGACGCGGTCGTCGACGCCGTGTCGTCGGCATTGACACTGCGCGAGGGCCAGGACGCTGCACCTGAATCACTACTCGTCGAGTACCTCGCGGCACGGAAACTGTTGCTTGTACTGGACAACTGCGAGCACCTCGTCGAACCCGTGGCCGAACTCGCTGGAACCCTTCTCCGCGCCTGCCCGGAACTTCGGATTCTCGCGACCAGCCGGGAACCCCTCGGCATTGGGGGAGAAGCCACGTTTCGGGTTCCGTCGCTGACGATGCCGGAATCGGACAAGCGGTCGGCGCCAGCTGAGCGACTCGGTCACTTCGAGGCGGTGAACCTGTTCGCCGAACGCGCGGCGACGGCGGTCCCGGGCTTCGCTGTCACCGAGAACAATCAGGATGTGGTCGCGGCGATCTGCCGTCGCCTCGACGGTCTGCCGCTCGCGATCGAACTGGCGGCGGTGCGGGTGCGGGTGATGACAGTGGAGCAGATCCTGCATCGGGTGACGGACCGCTATGGCCTGCTGACCACAGGTGCTCGTGATGTGCTGGCGATGCGGGGACGGTTGGCGGTATTTTCGGGCAGCTTCGAACTCGACGCTGTCGAAGCCATCTGCGCCGACCCCGTGGCGGCGGACCAGGTTGTGGAAGTAGTGGG
Source organism: Rhodococcus sp. IEGM 1351 (assembly GCF_030056875.1). NCBI lineage: Bacteria > Bacillati > Actinomycetota > Actinomycetes > Mycobacteriales > Nocardiaceae > Rhodococcus > Rhodococcus sp. IEGM 1351. The sequence goes on along the minus strand of NZ_JASHKU010000014.1, from coordinate 24,729 downwards.
TTCGCTGATCGGCAAGTCGATCCTGATTCGCGAAGCGGACGCCGCGGGGGCGGTCCGGTACCGCATGCTCGACACCCTGCGCGACTACGGTACGGAACGGTTGCAGGAGACCGGCGAGTTCGGATCGCTGTTGCGGCGGCACCGGGAGTGATACGAACACGTGGTGCTGCGGGCGGAGTCCGATTGGATCAGTTCCCGGCAAGCAGCCTGGATCGTGCGTCTCGATGTCGAGCAGCCCAACATCCTTGCAGCACTGCAGTTCTGCCTCATCGGTTCGAGTGAGGCGGATGCGGGGATTCGCATGGCAGCGGCGTTGTACCCGTACTGGCGTGTGCGGGGCAGGCTGCGTGAGGGTATGCGGTGGCTTGCGCAGCTTCTGGCCGTTCAGGACGGCACACCCACTATGGACAGAATCAAGGCGTTTCGTGTGCTCGGTGTGCTGTCCGGGCTGCACGGAGACCCGGAGGCGTCGGCACTCTACGTGGAACGTGGTGGCGCGCTGGCAGCGCAGCTCGGCGATCGGGTCGCCGAGCTGCGATGATGGCCGATGCCGCCGGCCATCACGCACTGGTCGCCCAGGACTACGCGACGGCATGTCGACACTTCGAATCCTCGCTCGCGGTGTTCCGCACGGATGGCAACCTGCTGTATCTGATCTCGTCCCTGCTCGGGCTCGCTCTGGCCAGTGACGCGGACGGGAATCGGACGCGGAGCGAAGTGTGTTGGCAGGAGATCCTTGCGCTCACCGAGGCGCGCGGCGAGTCCGTCTATCGGGGATGGGCGCTGTGGGGTTTAGGGCTGGGGGCGTGGCAGCGGGGCGAGCATTCCCGTGCGAAGGATCTGGTCACGCAGGGGCTGCACCGTGCTCGGTCAGTGGACGACTGCGTCAGCGCAGGGGTGTGTATGGAGGTTCTCGTGGGTCGCGGTGGATGGGGGAGCTCCCCGGCGCGCCGCCAGGCTGATGGGTGCGATCGCGGCGCTCGCCCGTCCCGCGGGGAGTGCGAGCATCAACTACCCAGATGTGGGGGTTCTCCACCCCCAGTTCGAGCAACGCGCCCGCCGGGCGATGGGTGACCGCGCGTTCGATACGGAGTTCCGTGACGGCCTCGGGACGCGATTCGAAGAAGCCGCAGCGTACGCACTCGACGAGATAGGGCGGCCAGACACCTCCGCAGAGCCCGGACCCACGACTCTTACGCGGCGGGAGCAGCAGGTAGCCGAACTCGTCGCCGATGGCCTCACCAACAAGGCGATCGCTGGGAAACTCGTCATTTCGCAACGCACCGCCCAGGGCCACGTGGAGCACATCCTCTCCAAACTGGGATTCACCTCCCGTTCTCAGATCGCGGCATGGGTCGTCGAGCAGACGCAGGGGCAGTCCTGATCGCGCCTCATCGTCGATCAGGCGCGCTTGCGTTCCGAACTGGATGACTTCGCTGTGGCCTTCTTTGCGGCGGTCTTGGCCGGAGCCTTCTTCGCCGGCTTCTTCTTGGCGGGTGCGGCCTTCTTCCCGGCGGCGTCGACGCTGCGCTGCAGTGCGGCCACGAGATCCACCACTTCGGCGTCCTCGCCGCTCTTCTCGACCTCGGCGACGGGGATGACCTTCTTGCCGCCGGACTCGATCATCTCGTCGAGCAGTTCACGCAACTGCACCTGGTAGTCGTCGGTGAATTCGGTGGGGTCGAAGTCGTCGGCCATGCTGTCGACGAGGGTCTCGGCCATCGCGAGTTCCTTCGCCTTCGGCTTGTCGACGCCGTCGAGTGAGGAGAATTCCGCGGCGCGTACCTCGTCCGGCCACAGCAGCGTTTGAATCACCAGCACCCCGTCCCGGGAACGCATCGCGGCCAGTCGGGTGCGCTGCCGGAGAGTGAAGTGGACGAGGGCCGTGCGGTCGCTGTTCTCGAGGGCTGTCGCGAGTAGGACATATGCCTTCGGAGAGCTCGAATCCGGTTCGAGGAAGTAACTCTTCTCGAACAGAATGGGGTCGATCTGTTCGGTCGGGACGAACTGCAGAACGGGAATCTCGTGTTTCTCGGCGGCCGGCAGTTTCCCGAAATCATCGTCCGTCAACACCACGCGCACGCCGTCGTCGGAGTCGTAGGCCTTGTCGATATCGGCGTATTGGACGACGTTGCCGCATTCGGAGCAGACGCGGTTGTATTTGATCCGGCCGCCGTCCTTGGCATGGACCTGGTGAAACCTGATGTCGTGATCCTCGGTTGCCGAATAGACCTTGACCGGCACATTCACGAGTCCGAACGCTATCGAGCCCTTCCAAATCGACCGCATGCGTTCCATGATGGTCTCCTTTTCGCGTTCGCGCGACAGTTCATCGAACTTCCCGGCGAAGCGTCGAACGGAGAATCACACTGCGGATATCGCCGGAGGACGCTCGAAACATCCGCCCCATTGCGGACAGGGTTCCGCGCGGATTCGACCGCTCGGACAGGTACGCCGCCTGGAGTTGTGGCGGCAGATCGAAGAAATGCTCGAAGAATTCGGGGACGTGTTCGGAATCCAGATTCAGGAGGACGCGTAGGCCGACCGATCGCAGCGACGCGACGGTGCGTGCCTTCCACGGCCACAGTCGTGCGTTCGAACCGTCACGAAGATCGCGGGCCAGAACATCTGCGCACAGGAGCGACGCTGCGACGCTGTAGCCCGTTCCTGGGTGCATCAATCCGGCGCGGGCTCCGAAGCGTACCTGATCCGAGCTGTGGGCACGGCCGGCTTCGGGTGGTGGCTCGACGGCGAATCTGACCCTCTCGACGTCCGAATGGGACGGCACGGTGATGCCCCGCTGTCGGAGTCGGTCGTGGAGTCGGGTGGCGAGTTCCGAGATCGGGAGTGGGGGGCGACCGACCAGGCAGGTCTCTTCGAGCAGGAAACGGTCCTGCGCGAGCGGGACCCCGTAGAGGAACGACGGCGCGTCCGAGGGTGAGGTGCCGTTGTCGCGGCGCCAGTCCATGAACACAGCGGCCTCGCCGGCCAGCGCATGTGCGGCCGTGTCGGGGTCGACCACGACGCCGTATGCCGTCTGCTGGGCGAGGTCGGGGCTGTCGCCGGTGCCGCGAGCATCGACCACGACGTGCGCCTTCAGCGTCGAGCCGTCGTCCAGCTGGACGGAAGTGGGGGAGAGGTCTACGGCTCTACCTGCAAGAACGGTTCCGCATCCGCTGCCGAGTATTGATTGCAGTACTGATGTATTCAAAACACAATATGTGCGGTCGATGGTATGGCGACGGATCGTCCAGGCTGTCGGGCGAGGAGTTCTCGTGACGACGGCGTCCCGAGGGAGCCAGTCGGGGAGTTCGTCTTCCCAGGCCGCATACGTCGCGGTCCACGATCTACGGGGGAGTGGATCGACCGAGACGACTGTCGAACCGAGAGCCGTGGCCCGGTGGGCGAGGGCGCGGCCGGCAGGCCCGAGGCCGACGATCGCAACGTCCCAGATCGCTGGACGGGAAGAAACTGTCACGCCGCCAGCCTGTCACGGCGGCGGAATTATCGGCTGGAACGCGACCCGGTTCCATACTCGGACGCCGACGGAACGGCAAAGTTTCCCGAACTTCACGCGGTGCGTTCCGGCTATCCCGGGGTAGTGGAGGCTCCACAATCACAGGTCGCGATCTCCGTGAACTCACCACAGCCATCCCAGACCGGAGGAGGTGAGGTCAGGGGAGCGTGCGCCGCGGCCGGGTCGGGCGGCTGCGGGGGAGCGTGAGCGCTGAACGCGGCGCAGTGGCGCGGGTGGGGCGAGCACGAAGCGCCCTGCGATGTCGCGAAAGGATATCGGCTGGGCTCTCGCGTCAACCAGGTTGCCGGCCAAGGCAATGAGTCGGGCCGTGACGGAACACCAGGGTTTCGCAAACTAATACCGTGGCAATTTTCTCGTCCATCCGACGGGCTCGCCACAATTGCGCATCTCACCACCACGCAACTCACCTTCCATCAAGCACCTGCACAGGGGCCGGAGAGCTTCCTGCGGGTCGGATACGGCGGCGAACGTTAGCGGGATCACCGGCAGGCGTGTTCCGAGTCGCCGACGGTCGGGTAAAATTGCTGGTTCGTGTGTTCTTTGCGCAGTTTTTCTCATTCAACGCGAGCGTCATTTTCCTAGGAGTCTTGTTGATCACCGCTACCGACCTGGAAGTTCGAGCTGGAGTGCGGACGTTGCTGTCCGCGCCCGGACCGGCTTTGCGGGTACAGCCCGGCGACCGCATCGGGCTGGTCGGCCGTAACGGTGCCGGCAAGACGACGACCCTCCGCATCCTCGCGGGGGAGGGGGAGGCGTACGCCGGTGCCGTGGTGCGCACCGGCGATCTCGGGTACCTCCCGCAGGACCCGAAGGAAGGCGACCTCGACGTCCTCGCGAAGGACCGAGTGTTGTCCGCGCGCGGACTCGACTCGCTGCTGCGGGACATGGAGAAGCAGCAGATCCTGATGTCGGAAGTCGTCGACGACGCCGAGCGCGACAAGGCCGTGCGCAAGTACGGCAATCTCGAGGACCGCTTCTCCGCACTCGGCGGGTACGAGGCCGAGAGCGAAGCGGCGCGCATCTGCAACAGCCTCGGACTGGCAGACCGCATCCTCGGTCAGCAGCTGCACACCCTGTCGGGTGGTCAGCGTCGCCGTGTCGAACTGGCGCGCATCCTCTTCGCGGCGTCGGACGGTAGCGGCGGACGGTCGGACACGACCCTGCTGCTCGACGAGCCGACCAACCACCTCGACGCCGACTCGATCACCTGGCTGCGGGGATTCCTGCAGAACCACGAGGGTGGTCTGATCGTGATCAGCCACGACGTCGATCTGCTCAACGACGTCGTGAACCGGGTGTGGTTCCTCGACGCCGTGCGCGGCGAGGCCGACGTGTACAACATGAGCTGGAAGAAGTACCTCGACGCCCGCGCGACCGACGAGCAGCGTCGCCGCCGTGAGCGCGCCAATGCGGAGAAGAAGGCCGGCGCGCTGCGCACGCAGGCCGCGAAGCTCGGCGCGAAGGCCACCAAGGCGGTGGCGGCACAGAACATGGCGAAGCGCGCCGACAAGCTGATGTCGGACCTGGACGCGGAACGAGTGTCCGACAAGGTGGCCCGGATCCGGTTCCCCGAGCCTGCCGCGTGTGGCAAGACTCCGCTGATGGCGGAGAACCTGACCAAGGTTTACGGTTCGCTCGAGATCTTCACCGGAGTGGATCTGGCGATCGACCGTGGGTCACGGGTCGTTGTGCTCGGTCTCAACGGTGCCGGTAAGACGACGCTGCTGCGCATTCTCGGCGGTGTCGAGACGCCGGACGCAGGCGGGCTCGTCCCCGGTCACGGGCTGAAGATCGGCTATTTCGCGCAGGAGCACGACACCCTCGACGACAACGCGTCGGTGTGGGAGAACATTCGTCACGCGGCGCCGGACACGGGGGAGCAGGAGCTGCGTTCGCTGCTCGGTGCGTTCATGTTCACCGGCCCGCAGCTCGAGCAGCCCGCAGGCACGTTGTCCGGTGGTGAGAAGACGCGCCTCGCGCTGGCGGGTCTCGTGTCGTCCGCGGCGAACGTCCTGCTGCTCGACGAGCCGACGAACAACCTCGATCCCGTCTCCCGCGAGCAGGTGCTCGATGCGCTCCGCAGCTACACCGGTGCCGTGGTGCTGGTGACGCACGACCCGGGCGCGGCCGAGGCCCTCGACCCGGAACGGGTCATTCTCCTGCCCGACGGCACGGAGGACCACTGGTCGCAGGACTACCTGGAACTGATCCAGCTCGCCTGAGCACTGCGCGTAGATATCGCCGTCACGGGGCTCTACCGTGGAAACCACCGTCGCTCGCCGACTGGAGGAGTTCATGGCTGACATCGGGGTCTTCGCCAAGAGCGCTCGGATCACGGGACCGTCGCGCGCCGATCTGCAGGCGGAGCTGAAGGAGCGCTACCAGGCCGGTGCGAGTATTCGTTCCCTTGCCCGGGAAATGGGGAGATCGTACGGATTCGTCCGCAACATCCTCGCAGAATCCGAGGTGGAGCTCCGCGGACGAGGCGGAGCTCACCGTCGCAAGACCTGACCGGTGTCGGTGGGGAGTGCGGTGTCAGTCGCGGCGTCGGACGGATTCCTCGACGAGGTCGAGGACGGCCGACAGGTTGTCGCCGGCGTGCCCGGAGGCGATGCGTGCGACGAGGCCGTCCAGAACCAGGTCCAGGTAGCCGATCAGCACGTCGGTCGGGACGTCGTCGCGGAGGCGGCCCGCGGACTTCTGCCGCGCGAGACGCGCCATGGTCGCCTCGGTGAGTTCCGCCGACCGTTGTGACCAGCTTCTGCGGAAGTCGGGATCGTTCCGCAGCCGTCGGGCGATTTCGAGCCGGGTTCCCAGCCAGTCGAACTGTTCGGGCTGGGCGAGCATGTCCCGCATCACCTGGACGAGGCCTTCGTGTGCGACCACGTCGGCCATCCTGGTCGCGTCCTCGTGGGCGAGCGCGAGGAACAAGCCGTCCTTGTCCTTGAAGTGATGGAAGATCGCCCCGCGTGACAGTCCGGTCACTTCTTCGAGCCGGCGGACGGTGGCGCCGTCGTAGCCGTATTCGGCAAAGCAACGGCGGGCGCCGCTGAGGATCTGACTGCGCCGTGCCGCGAGATGGTCTTCACTGACCTTGGGCAAAGTGCCTCCTTCGTCGGCCTGTGAGTGTTTTTCGGCCCTCGACATGTGAGGGCCACCGAAAGCGCGAAGCGCGCACGACCACCTCGATCGGGACAGCGGCGAAGCTCCCCTGAAACTGGTCGTGCGCGCTTCGTGCCTGTCATGGCCGAAAACACTCACAGGTGCGTAGCGCCTGTGGGCCGAAAGCTCGCACAGGCGCGATAGCGCCTAGCCCTTGATCATGTTGCGGAGCACGTACTGCAGGATGCCGCCGTTGCGGTAGTAGTCGGCCTCGCCGGGCGTGTCGATACGCACGACCGCGTCGAAGACGACCTTCTCACCGTTCTCGCGGGTTGCCGTGACCTTGACGGTCTTCGGCGTGACACCCTCGTTGAGCTTCTCGACGCCTTCGATGTCGAAGACCTCGGTGCCGTCCAGCTTCAGCGACGCAGCGGACTCGCCGGCCGGGAACTGCAGCGGCACGACGCCCATGCCGATGAGGTTGGAGCGGTGGATGCGCTCGAACGACTCGGTGATGACGGCCTTGACGCCGAGGAGGCTGGTGCCCTTGGCGGCCCAGTCACGGGACGATCCGGAGCCGTACTCCTTGCCGCCCAGCACGACCAGCGGGATGCCGGCCTTCTGGTAGTTCTGCGACGCGTCGTAGATGAACGCCTGCGGTCCGCCGTCCTGGGTGAAGTCACGGGTGTAGCCGCCGGAGACGTCGTCGAGGAGCTGGTTGCGCAGACGGATGTTCGCGAACGTGCCGCGGATCATCACCTCGTGGTTACCGCGACGCGAGCCGTAGGAGTTGTAGTCCTTGCGGTCGATGCCGTTCGCGTCCAGGTACTGCGACGCGGGCGTGCCGGCCTTGATGTTGCCGGCCGGGGAGATGTGGTCCGTGGTGACCGAGTCGCCGAGCAGCGCGAGGACGCGGGCGCCCTTGATGTCGCTGACCGGGGTCGGCTCCTTCGGCATGCCGTCGAAGTAGGGTGGCTTCCGCACGTAGGTGGAGTTGGCGTCCCACTCGAAGGTCTTGCCCTCCGGGGTGGGCAGTCCGCGCCAGCGCTCGTCGCCCTTGAAGACGTCGGCGTAGCCCTTGACGTACATCTCCTGGCTGATCGAGGAGTTGATGGTCTCCTGGATCTCCTGGGGAGAGGGCCAGATGTCCTTCAGGAACACGTCGTTGCCGTCGGCGTCCGTGCCGAGGGCGTCGTGCTCGAAGTCGAAGTCCATCGTGCCTGCGAGGGCGTACGCGATGACCAGCGGCGGGGAGGCCAGGTAGTTCATCTTCACGTCGGGGGAGATGCGTCCCTCGAAGTTGCGGTTACCCGACAGCACCGCGGTGGCGGTGAGGTCGTTGTCCTGGATGGCCTGCGAGATCTGCTCGTCCAGCGGGCCGGAGTTGCCGATGCAGGTGGCGCAGCCGTAGCCGACGAGGTAGAAGCCGAGCTTCTCCAGGTACGGCCAGAGGCCGGACTTGTTGTAGTAGTCGGTGACGACCTGCGAACCGGGTGCCATGGAGGTCTTGACCCACGGCTTGGCGGACAGGCCCTTCTCGACGGCGTTGCGGGCGAGCAGGGCGGCGCCGAGCATGACCGACGGGTTGGACGTGTTGGTGCAGGAGGTGATCGACGCGATCACGACTGCACCGTGGTCGAGGATGAACTCGCCCTTGTCCTCGGACAGAACCTTGACCGGCTTGGTCGGGCGGCCCTCGGATCCGTTGGCGGCCGACTGCACGTCGACTGCGCCGTCGTCGGCGAACGACAGGGCGGCGGGATCGCTCGCGGGGAACGACTCCTCGACAGCCTCGTCGAGCTGCGAGTGACCCGCGGGGTGGTGCTCCTCCACGTAGTTGTGGATGTCCTTGCGGAACGCGTTCTTCGAGTCCGACAACAGGATTCGGTCCTGCGGGCGCTTCGGGCCTGCGATGGACGGAACCACGTCACCGAGGTCGAGTTCGAGGTACTCGGAGTACTCGGGCTCGTGGTCGGCGTCGTGCCAGAGGCCCTGTTCCTTCGCGTACGCCTCGACGAGTGCGAGCTGCTCCTCGGAGCGGCCGGTCAGGCGGAGGTAGCTGACGGTCTCGGCGTCGATCGGGAAGATCGCGGCGGTGGAACCGAACTCGGGGCTCATGTTGCCGAGCGTCGCGCGGTTGGCCAGCGGAACCTCGGCGACACCCTTGCCGTAGAACTCGACGAACTTACCGACGACGCCGTGCTTGCGCAGCATGTCGGTGACGGTGAGGACCACGTCGGTGGCGGTGACGCCGGGCTTGATCTCACCGGTCAGCTTGAAACCGACGACGCGCGGGATCAGCATGGAGACGGGCTGGCCGAGCATGGCGGCCTCGGCCTCGATGCCGCCGACGCCCCAGCCCAGCACGCCCAGGCCGTTGACCATGGTGGTGTGCGAGTCGGTGCCGACGCAGGTGTCGGGGTACGCCTGGCCGTTACGGACCATGATCGTCCGGGCCAGGTGCTCGATGTTGACCTGGTGGACGATGCCGGTGCCCGGGGGGACGACCTTGAAGTCGTCGAACGCGCCCTGGCCCCAGCGGAGGAACTGGTAGCGCTCACCGTTGCGGGAGTATTCGATCTCGACGTTGCGCTCGAACGCGTCGGCGCGGCCGGCGACGTCGATGATGACCGAGTGGTCGATGACCATCTCGGCGGGTGCGAGGGGGTTCACCTTGTTCGGGTCGCCGCCGAGTGCGGTGACCGCTTCACGCATGGTGGCGAGGTCCACGATGCAGGGGACGCCGGTGAAGTCCTGCATGATCACGCGGGCAGGCGTGAACTGGATCTCGACGTTCGGGTCGGCCGACGGATCCCAGCTCGCGATGGCGCGAATGTGGTCGGCGGTGATGTTCGCGCCGTCCTCGGTGCGAAGCAGGTTCTCGGCGAGAACCTTCAGTGCATAGGGCAATTTTTCGGTGCCGGGCACGGCCGAGAGGCGGAAGATCTCGTAGGAGTTCTCACCGACCTCGAGGGTGCCTTTGGCGCCGAACGAATCAATACTCGTGCTCACGTCAGCTCCACTCGTCTATGAGGGTCGCCGCCGACGGGGCTGTGTCGACGGCTGCAGGCACTGCGGGCACGACTGATCCGTGTGCGCTGTCGTGCTAGCGATGACGGAATCGGCCCATACCGCGGTACCTCCGATAGTCTAACAGTACGCTTGTCCTGTGAGAATTCGGGGGGGAATCGAGCGTGTACCCCTCGGCGATTCTCCTCGATCCCGACGCGGGACGCGCGCGGACGGAACGGAACTTCGGGGACTCCTCACGTAGTGTTCACGCGAGGCTTTACGTTCCTACAGCAAACCCGGATGAGAGATGCCTGCCCCTATCGCCACCGCACTTCCTGCCAGTGTCATGCTCCCCGTCCATTCGGCCCTCCCGTTGTCGACGGACCTTCCGGAAGACATCGACGTCTCCGACGTGGTCGCGGACGTGTCCGACGACGGCGTGTCGGCGCCGTCCGACGAGGCGAGTGAACTCGCCGCCGTGGTCGACCGCGCGGCCGAGCACGGGATCAAGCTGAGCATCGTGGTGCTGGACGAGGATCCCGGCCGCGATTCGCAGCTGCGCGACCTCGCGACCGAGGTCGGGGCGGAAGAGGGTGGCACCGTTCTGGTGCTGAGTCCCAGCTGGGTCGGCACGTACAGCGATTCGATCAGCCGGGTCCTTCTCGAATCGGGTCAGGACCGCACCTACACCGGCGATGCGGTGGTCTCCGCGAATCACTTCGTCGACGAGGTGATCGAGCCGGGACCGCCGTGGGCCTTGTTCACGGCCGTCATCGTCGCGATCGTCGTGATCGCGTCGGCTGCCACGTTCTTCGCGAAATCGCGCCGGGCGTCCGTATCCCGTGACGACACGGCAGAAAAGCGCGACAGCGCTTCGGGGGCCGGCACGTCGTACGAGCGGCCGAAGCCCTGACTCCTCCCGAATTCCCGGGATAACTCGGCGGCAATTTCACGATTCGCCCACGCGTGGCCGCTGCCTGCGTCGATGCGCGTAAATAGCGCCGACGATTCACAGTTCGACATTTCCGCTGGTCAAATTACTCATGTGTTATTTGTGACTAAAGTTTCCATAGAGTCCGGAAGTGTCGTACGGTGCATTTGGCGCTCTTGGGGAAGAAGTGTCGCAGGCTGGTGATTGACGTCCAAAGTGACGGCGATCCGGTGTATATCGGTGTCGCCGAAGCGCGGGAAGGTGTGGCTGCCGCAAATTTCTCCCCACGACGAGCACGGCGCGGTGTGCGTGATCGGTGCAGAACCGAGGGAGAGAGTTGTGAAGCGACAAGCACGAGCTGGAGTGGGGCACCGTAGCTTCTCCCGCGGGCGCACTCGCACGGCGCGACTCCTGATCGGATTGGGCATCGTCGGAGCCCTGATCACCAGCACGCCCGGCCTGGCCGCGGCGGTGCCACCCCCGCCGCCGAATCCGTCCGACAACGACATCGCGCAGGCCCAGACCCAGGTGTCGGCGGGCCTCGGGCAGGTCAGCGAACTGATCAACCAGGTCGCCTCCGCGGATCAGCAGCTCGCTCAGCTCGACAACGAGGTCGCCATCAAGCGTGAGGACGTGAACCGGGCCCTGGTCGATCTGCAGAACGCCCGCAGCGCCGCCGATCTGGCGGCCGGCGTGGTCGGGGCCTCACAGCAGGCGCTGCGCGACGCCGGCGCGCAGATCGAACTCGCGCAGAAGGACTTCGACAAGTACGCCCGGTCGAGCTACACGCAGGGCACCAACGTCTCGTCGATCTCGACCTACCTGGGCGCCCAGGGGCCCGGCGACGTCCTGGATCGGGCGCAGGTTCTGAAACTCCTGGCCACCAGCCAGAATGTAGTGCTCGAGGGTCTGCAGCGGGCACGGACCGCGCAGGCCAACAAGGATTCCGCGGCCCGCGAGGCGAAGCAGCAGGCGGACGTGGCCGCCGATCAGGCCGCGTCGAAGAAGTCGCTGGCGGAGCAGGCGATCGCGATCGCTCGGTCGGCGCTGCAGGACCAGGCGGCCAAGAAGGCGCAGATCGAGAGCAACCGCGCCGCCGCCCAGGCCCAGCTCGACGCCGCCCGCGGGAACGTCGCGGGGTTGCAGGGGCAGCGTGAGGCATACGCGACGTGGGAGGACCAGAAACGCGCCGAGGACGCGCAGAAGGCTGCGATCGCCGCCGCGGCCCGGGAGGCCGCGACGCAGGCCGCGGCGCGGGTGGCCGCCAACGAGGCGGCTCGACAGCGCGCCGCGGAACTCGCCGCGGGGCAGCGCGCGCACACCACGATCGAGGAGGACTCGGAAGACGAGGACTCCGACTCCTCGGCCGACGGCGGGACGACCACGCCGAAGTCCACCCCCAAATCGAAGCCGTCGACCAGCGGTGAGGACCTGACCGGCAGCGAGGCCATCGAGACCGTCATCGATCGGGGACTGTCCCAGATAGGTGTGGAGTACGCGTGGGGCGGCGGCGACGAGAACGGCCCCACCCTCGGCATCCGCGACGGCGGTGTCGCCGACAGTTACGGCGACTTCAACAAGGTCGGTTTCGACTGCTCCGGTCTGATGATCTACGCGTTCGCTGGGATCGGCATCTCCCTGCCGCACTACACCGGGTATCAATACACCGCGGGCGAGCAGGTTCCCTCGGAGGAGATGCAGCGCGGCGACATGATCTTCTGGGGCCCGAACGCCAGCCAGCACGTCGCCCTGTATCTCGGAGACGACCAGATGCTCGAGGCCCCCGAGTCGGGGGACGTCGTCAAGATCTCCCCGGTGCGATGGGACGGCATGACCCCTTACGCTGTCCGTATGGTGTCGTGATCCATGATGTCGATGAAGTAGTCCGCAGTGCGGATCGTGCTTGGTTGCGGCGGGGGTTGCTTGCACCTGGAATAGTTGAGCAAGTACGTGAACGGGCGGAACGATCTAGGTGAAAGCGGTGGATTCTTGGTGACCTCACGTGATGATGCGGTATCGGAGGGTGCAGCCCGGAAGGAGTCGCCCGCGAAGGCCGCTCCCGAAGGTGTGAAGAACGGGGGTGCGGCCAACGGATCGGGTCCCCAGAACGTCACCGCGCCGAATGCACCCTCACAGAACACGGGCACGCAGAGCGCGACGGCGAAGACTGTCGCGCCCAGTCTCGCCGCCGACGTCCAGATGCTGGAACGCGCGATCTACGAGGTCAAGCGCGTGATCGTCGGGCAGGACCGGCTCGTGGAGCGGATCCTGGTCGGTCTGCTCGCGAAAGGGCACGTGCTGCTCGAGGGTGTGCCGGGTGTCGCGAAGACCCTGGCCGTCGAGACGTTCGCGAAGGTGGTCGGCGGATCCTTCTCGCGTGTCCAGTTCACCCCCGACCTGGTGCCCACCGACCTGATCGGTACGCGCATCTACCGGCAGGGGCGCGAGGAGTTCGACACCGAACTCGGTCCCGTCGTCGCGAACTTCGTGCTCGCCGACGAGATCAACCGCGCGCCGGCGAAGGTGCAGTCGGCGCTGCTCGAGGTGATGGCCGAGCGGCACGTCTCGATCGGCGGCAAGCGGTACCACATGCCCGACCCGTTCCTGGTGATGGCGACGCAGAACCCGATCGAGAACGAGGGTGTGTACCCGCTGCCGGAGGCGCAGCGCGACCGCTTCCTGTTCAAGATCCTCGTCGACTACCCGACGGTGGAGGAGGAGCGCGAGATCGTCTACCGGATGGGTGTCGATGCGCCGGAACCTCACCAGGTCCTCGATCCCGAGGAGCTCGTCCGCCTGCAGAAGGTCGCGAGCGGTGTCTTCGTGCACCATGCGCTCGTCGACTACGTGGTCCGGGTCATCGCGGCCACACGCACACCGGCCGAGTTCGGTCTCCCCGAGGTCGACGGCTGGATCGCGTACGGCGCGTCTCCGCGCGCGACGCTGGGCATCATCTCCTCGGCCCGGGCGCTGGCGTTGCTGCGCGGGCGTGACTACGTGGTGCCGCAGGACGTGCTCGAGGTGATCCCGGACGTGCTGCGTCACCGTCTCGTGCTGTCCTATGACGCTCTCGCCGACGAGGTCAGCCCGGACGACGTCATCTCCCGCGTGCTGCAGACCGTGGGTCTGCCGCAGATCGCCGCACAGCCGACGACGGTCCCGGCCGCTCCCGCCGGTCACCACGGACCGCCGGTCCCGTCCACGTCGGTGCCCGGACCGACGGCGATGAGCCAGCCACGGTGAGTGCGCGTACCGCCGGTGCGCAGAGCTCCGGCCCGCCGCCGTCGTTTCGCTCCGGCGAACTCCGTGATCCCAAACTGTCCGCGGCGCTGCGGACGCTGGAACTGACCGTCCGCCGCCGGCTCGACGGCGTGCTGCACGGCGACCACCTGGGCCTGATCCCGGGACCGGGCTCCGAACCGGGTGATGCGCGCGAGTACCAGCCGGGCGACGACGTGCGTCAGATGGACTGGTCGGTGACCGCCCGGACGACGCACCCGCACGTCCGGCAGTCGGTGGCCGACCGGGAACTCGAGACGTGGCTCGTCGTCGATCTGTCGTCGAGCCTCGACTTCGGTACCGCCGACTGCGAGAAGCGGGACCTCGTGGTGGCCGCTGCCGCCGCCGTCACGCACCTGACCAGTGGCGGCGGGAACCGGATCGGGGCGATCGTCTCGACCGGCGCCCAGACCACCCGGATCCCGGCCCGCGGAGGCCGCATCCACGCGCAGGCGATGCTGCGTCAGATCGCGACCACCCCGCACGCCCCGGACGGGGTGCGGGGAGACCTGCAGGGTGCGGTGGAGTCGTTGCGCCGACCCCAGCGTCGCCGCGGTCTGGCCGTCGTCATCAGTGACTTCCTCGGACCAATCGACTGGGAGCGGTCGCTGCGGGCGATCTCGGGCCGCCACGACGTACTCGGTGTCGAGGTGCTCGACCCGCGAGATCTGGAATTACCCGACATAGGGGATGTAGTGCTGCACGATCCGGAGTCCGGACGGACCCGCGAGTTCACGACCACACCGCAACTGCGCGCCGACTTCGCGCGGGCCGCCGACGAGCACCGCCTGCAGGTGGAGCAGTCGTTGCGGCGTTGCGGCGCACCGCTGCTCAGTCTGCGGACCGACCGGGACTGGATCTCGGACGTCGTGCGGTTCGTGTCCGCCCGGAAGCACAGTTACGGGACCGCGACGAACCAGAGGTCCCGCCGGTGAGCCTTTCCCAGTTCACCTCGCCGTGGTGGCTGCTCTTCCTCCTGATCGTCGTGGCACTGGTCGCGGGATACGTGTGGGTGCAGCGTCAGCGGCAGAAGCACACCCTCCGGTTCACCAACTTCGCGCTCCTCGAGAAGGTCGCGCCGTCGAGGCCTGGCCGGGCCCGGCACATTCCGGCGCTGCTGATGGTGCTGGCGCTGGTGTTCTTCAGTGTGGCGCTGGCCGGACCGACGGAGGACAAGCGGGTTCCACGGAACCGGGCGACCGTGATCCTCGTCATCGACGTGTCGTTGTCGATGAAGGCGACCGACGTGGAACCGACCCGGCTGGCCGCCGCGCAGGACGCCGCGAAGTCGTTCGCCGACGGGCTCACCCCCGGCATCAACCTCGGTCTCGTCGCGTTCGCCGGCACGGCCTCGGTGCTGGTGTCGCCGACCACCAACCGGGAGGCGTCGAAGGTCGCGATCGACAATCTGCAGCTGAGCGAGCGGACCGCCACCGGTGAGGCGATCTTCACGTCGCTGCAGTCGATCGACACGCTGGCCGCGGTGCTCGGCGGCAGTGATCAGGCCCCGCCCGCCCGCATCGTGCTGCTCTCGGACGGCAAGCAGACGGTGCCCGAGAACCCGGACGATCCGCGCGGCGGGTTCACCGCGGCCCGGCAGGCGAAAGACAAGGACGTCCCCATCTCGACGATCTCGTTCGGCACCAGCTACGGCAAGGTCGAGATCGAGGACGAACGCATCCCCGTGCCCGTCGACGATCCGTCACTGCGGGAGATCGCGGATCTCTCCGGGGGCAGCTTCTTCACGGCCTCGAGCCTGGAGGAACTGCGCGACGTCTACGACACCCTCGAGGAGCAGATCGGGTTCGAGACCACCCGCGGCGACGCCAGCCGCCCCTGGCTCGTGCTGGGGGTCCTGTCCGCCACGGCGGGGCTGATCCTCGCGCTGGTCCTGCGTCAACGGCTGCCGTGATCTGCGTTCCACCGCGGCCCCGCGCTTCCACTCCTGCACATCTGAACAGATAGGTTGATCCCCATGTCTACCCCACAAACTACTGACGCGTCAGTTGGGACGGTGTCCACTCCTCGGTCGGTGCTCGTCACCGGCGGCAACCGCGGGATCGGCCTCGCTGTCGCGCAGCGCCTCGCGGCGGACGGCCACAAAGTCGCGGTCACGCACCGCGGTTCGGGTGTGCCCGACGGCCTGTTCGGCGTCCAGTGCGACGTCACCGACACCGAGTCGGTCGACCGCGCCTTCAAGGAGGTCGAAGCGCACCAGGGTCCCGTCGAGGTTCTCGTCGCGAACGCCGGCATCACCGACGACACGCTGATCATGCGGATGACCGAGGAACAGTTCACCTCCGTCGTCGACGCCAACCTGACCGGCGCGTTCCGCGTCGCGAAGCGGGCGACACGGTCGATGCTGCGGGCGCGGTTCGGCCGGTTCGTGTTCCTCGGGTCGGTCGTCGGTCTGGCCGGTGGTCCCGGCCAGGTGAACTACGCGGCGTCGAAGGCCGGCGTGGTCGGTATCGCGCGGTCGCTGACCCGTGAACTCGGTTCCCGTTCGATCACCGCGAACGTGGTGGCCCCGGGATTCATCGACACCGACATGACCGCGGTACTCGACGAGAAGTACAAGGACATGATCACCGGCGCCGTCCCGCTGCAGCGGCAGGGCAAGCCCGAGGAGGTCGCCGCGGTGGTGAGCTTCCTGGCCTCCGACGATTCCGCCTACGTCTCCGGCGCGGTGATCCCCGTCGACGGCGGCCTCGGCATGGGCCACTAGCTCTCCCCACTCCACTTCCCGGACTTTTTCTTCACAGGAGGACACCTCATGGGCGGATTGCTCGAAGGTAAGACCATTCTCGTCACCGGCATCATCACGGACGCGTCCATCGCGTTCCACGTCGCCAAGGTCGCCCAGGAACAGGGCGCCAAGGTGATCATCACCGGCTTCGACCGTCTCCGGCTGATCGACCGCATCGCGCAGCGCCTGCCGCAGCCGGTGCCGGCCGCGCTCGAACTCGACGTGCAGAACCCGGAGCACCTCGCCAGCCTCGCCGACCGCATCCGGGAGATCGCACCCGAGGGCGTCGACGGCGTCGTGCACTCCATCGCGTTCGCGCCGCGGTCCTGCCTGGGCAGCCCGTTCTTCGACGCACCGTGGTCCGATGTGGGAGTGGCGTTCGAGGTCTCCGCCTACTCGTACGCGTCGCTGTCGAAGGCGCTGCTGCCGGTGCTGAACGACAACGCGTCGATCGTCGGCATGGACTTCGATCCCGCCCGCGCGGTGCCGTTCTACAACTGGATGGGTGTCGCCAAGGCGACCCTCGAGTCGGTGAACCGGTATGTCGCCAAGGAGGTCGGCGAACGCGGTATCCGCTCCAACCTCGTCGCGGCGGGCCCGATCAAGACCCTCGCCGCCAAGGCCATCGCCGGCACCGCCACCGACGACGCCAAGCAGATGAACGAACTCAACACGGCGTGGGACGAGCGGGCGCCCATCGGCTGGAACGTCGACGACCCGGAGCCGGTCGCGAAGACCGTGTGCACCGTGCTGTCCGACTGGCTGCCCGGCACCACCGCGTCGATCATCTACGTCGACGGTGGCGCCCACGCGATGGCCGGCTAGGGCACTACCCGGGGAGTGCGCCCCGAACGGCACCACGGAAGATGGGGATCATGATCGCTGCGAATTCGACGGACGGTTCCGGTTCCCGGTTCGATGCCCTTCTCGTGTTGTCGTTCGGGGGTCCGGAGCAGCCCGCCGACGTGCGCCCGTTCCTGGAGAACGTGACCCGGGGCAGGGGGGTGCCGCCCGAACGTCTGGACGCGGTCGCCGAGCACTACCTGCATTTCGGGGGCGTGTCGCCGATCAACGCTCTGAATCGCGACATCATCTCCCGCGTCGAATCCGAATTGGTAAGCGCTGGAATGGATCTGCCCGTCTATTTCGGTAACCGGAACTGGCACCCGATGGTCGAGGACACCGTCGCCCGGATGGGTGAGGACGGGGTGCGGTCGGCCCTCGTGTTCCCGACGTCGGCGTGGGGCGGGTACTCGGGCTGCAGGCAGTACCACGAGGACGTCGCGCGGGCGCGGGCGCGGGCCGCAGCCGGGGAGGGGGCTCCGCACCTGCTGAAGCTGCGCCAGTACTACGACCACCCGCTGCTGATCGGGGCGTTCGCCGACGCCGTCCGCGAGGCCGCGGTGCAGCTCCCCGCCGGGTGCCGGGCCGCCGCGCGCCTGGTGTTCACCGCGCATTCCGTGCCGGTGTCCGCTGACGTCAACGCGGGACCGCCCGCGGAGGGTGGTCGTCTCTACAGCCGGCAGGTGGCCGAGGCGGCCCGGCTCACCGCCCACGCCGCCGGCTTCGACGACTTCGACCTGGTGTGGCAGTCCCGGTCCGGGCCACCCCAGGTGCCGTGGCTCGAACCGGACATCTGTGACCACCTGGACGCCCTCGCCGGCCGCGGTGTGGGCGCGGTGATCGTGTGCCCGGTGGGATTCGTGTCCGACCACCTCGAGGTGGTGTGGGATCTCGACACCGAGGCCCGGGACAAGGCGGCCGAACTCGGCATCGACTTCGTACGCGCGGCCACCCCCGGAACGGATCGGCGGTTCGCCGAACTCGTCGTCGCACTCGTGGCCGAGCAACTGGCCGGCACACCCGCCGCGCGGCTCGGTTCCGAGCCGCTGCTCGGTTCGACCCTGGACGGTCAGTCCTGCGCGGTCGACTGCTGCAAGACCGTGGTCAGGCCGTCAGGCCGTCCCGCGCACACGCGTTGACGGCGGCGGTGCGCGCCGAACGCACCGCCGAACGCAGGGGCCGCAGCAGATCCTCGAGCGTGGCCGCACTCGACGCGGACACGGTGCGCGCGGGGGCCATCTGCTCGGCGACCGTGAGGATCGCAGCCACCTGATCGGCCGAGTCCAGGATCCGCAGCGCCCGCGGGGCGATCGTCGCCGGATACCGGTGCCGTGCGGACTGCGCCAGCGCGTCGGCGATCAGCGCGCGCGGGTCGGCGCCGAAACCGGAATCGAGCATGTGCAGCGCCTCGAGCGCGGCCGCGGCGTCCCGCACCGCCTGCCGCATCGTGAACTCTGCCTCACCCAGTCCGGTGTGGTGGGCGTCGAGGGGAAGCCGCTCGATCGTCGACACCGTCCAGCGCAGCACGTCCGGACCCTCGACGTGCGGGACCAGCCCCGTTCCGGACCGGCCGGGCGGTCCGACGAGCACACCCTCGCCCGCGCTGATCGCGGCGGACGCGAACTCGGTGCCCGCGGGAAGCCCACGCACGTCGCCCGGCCCGGGCAGGACCAGCCGGATCTCGGTCTCGGGTTGCGACACGGAGCGGCGCATCGTCTGGAGCAGCGCCGTCACTCCGGCGTCCTGCGGGTGGGGCCACGGCAGCCCGGTGCGGCCGGCCGTCCCCTCGTCCTCGGCGCAGGCCAGATGCATCGGCGCCCACGCGTGGAGGGCGTCGATGACGTCGTCGGGTGCACTGTTCCCGGCGAGCCAGGAACTGGCCCACACGGTGAGAGTGGCGCTGGGTGAAGTCACGATAAACGAGCATATGTCGGCGTGGCGGCGTGTGCGTAACGGCGCCGCTGGCATAGCGTCAGCGCCCGTGAGCGGAGGCGACAGATACGGCGACATCTTTTCCGGACACCCACGCGCGAGGAAGCCCGTGACGCCGACGGTCCCGGCCGAGCGGGACCTGGTGGTCGAGGACGCGGGCACCGGTTTCTGCGGGGCGGTGGTGGGGTTCGAGCGCACCTACGACGGCGATTTCGTCCGCCTCGAGGACGGGGCGCGGCGCACCCGGTTGTTCGCGATGCGGGAGGCGGCGTTCCTCATCGACGGGAAACCGGTCACCCTGATCCGCCCGGCGGCCAAGCCCGCCGGACCGGTGACCACCCGATCGGCGTCGGGATCCACCAAGGTGGAGGGGCTGCGGGCCCGGACGGCGCTGGCGAGCCGGATCTGGGTGGAGGGCGTGCACGACGCCGCCCTCGTGGAACGGGTGTGGGGGCACGACCTGCGCGTCGAAGGTGTCGTCGTCGAGCACCTCGAGGGTCTCGACAATCTGGGGGAACGGCTCGCCGAGTTCCGGCCCGGCCCCGGACGGCGCGTCGGTGTCCTCGTCGATCACCTCGTCACCGGATCGAAGGAGACGCAGCTGACCCAGGGGCTCGGGCCGAACGTGCTCGTGACCGGGCACCCGTTCATCGACGTGTGGGAGGCGGTCCGCCCGTCGGCGGTGGGCATCGAGGCGTGGCCGAAGATCCCGCGCGGTGAGGACTGGAAGACCGGGGTGTGCCGCGAATTGGGGTGGGGGACACCGCGCGACGGCTGGCGCCGGGTCTATTCGGCCGTCAACTCGTTCCGCGACCTCGAGGCACCACTGATCGGGGCGGTCGAACAGCTGGTCGACTTCGTCACCGTCGGTTCCGGAGATTCTGGTTAGATGGTGTTGTGGCTGCATTGATTTGGCTGGTAGCGGGGGTGCTGCTCGCCGCCGCGGAAGCGTTGACGGGGGACTTCTTCCTCCTCATGCTGGCGGGCGGTGCGCTGGCCACGGCCGGGGTTACCGCGATCACCGACTTCCCGGTCTGGGTCGACGCGGTGATCTTCGGCGTGCTGTCCCTCGCCCTGATCCTCGGGGTGCGGCCGGTGTTGTTGCGTAAGTTCGAGACCCCGCCACCGACCCCGACCGGGATCGAGGCGCTGACCGGCAAGCAGGCCCTGGTGCTCGAGGAGGTCGCCGAACACGCAGGGCAGATCAAGCTCGGCGGCGACGTCTGGACGGCCCGCCCGCTCGACAGCACGGAAGTGTATCCACCGGGGACGACCGTGACGGTAATGCAAATTGACGGCGCGACCGCCGTCGTATGGAGGGGACCCTAGATGGCAGCGCTCATCGTGTTGATCGTGCTCGTGTTGTTCGTCGCCCTGGTGGTGGCCAAATCGGTGGCGCTGGTGCCGCAGGCCGAGGCCGCGGTGATCGAGCGACTCGGCCGGTACGCGCGGACCGTGTCGGGTCAGCTGACGTTCCTGATCCCCTTCGCGGACCGTATCCGAGCGAAGGTGGATCTGCGTGAACGGGTGGTGTCGTTCCCGCCGCAGCCGGTGATCACCCAGGACAACCTGACGCTGAACATCGACACCGTCGTGTACTTCCAGGTCACCAACCCGCAGGCCGCGGTGTACGAAATCAGCAACTACATCGTCGGTGTCGAGCAGTTGACCACCACCACGCTGCGCAACGTCGTCGGCGGCATGACGCTGGAGGAGACGCTCACCTCGCGTGACTCCATCAACGGGCAGCTGCGCGGTGTGCTGGACGAGGCCACCGGCCGGTGGGGTCTGCGCGTCGCCCGGGTCGAACTCAAGAGCATCGATCCGCCGCCGTCGATTCAGGAGTCGATGGAGAAGCAGATGAAGGCGGACCGCGAGAAGCGGGCCACCATCCTCACCGCCGAGGGGCATCGGGAGTCGGCGATCAAGACGGCGGAGGGCGACAAGCAGTCCCGCATCCTCGCCGCGGAGGGCGCGAAGCAGGCGTCGATCCTCACCGCGGAGGGTGAGCGGCAGTCCCGCATCCTGCGGGCGCAGGGCGACCGAGCCGCGAAGTACCTGCAGGCGCAGGGCCAGGCGAAGGCGATCGAAAAGGTGTTCGCCGCAATCAAATCCGGCAAGCCCACCCCCGAACTCCTCGCCTACCAGTATCTGCAGACGCTGCCGCAGATGGCGCAGGGCGACGCGAACAAGGTGTGGCTGGTGCCCAGCGACTTCGGTGACGCCCTCAAGGGGTTCGCGAAGACCCTCGGCGCGCAGGGGCAGGACGGGGTGTTCCGGTACGAGCCGTCCACCACGGAGGAGGATCTGCCCAAGCCCGAGGACGATTCGGAAGAAGTCGCCGACTGGTTCGAGACCAAGTCCGACCCGGCGATCGCGCAGGCCGTCCGGGCCGCGGAGGTCGAGGCCCGTCGTCCAGTCGACGGTCCGGGACCGCTCGCGACGTCCGGTGGCGCCGACGAGCATGCGCCGCTGGATCCGGGGGGAGCGCCCGGGCAGCTGCCGCCGCCCGTCACCCCGCCGACTCACTGACCGACTCCGACACGGCGTAGCGACGCAGTAACGGGCGGAGCACGCCGAAGAGGTGTTCGGGTGTGTGCTCGAGGTAGAAGTGATCGCCCGGCATGATGTGCACCTCGCGCAGCCGGGTGGTGTGCCGCTCCCAGGCGTGCAGATCCCGCTCGCCGACCAGCGGATCGGCGTCCGCGCCGAGCACATGCACCGGACAGGAAAGCGGCGGGTCGCCCGGATCGCGGTAGCCGGTGCAGAGGCGGAGATCGTCCCGCAGCGCGGGGAGGCAGCGGTCCCGCCACGCCGGCCGGGCCTGGAGGTCGGCGGGCAGACCGCCCGTGATGCGCAGCAACTCGATCAGTGGCGCGTCGTCCAGGTCGTCGACCGGTGGCAGCGGCGAGGGTAGGTGCGGCGCCGAGTACCCGGAGAGCAGCAGCGCCCGTGGGAGCGGCTGCCCGGCCGCGCGCCGGCGGCACGCGAGCCGGTACGCCACCAGCGCACCCATGCTGTGCCCGAAGAAGACGTGCGGCTCCGTGAGGTGTTCGGCGAGTTCGGAGTCGAGTGCGGTGACGAGGGACTCGACGTCGGTGAACCCGGCCTCGCCGGCACGGCTCTCCCGTCCGGGCAGCTGCACGGGCCACACCGACACGTGCGGGCTCAGGGCGCGGTGCCAGTGGCGGTACGTCGAGGATCCGCCGCCGGCGTGAGGGAAGCAGAACAGCCGGAGGGGGCCGGGCACGGCGCTACGCCGCCGCGACGAGCGTGGCGAGTTCTTCGGCGAGAGCGGCCACCGTGGACCGGATCTGGTCCTCCGTGTGGCACGAGGTGACGAAGAAGCGCAACCGCGCGAGGTCTTCGGGCACGGCCGGGTAGAGGATCGGGTTCACGTTGATGCCGCGCCGGAGCAGGGCCTTGGACAGTGCGAGGGTGCGGAGTGAATCCCCGACGATGCACGGGATGACCGGGGTGTCCTCGGTGTCCTTGGTATCGATTCCGGAGTCCGTGGCGAGCTGCAGGAAGAGCCGGGAGTTGCGACGCAACCGGTCGAGCGCCTCGGGTTCGGCGCGCATCTGTCGGATCGCGGCCAGGGACGCCGCGGCATTCATCGGCGTCATCCCGACGCTGTAGACGAAACCGGGTGTCGTGTACTTCAGGTAGCGGATGAGCGCGGCGCTGCCCGCGACGTAGCCGCCGCAGCCGGCCAGGGCCTTCGACATGGTGCCGGACCACAGTTCGACGTCGTCGCGGTCGACGGCGAAGTGCTCGCCGATGCCCCCGCCGGTGGCGCCGAGCACCCCGATGCTGTGCGCCTCGTCGATCATCATCAGTGCCTGATACTTCTTCTTCACCGCGATCATCGCGGGCCGTCGGGGATGTCGGTGGTTGGGCAGTGCAAGGCGGCATGGGTGGGCCGGTGGCCTTCTCGGCGCACAGGTCCGGGTGACCGAATCTTTGACCGCGCGGAGCTCGATTCTGATCTGGGCAGGCCCGGATGGGAGTGTGTGGGAGCGACGCCGGAGCGGGTGGTGGCAGTGTATTGCCGGATGTCTGGCTCGACAGGGTAAGGGGCGTCGCTGGTCGATCCGAAAAGATGTTGCGGGACAGCACTTCTGGTGCGGTGTATCGAGGTATGCATGGATCGCGATTCGAGTCCGGGGGGCAGCAGGCGGGGTTGAGCCGGATGCTCGACGGCGCGCCCGAGGGCCGGTTCGCCGGTGGCGTGGTTCGGGCGGTGATTGAGTTCCTGACGGAGGTCAAGCCACCTGGCGGCTCGTAGGCTTGGTCATGGCGGGCTGGGCTGTTGGAGACCATCGCGACTCTTGGGACTCCTGGCCCGCCGCCTGCTTGCGGCGCTCACGCATCCGCTTGTAACGGACATTTTTGCGCCGCCGCGGGTCGATCTTGTAGCGCGCCGTGACGATCGCCCGGCCCTCGGCCTCGGTGATCGGCGTGCCGTCGACGTCCCGCAAGGCGTACCGCTGGCCGGCACGCATACAGGCGGCGATCCGGGTGACCAGATGGGTGGCCAGATGACAGATCGCAGACTCGTGATGCCGGTCGCCGACCATCAACCGCTGGTACTTCGCCGCGAACTGGGGATCGACCCTGCGAGCCTGGTCGGCAGCGGTGCACAGCACCTCACGCAACAGCGGATCCCGGCCTTGGTGATCGAGGACTCGACCTTGCTCACCCCGGACTGGCTGACCTTGGGAACCAGACCGGTATACGCGCGGATCGCGGCCAGGGACGTGAACCGGTGCGGGTCGCCGATCCGTCCAGCGATGACCGCGCTGATCACCGCCCCCACGCCGGGAGCAGAGGCAACGATGCCGGCCGGGTCGGCGTCGGCGTAGAGGTTCGCGACTCGCTCGTCGATCTGCTTGATCTGACGGGTCAGGAACAATGCCTGCTCGGCTTCGTGGGCGATGTCCTCAGCGAGCTCGGCGAAGGCCGGCAAGGGCAGTCGGGCGAGCAATTCGGAGTCGATCCGGTCGTTCTTGGTGTGCTTGGAGTAGTACTTACGCAGGTCGGCCGACTGGGCGGTCGTGACCATCACCACGCGTGCACCGTGGCGACGGAACCACTCCGCCAGCACGATCCACGCGTTCCGGGTCGGCTCGACCACCACGGTCAGCTCAGCCGGATCGGGCAGGTCCAAGTCCGCCCACATCCGTTCCAGATAGGCCAGCCGTGTCCAGAACTTCCGGCCACGCCATACCGTGGCACCATCACGGGCCCGCGTCGCCTGATGCTCCGCCCAGACAGCCACGTCGATCCCCAACGTCAATGCCATCGTCATTGCTCCTGTCGGTCCACATCCCTGTTCACCAGGTG
>NZ_JASHKU010000149.1:0-244 GCF_030056875.1 Rhodococcus sp. IEGM 1351 | reverse complement strand
GCGTGGAGCGGGCTCAAGGCATGAGTGAGCGGGGGGGTCGACTGGTGGTTGCCCCGCCCGCCGGCGAGCCCCTCACGCCCGGGGGCACCTGCGCGCCCATTGGTCTCGTCGCGTCCCCGCCGCGACGGGCGCGCCGCCAGCGCCGCCGCCCCCGACCCGACCACCCCCCCCGCGCACGGAGACGACCGATACCCCCCCCCCGACCCCGCAAGCACCCTCGCGGAGACTCCTATCGGTCCGGCCC
>NZ_JASHKU010000148.1:0-246 GCF_030056875.1 Rhodococcus sp. IEGM 1351 | reverse complement strand
GGCAGAGGTGCCGAACGCACTATTCGACGAACCTGATGACGGTGACCCCGAAGGCGTCGTGGCCTTGGGTGAAGACGTTGCTGCACTCGGTGTACGACCAGCCGGACGCGGATTCTGTTCATGCCCAATATGATCGGGTCATCAACGCACTCGCCGAGAAGCTACCGAAGGTCGCCGACCACCTCGAGGCGGCACGACCGGACCTGTTGGCGTTCACCGCATTTCCGAAGCAGATTTGGAAACAGA
>NZ_JASHKU010000147.1:0-247 GCF_030056875.1 Rhodococcus sp. IEGM 1351 | reverse complement strand
CGGACCAGCGGGAACATTCCCCCAAGCACTCCGTGCAGGGAGGTGCCCCCATTTTGGGTTGACATCGCGCGATAGGTAGGCCACCGCCCGACGCATCACCTCCGCCTCCTGTTCGAGCAGCCGGATACGTTTGCGGGCCTCGCGGAGCTCGTCGGATTCGTCCCGTGTGAGGCCGGGCCGGGTGCCGTCCTCGATGTCGGCCTTGCGCAGCCAGTTCTTCAGGCAGGTCTCGGAGATCCCGAAATCT
>NZ_JASHKU010000146.1:0-249 GCF_030056875.1 Rhodococcus sp. IEGM 1351 | reverse complement strand
TCCCGGGACAGGCAGGACCTCGCCGTCGCGTCGCGGTCGGCGGCGCGGGGGCCCGGTCCCGCGGCGGGGGTGCGAGCGGTGCGAGGCCGGCGGGGGTGGGGCCGCGTGGCGGCACCCGGGCCGGTCCGCGGGCGGGGGCGTCCCGGCGGTCGGGTGCGGGGGTCGTGGAGCTGGCGCCGTTGTGGCGCGGCGCGAGGGGGCCCAAGCGCCCGGGCCCCGGACTCCTCGCGGCCGGGTACGCGCCCGCGC
>NZ_JASHKU010000145.1:0-250 GCF_030056875.1 Rhodococcus sp. IEGM 1351 | reverse complement strand
ACACCCTCCCCCTCCCCACCGACCGACCCCGACCCACCCACCGCACCCACCACGGCCAGTCGGTCCGATTCGAGATCCCCGCCGACGTACACCGCCGCCTGCGTGCGCTCGCGCGGAGCACCGGGGCGACCACGTTCATGACTCTGCATGCGGCCTTCGCGGTCCTCCTCGCCCGCCTGTGCGACACGGACGACGTCGTGATCGGCACCCCCGTCGCCGGCCGCCCCGATCCCCGGCTGGACCAACTCGT
>NZ_JASHKU010000144.1:0-255 GCF_030056875.1 Rhodococcus sp. IEGM 1351 | reverse complement strand
ACACCGATCCCGTGTCCCGACGGGATTGGGACGATGCCCATCTGATCAACGCCGCACTCGATATCCACGCCGGCGATCCGGAATTCGGATACCGGTTCATCGCCGACGAGCTACCCGCCCACGGCATCGTCGCCGGCGAGAACCGCGTCCACCGGCTGTGTTCGCAGCAGCGGATCTTCTCGGTGTTCGCCAAGAAGCGCGGACTTCATCGCCGATCCGGGCCACCGGTCCATGACGACCTCGTCAGGCGGCAGT
>NZ_JASHKU010000143.1:0-255 GCF_030056875.1 Rhodococcus sp. IEGM 1351 | reverse complement strand
CGATGCCAGCGTGAGGCGGTCTGCTGGGAGACCTCCAACTCGACCGCGACATCGATCTGTCGTCGTCCTGCGGCAAACATCTCCGCCGCCCGCATCCGCCGGTCACGCAACGCGTCGAGATCACGGCGACCGCCGCGCTGCTTGACTTTCCGGGCATCCGCGCTCTCGCCCGACCCGGTTTCCTTCCCTGCCATTCATCAATGATCAAGCAGCACGGTGCGAATCACGCGCAACGACACACCCTATTACCGAAAC
>NZ_JASHKU010000142.1:0-256 GCF_030056875.1 Rhodococcus sp. IEGM 1351 | reverse complement strand
GGCCGAGGACGGGATGTGTGCCGCGTCCTCCCCCGAGGGGCGGTCGGGTGCGGTCGGGGCGCTCGTCGGGGTGCGGAGCGCTTGGTGCAGGGCCGCGGTTCTGTGCTGCGGGCGCCAGTGCGCGCGGCGGGGCGGGGGCGGGCGGGAGCGGGCGGGACCGGCCGGGACCCGGGGGGGGGCGGAGGGGGCGCGCGACGCGGGGGCAGGGGGTTTGTGGGTGCGAGGGGGGCCGCGGGGAGGGGGTGCGAGCCAGGTG
>NZ_JASHKU010000141.1:0-257 GCF_030056875.1 Rhodococcus sp. IEGM 1351 | reverse complement strand
TGAACCTTCTTCGCCTGAGCGTCATGGAAGGCTTGCTCGAGCTCGGCCGGAATCCGGCCGCGAGAAGACACCTCGTGACCCGCCCCGATAGCCCACTCACGAATCTCCCTGGACGACTTCTTCGCCGGAGCCTTGTTCACGGCCGTCCTCGTGACCGGCGCCTTCGGCGCGACCCGCTTCTTCACGACCGTCTTCTCCGCAGCCGCCTTCGTCGCAACTGTCTTCTTCGCAACTGTCTTCTTCGCAACTGTCTTCTT
>NZ_JASHKU010000140.1:0-259 GCF_030056875.1 Rhodococcus sp. IEGM 1351 | reverse complement strand
GCACTCCCGACGGACCCAGTGCTGCCGCACCGCGACGCCCCGCCCGCGCGCAGACACCCCACCCCCGTCCCCCCGAGGGCCCTCCCCCCCTCGCCCGGGCCGGCGGCGCCCCCACCCCCCCCCGCTGTCGGTCGCGGCGCGCGTCCTCCACGTGGACCTGCCCGGGCCGCCGCCGAGTCCGTTCCTGCCCCGGCCACGCCCCCGCCGTACCCCCCCCCGGCGGGCCTGGCTGCCCCGGCCCGGACCGAGCGGCCCCCCC
>NZ_JASHKU010000013.1:0-260153 GCF_030056875.1 Rhodococcus sp. IEGM 1351 | reverse complement strand
AGTCCTCATCGGCGAAGGAGGAGCCGATGCCGGCTTCGGATTCGATGATCACCTCGTGGCCGCGTTCGGTGAGTTCGTGGACACCGGCGGGGGTGATGGCCACCCGGTATTCGTGGTTCTTGATTTCGCGGGGGATACCGATTTTCACGGGTAAAGCTCCTGAGCCTGTGGGTGTGGGTTGTGCGCGACGGGCGTCGCGGCGATCGGTGAATGTGAGGTGCATCACTTGATCGCGGGACCAAGTATGAATATTCGCCAATTCAGTGCCAAGAGAACTGCAGATAATTCTGTTTGAGAACGTGACGGCTAGTGAAGATTCAGTTCGGGGAGTGGATGAAGCCCCGGAACCGAAGCATGTTCAGGAGTCGAGCGGTCAGCCGAGCCGCCACCCCAGCCTGCCCAACCGCCGGGGAAAGGGGCGGGAGGACATCCGGGTCGCATCGACGCAGCGAGGGCTGCAATGACCGACGAGCACCTGTACATCCGGGCGCTGTTCCCACTCACGTTCGCGAGGCCGTCGAGCACTCGCCCTGTCCAGGCCGCGGACCTGACAGCGTGTCCTGCGTGGTCGCCGCATGGGTTGTGCCGGACCGCGAACAGCGAGTACAGCGAAAGATATGACGTCGACGAAGGGGACGCGGTGGTTGCCGTTGGTCGCCGTCGCGGTGCTCGTCGTCGTGCTCGCGGCGAGCGGGATTATTCCCGTCTGGCCGGGACTGCTGCACCTGGTTGCGCTGCCGCCGCTGGATCAGTTCGCGGACCTGCGACTTCTGCTGGTACGTACCGCCTCGTGGCCTCAGTTCCTGATATTGCTGGCCGTGGTGTCGGCCGTGCGGGTCATCCTGATGGCCTGGCTTCTCGGTGGACTCGATGCCCGACGCCTCCGCTTCGCCGCAGTGTTCTATGCGGTGGCGTTCGGCCCCGTCCTCTTGGCGACGCTCGGTGACGCAACCGCCTACGCGACGCTGTACTCGCGGGCGTTTTGGCCGGCGGTGGCGCTGGTCGGGCTGCTGGTCCTGATACTCGGCTCGGTCCCGTGGCAGGGCGGGGTCACCCTACGCGGTGCGATGGCGCGGGCGTGGCGTCGCGGCCTGCGGATCGAGGTGATGGTGCCGTACTGTGCGGCGGTCCTCGCGCTCGGCGCTCTGGCCGACCGGGCCCCGGCCCTCACTGTGCTGCTCGTGCCGGCCTCGGCTGCGGCGACAGGGCTGACAGTGTGGGCGATGGACCGTGCGCCACTCACCCGGCCCGTTACCGCATTCGTCGCCGTCCTCGTCGCGGTGACGGTGGCGTCGGTGGTCTTCGTTCAGACACGACGCTATGACGATCCGGAACCCGGGTCACGACAGGCCGGTTCGCTGTTCATCATGTCCGGAATCAATTCGCGTTCGGGGCAGGGGAGCATCCACCGGGCGGACGTGCACCGGCTGGGTTACGAATGCGATCAGGTCTATTACTTCTCCTACGCCGGCCCCGGCGACGGACAGCCTCAGCGCGACTCGACGTGTCCGATCAGATCGGGGGTCCCGTACGAACCTGCCGACACCCAGCGCCCCGTCGAGGAACAGGTCGCGTTGTTTGCCGAACAGACCGCTAACCTGCAGCGGCCGTTGATCGTTGCCGCACATTCCCATGCCGCCTGGATCGCGTGGGAGGCGGTTGCCACGGGTCGGGCGCGGGTCGACGTGCTGGTGCTGGTGGGTGTCTTTCCGGAAACACCGCTCGGCTTTCCGCCGCCGGACGTCGACCGACGGGGCAGGGTGTTCGGCGACCTGTTGCGGTGGGCGGCGCCCGCGACCGACATCGTCTTCTTCCCCTTCGACCCCGATACGCCCGCGGCGCGGCAACTGCTCGGCACCGCGGGCAGTGCACAGGCCATTCTCGGCGAGCCGCTGCCCGGGGAGGTGCGTGTTCTGAGTATCACCTCGGCTGCCGATCTTCCACTGATGCCGCACGGCTGGCGGCTGGACGTCGAACGCAATGGCTGCCCGGTCCGCGCCGCACACTCGTCGCTGCCGACATCGGCTGCGTTCGACGACGAGGTGATCCGGTTCCTGGACCACCGGGATTCTCCACCGTGTCCGATGTGGCGGGACTGGGGTGCGGTCGTGATGCAGGCGTTCGGGGTACCGCCGAGCGTGAGCTGACCGGCACCGTGGCGAACCAGCTGTCTGATCGACGACACACAATTGTGTCGAAGCGGTCGGGGCGATTTCTCGGACGCCGGAGCGCGGCCCGGAGTTAAATGGAATGACACAGGCGTAAAGGATTTCGGCAGCGAGTAAGCCCAACTCAAGGTCCGCCGCCGCCCGCTCCGGTGTCGTCCCAACCGTGCGGGAGGCATAGCGTCGGGGTGCACGATGATCGAAGCAGTGACAGGGCTCCTTGCGAGGAGAACCGAGCCCGCCGATGCCCGCCCCGACCCGCCCGAACACATCGATTACGACGAACGTGTCCGCGGTGTCCGACTCGGACGACTTCTTGCGGTGGCGGCCCTGACACCAGCCCAGGCTGCGCTACTCGTCGCGGATGCGCTCGATCAGCTCGAACCGGCGCGCAGCGAAGGGCCCTACCCACTCCACCTCCGGGACGTGACGGTGTCCGAAAGTGGACAGCTCACGATCGGGTGCACGGGCAGTGCGTCACGGCACGACATGAGCGAGGCGGTGGCCGAGCTCGTCCGACGTATCGCGACGAACTGTCGCGGTTCGGCATTGGCCGACCGGTTGCACGAATCGCTCGCCGAAACAACAGATCTGGATGTGTTGGGGCAACGGGTTCGTCAGGCGATCGCACCCGACGTCGACCCGGCACAGGAGAGCAGGAAGCGCTGCCAACTCGCCGGGCTCGTCGCCGCGACGATGGGACGGCCGCGTACTGACAGTCGAGTCGTGGGGGAGCGGACGGACGTACAGGACTGGCCGTATGTTGCGGAGGGATCCACCCTCGCACCGTCAGGCTGGTTCCCGCCGGTCCGGAATCCGTGGCATCGCAAAAGGAGACGACCGTCGCGGCGGCAGGGAGCGCTCGGTCTGATCGCGATCCTGATACTCGTCGCTGCGGCGTTGATGGCTCCACGGGTGTGGTCCGAGCTGCGCCGGGGGTGGGACGCCGTCCTGAATCCCGTGAATCCCGCGGAGCAGAATCAGATTCGGCCCGTGTCGCCGCCTCCACCGGAACCCCCAGCTGATCAGGCCGCGCCGGCGACGACCGATGTCGGCCGGGCGCCGTCGTCCGTCGACGTCGGTGCCCCCGGGAGCGCGGGCCCGATCACGCTCGTCACGGCCACGCGCGCCAACGGTGAGTGTCGCCCCGGGCAAGCGTGCGCGATCCGGGTCGACGTTCACCTGGATCCGGCGGCAGCTGTCGGCGCCGTGACCTGGCGGGTGAACGTGTACGACCGCTGTTCCGGCGAGGTGCGGACGGGGAGTGACGTGTCGCTGCCCGTTCAGCCCGGGTCGCAGCAGGTGTACGGCATCGTCCGGACCGATCTGCCGCCGGGCGCCGCGCTCGCCATCGGGGCCGTCACCAGCGCCCCGGCGACGGCCGCGTCCGAGCCGCTGCTGGTGCCCGCCGAAAACGCTCGCTGCTGAGCGCCGGGGGAGGGGTGGGATGCACGACGACAAGCATGATGACAAGCACGATGACAAGCACGAATCCGACCCGTGGATCGTCGGTGCGGCGATCGTTCTCGTCGTGCTCGGCCTTCTGAATTTGCTCTCGACAGGGAAGACAGCAGACGCTGTTCGCCACACGCTCTTCGCCGTTGCCGGTCTCGGCATCATGTATGTGGTGTCCCGTCTGCGGATGAGTGATCTCCGCGCCTTCGGCTGGGCAGTGTTCACCGTGGCCACCGTGTTGCTGGCGGTCGTGCCGCTCGCGGGGGTCGCGACCAAGGGTGCTCAACGCTGGCTGGACTTCGGCGTATTCACCGTCCAGCCGTCCGAACTGGCCAAGCTCGCCCTGGTTCTCGTGCCCGCGAGCATGCTCGCCGGTGGGTTCACGCCGGCACGATTCGTCGCGACCTTGGTGATCGGGGGCGTACCCATTGCACTCGTCGCACTCCAACCCGACCTGTCGACTGCCGTCGTCCTCGTTGCGACGGCGGGATTCATGCTCATCCTCGCCCGCGTCCCGCTGCTGCCTCTGGTTCCGCTGTTCGTGCTGGGTCTCGCGTCGCTTCCGCTGGCCGTGCTCTTCCTCCGCCCCTACCAACTCGAACGGGTCCACGTGTTCTTGTCGAGCAACGCCGACCCCGCCGGCGCGGGATGGGCCGAGTTACAAGCGAACATCGCGATCGGCAGCGGTGGCCTGTGGGGGCTGGCGCGCGACCCGATGTACGCGGTGCGGGCCGAGTATCTTCCCGAATCGGAGCACGATCTCGCGTTCGCCAGCCTGGTGTACGGGTGGGGTTTGACCGCCGGCTTGGCTGTCGTGGTGGCAACTTCGGTCATCGTGTGGCGGGCTGCACTCTCCGCGCGCACGGCGCGCACTCGCGAGGCCGCACTCGTTGCGGCCGGAATCGGCGCGTTGTTCGGCATCCACGCGCTGGTGTCGATCGGTCAGAGTCTGTCGCTTCTGCCCCATACCGGCATGCCGATTCCGCTCTTCAGCTACGGGGGCACCGCCGCCATCGTCGGTTTCGTCGCCATCGGACTGGTGCTCGCGGTGCGCCGAGACGGCGTCGCGCGACCGCTGTGGACCCCGGATCCCCGACGGCGACGCCGCCCGCGCGGAATGTCGGCGGGCACCCTGACGATGACCGCGGCACTCGTCGCGATGTCGGTGTTCGCCTGGCAGTTGCAGCACGACCGGGGTGCAGAATTCCGGGCGATGAGCGATCAGCAGATGATGCGGTGCATCCGCCTGCCCGCAGAGCGCGGACTGATCCTCGACCGCAACGGAATTCCGCTCGCGGTCAATGTCGCCGAGTACGCCGTGGCGGTGGTCGCTCGGATGTTCGAGGAGAACGACGACACCCGCAGCCGGTTGGCCGCTCTGCTCGCCACGTCTCCCGACGAGTTGGCGGACCTGATCGAGGCCGGTGGCGAGGGGGAGTCTCAGGTGGCGGTAGGCAGAGTCGCGCCCGACCAGGCTCGCCGCATCGTGGATGCGCGACTTCCCGGTGTGCTCGTGGTGCCGTCCGGCCGCAGACAGTATCCGTACGGTGCCGTGCTCGCCTCCGTCCTCGGGCATGTCGGAGTCGCCGACGCAGACGACATGGAACGCTGGCCGCATCTCGCGCTCGGGTCCCGGGTCGGCAAGGCGGGACTCGAGAAGCAGTACGACGCTCTGCTCCGCGGCAGCGACGGCAAACAGTGCGTGTACGTCGATCCGTCCGGGCATCCGGTAGCGACCGGCGAACGCGTGGACCCGGTGCGGGGCCATGATCTGCGCCTGCACCTCGACATCGGGGTGCAGAACCTGGCGACCGACGCACTCGTGGAGGCGATGCGAACCAGCAAGGGCGACCTCGGTGCCGCCGTCGTGATGGACGCGCGGACCGGAGCCGTGCTGGCCCTCGCCAGCGTCCCGGGCGCCGACAACAACGTCTACGGACCTCCGGCCGACCTCGTCGCCCTCGCGGCGCAGAGTCAGACCCCGGGGCCGAGCCCGTTGGTCAACAACGCCACCCAGACCGCGGTCCCGCCCGGCTCCACCTTCAAGATCGTCGTCGCGGCGGCGAATACCCAATACCCGGTGCTGTCGCCGGACACGGTGGTCGACACGGGCGCGGCCTACACCTACGGCGGCCACACCTTCCGGAACTGGCAACCGATGGGCCCGCACAATCTGCTCCAGGCGATCCAGTGGTCCGACAATGTCTACTTCTACAAGCTCGGTGAACTCCTGGGCCCGGAGAAGATGGCGGACGTCGCGGGGCAACTGGGCGTCGGCCGACGATCCGGGATCGACCTGCCCGGCGAGGCCGAGGGATTCCTCGGCACCCCGGAGAACGTCGGAAGCATCGGGGCCACCTGGTATCCCGGGTCGACCCTGTTGATGGGTATCGGGCAGGGCACCGTCAGCGCGACCCCGATTCAGGTGGCGCGCTGGACGTCGGGCATCGCCACAGGTGCGATGGTGACGCCTCAGCTCGCTGCGGCGTACGGGTCGGAACTGACCCCCATCCCGACAGCGGAACCGCAGCGCCTACCGTTCGCAGACCTACTCGGTCCTGTCCGGGCAGGCATGCGAGCGTCCGCGTCGGCCGGGACCGCC
Source organism: Rhodococcus sp. IEGM 1351 (assembly GCF_030056875.1). NCBI lineage: Bacteria > Bacillati > Actinomycetota > Actinomycetes > Mycobacteriales > Nocardiaceae > Rhodococcus > Rhodococcus sp. IEGM 1351. Next base: position 253,931 of record NZ_JASHKU010000013.1, on the reverse strand, counting down.
GGGCAACTCGCGGACCTCCCTGTACCGGCCGGCGCGAAGACCGGCACGGCGGAGGACCCGTCGGCGCCCGGCGAAGGACTCAACGCCTGGTTCTCCGCGGTCGCGCCTTTCGACGCCCCCCAGATCCAGGTGTCGGTGCTGATCCGCGGCGGTGGCTTCGGGTCGGCGACGGCGGGCCCCGTGGTCAAGAAACTTCTCGAACACTACTTTCCGCGACCACCCGTCCCGGCGCCGAATCGGTGATCAGCTGCTGTACGCGGCAACCACCTCAGGATGAACCAGACACGCCGTGGCGCCTTCGGCGACGCAGGTGAGCGGGCGTTCGGCCGTCTTCACCGGGAACCCGAAGGCCTCCTCGAGCAGCTGCGACAGGCCTCGTAGCATCGCCCCGCCGCCGATGACGAGTAGCCCTTCCGACATCACGTCACCGATCGCCTGGGGAGGAAGGTCCTCGAGACACTCGGTCAGTGTCTGCACGATTCCGGTTGTGGTCGGACGCAACGCATCCACGATCTCCTCGGTCTCGAGTGTGACGAATCGCGCCCGTCCGGTAACGGCGTCGCGACCCTCCACGACGAGTGACTGCCCTTCGTCGGTCTCCGGTGCGCCCAGTTTCGCCCGCTCGGCGGTGAGTTCGCCGACCACGATCTTGTGCTCCGACCGCAAGTACTGGTATAGCGCGTTGGTCAGTTCGTCCCCCGCGAGTCGGCAACTGCGGTGGGAGAGAATGCCACCGAAACAGATGGCGGTGATTTCCGAAGTGCCGCCGCCGATATCGACGACGAGGTGTGCGCGTGGTTCCATGGGGTTGATTCCGCAACCGAGCGCACCCGCCACCGGCTCCGGTATTAACCCCACCTTCCGCAAACCGGCTTCGTGGCCGACCTCGAGCAGGGCCCGACGCTCGAGTGGGGTGGCACCCGCGGGGACCGAGATGACTCCCTTGGGCCGCAGCCCGTATCGCCTTGCAGAGGAGACCCGTTTGATGACGGCCGTGACGAATGCCCGCGCCGTCTCCAGGTCCACGATCACCCCGTCACGCAACGGTCGAACCGGCGTGATTCCGATAGGAGTGCGGCCGACGAGACTTCGCGCCTCCGTGCCGATTGCAAGAGCACGGTGCGGATCCTTCGTTCGAACGAGCATGAAGGACGGCTCGTTCAGTACGATGCCGTCGTCGGGAGTTCCGACGACAGTGTTGGCAGTTCCGAGATCGATTCCAAGTCCACCCACGTCGGCCTCCATCGGGATTCCAGCGAGATGGATCTGATGTTACGCAGCGGCAGCGTCGTTCGGAAGATAATGCGTGACACCAAAGACGCCGGGACAACGTCAGGACGGCAGGGGGCCTTCCTCGGCGCGTCGTCGTGCCCGCTCCCACGGCCAGGTCATCAGGGCCCACACGACGAGAATCAGTGTCGTCGCCGTCAGTAGGTACACCGGCCAGGGACCCAGAACGTCCAGAAGGGTCGCGGTGGCAGGCTCTCAACTGTTACCGTAATCCCTAATACTTCCTAATCCTTCCTGTTGCTATCGGATCACGCGCATCGGCGAGGCGGCGGCATACCTGAAGATGTCGGTGGGAGTCCGGAAGGCCGCGCCGGAGGGCCGGTTACCGTCTCGGCGTACAGGTTCCGGTCACGAGTCTTCGATCGGGAGGATCTCGACGTCTACCTGGGTCGACCTGCACCGGAGAGTGTTCCAGCCGACAGGGCGGAAGCGTTGTACTGCCGGGTGTCCGGCTCGACCGGTCAGGAATCCTCGCTCGCCTATCAGGAGAAGATGCTGCGTGAGAGTGCCGCCGGCACCGTGTACCGGGTCTACAAGGATCATGGTTCAGGTCTGCGGGAGACCCGGGCGGGACTGAATCGGATGCTCGAGGACGCAGCCAAGGGTCACTTCACGGTGGTGCGAGTGGTGTGGCGGGATCGGTTGGCGCAATTCTCCGGTGGCGTGGATCGAGCGGTACTTGTCGGCGGTCGGGGTTAAGGTCGAGGTCCGGCGTGACCATGGGGACAAGTCGCTGGTAGAGGAGCTGATGGATGACTTCATGGCAGTGCTCGCTTCGTTTTCCGGCCGCTTCTACCGATTGCGGTCGAAGGAGCATCAACGTCGACTTCTTCGGCGATGCGGCGGCCCGGTGGAGAGGGGCTAGCTGATGGCCGATGCCGGATTGACTGCGCTGCGACAGTTCTCGTTCACCACTCGCCCCTACCTGGCTGTCGATGACGCGACCGGTGCGCCGATCGGGCTCGACGACCTCGACGTTCGTGTCGGGTGGATGCTCGACCTGATCTCCGGTGCCGAAACCGAGCTGATTTCGCGGCTGTGGCAATCGGCCACCTTCGATGTCCTCGCCGCCGGATGTGACAGCCACGGCCGGAAACTCCCGATGCACGGTCATGTCGCTGCTGCGCGTCTGGGCTGGACCCCGCACTACCCGGACGGGGTCTACGTCCCGTCGCGTGTCACGCGGGTGGTGACCGCGCAGGCGGTAGGCACTTTGCGGGCTCTGGCATACCGAGACACCGCGATCACTGCACTGTCGGCCCGGTTCGACCCGGCCACCGGCCGCATCGCCGCACCCACCACCGCTGCGGAGTACGTCCCGCCCGGATTCGCCCGTGGCGTGGTGCGGCAGCTCACAGCGCGCTCACCCCGCACTGCCGGCGCGGCAGACGCACGCCTGCGGATCACCGACATGCAAGCACCACCCCAGACCTCGGCGATGGCTCGGCTTTCCGCAGCGGATCGACAACTCGCACACATGACCGTCACAGACGCCGTCATGACGTTGACAGTCACACTACCCACCACCGCCGCCCCGACAGCACGCGCGCAGTGGCGACGAGTCCGGCTGACCGCCGCGATCCCACCGCACCTGCATCGGCGGCCGATCAGCGAGTGGCATCTACCGACCCTGGTCCTCGACCACCGAGGTCTGCTGTTGCGGTGCGCTGCCACCGAAGCAGTCCCCGCCGCTGATCTGACATCGGGAACGACGGCGGTGGGCGTGGACTGGTCTCCGTCCACTCTCGGTGTGGCCGCCGTCGCCACACAAACCCCGGAGGGTGTGGTCTCGGACTATCGGGGTTTCACGTACGACGACCGAGGCCTCGGGATCAAGCTGGCACGCCTGCAAACCGAAGGGCAACTGCTGCACCGCAAAGCTGCTCGCCTGCGCCGGCTCGCCGCGACCGCACCCCCCGAGGTCCGAGCACAACTCGACGCGAAGATCGCCGTCCTCGACGGGCACCGCACCGCTGTCGGCATCAAACGGGCAAAGATCAACCGGGAAATGGCGTTTCACTTCGGCTGTCAGGTTGCCGACTTCGCTGCCGCGGCGGGCGCGACGGTGATCGCGGTGGAAGACCTCACCACCCTCGAAACCCGCGGGCATGGGCATGTCAACAACAATCGGGCCGCGCAATCGGCCCGCCGCCAAGCCGTCGGCGCTCTCACCCACACCGCCGCCGGTGTCGGTGTGACGGTGGTGTCCGTACCAGCACGAGGATCTTCCGCGTTGTGTCCGAGCTGCAACGAACCACTCTCTCGCCTCGGCGGTTACCACCGGGCATGGTGTGTGCAGTGCAAAGTTGGCGGAAACCGTGACCATGTGGCGGCCGTGAACCTGGCCAAACGGGCATTGCTGGGACGTGGAAAAGCGGTTCGGAAGCGCGGCCGGAATCCGCGGATCCGGGTGATCGAGCATGCGCCGGTGCGCCAATGCCGCGACAAGATGTGTCCCACTCCGAGCAGGCAGCGGCATCGCCGTGTCCGTCGTAGTGCTCCCGCCGCGACACCTCAGGTGGGGGTGAACCAGACAAAGACTGTTCCTGCGCCACAAGCGTCGGTGTGGGACACGGTAAAACCTGCAACACCGCAGGGTGTTACGGGTAGCCGTGAAGTACATACATCTCCAACGCCAGCCACGTCAGTGGTAGGAAGTATGAGATCTATGTAGACGCTTTCTGTTGAGGAATCCGTAGTTGGTTCCGGCGACACGGTTGAACGTGAAGGTAGACGCCGCCCAGACGACCGTGACCAGGACCGTGAACCGGTAGCTGCGCCACCGAGGCCGCATCCTTCGGCCCCACGTCAGATAGATGGCCGCCCAGACCACGAGCAGGTGAATCGCCCAGAACGCGAGGAACTGGTAGTGGGGGAAGTCCGGACCGGTCAGAACAGGCGAGATCAACGCCTGGGTGCTCAGCACGAGTCCCCAGTAGTACGTGAGCGCGTAGGCCCACTGCGCCCGGGACCACAGCGCACAGGCCGCCGCGACGGTCGCGAGATCGGTCAGGCGCAGCGGTACCGAGCCGTCGATGGTGGGCGGAAGCGAGAAATAGACCAGTGTCGCGCCGTAGATCGCGGCAGTCAGCACCGCAAGGACGCGGCCGAGGCGTCGGGCCTGCGATTCGGTCTGGCAGCGTCCGCGCCAGACCAGAATCGCGGACCCCACGACGAACAGCGCGATCATGGCCCAGTAAGACGGGCCGTATGCCGTGAATTCCCTTTGCGAGGAAAACAATCTCGATCAGCTCCGTGGTCACACGAAGTCGAAAACCGGTGGGAGAACGCCGACCATCAACGCCGCCCACACGCCGAAGACGGGAAGGTAACGGGTCTGCCAGCGTTCGGTGGAGCTGAAACCGCGGCGGCCGCGCAGGAACCCGAGGATGAGATGAGCCGACCAGGTCAGGTTGACGAGGAGGACCAGGTTCATTCCGAGTGCCGCCACCTTGTTCGGGGTGAAGCCGAATTCCGCGATTCGAGTGAGCATGGCGAACAGCATCAGCAGGTCGACCGCGAGGGCACTGACGACGAGGACGAGTTGGAGGCGGTCGAACAGGTCGGGTGGCAGGTAGGGGTCACGGGCGGAAATCGCGTACAACAGCAATCCAAGGACGACGACGAGAATGAGATCCATCAGGATCAACAGGTTTCGGTCGACGTCGACGACGCTGCCGGTCGTAGCGAATGCCGTGAGCAACACGAGCAGCATGAGCGTGGTCAGTGGGGTGAACACGCGGGTGAGGACTGGGGCGATGTTCTCGACTACATTCTGTTTCGCCTCCACGAGCCATGCTGCGACGATGACCGCGCCGGCCGTCCCGAACGGCAGCACCCAGTCCTCGATGAACCACTCGACACTCAGGCCGAGCGCGTCGAACGCACCGATCGTCAGGCCGATGAGGACGCCGCCGCCGAGGGCGAGGAGGGTCAGGTAGACGACCCATTCGCCGGTGAATCGGATGAAGTCCATTCGCCGCCGATCCGATCGCCACTGACCCCCGACATACGCAAGGCCGACGGCGAACCACAGCGCGATCGGTGCGTGGATCGCCGCGATCACCTCGGTGGCGCCGTTCGACGCGAACGGGAAGACGTTCAACAGAACCGCCGCCAGGGCGAACGGCACCAGCAGTACCGCGGCGAGCCGGGGCGTGACCTGTCGCTTCCAGGCGAAGTATCCGGCGAGGAACGGAAGAACGAACAGGCTGAGGTTGCGTGCGAGGTCCTGCTCGCCGAGTGTCGTCACGCCTGCCTTGACCGACAGTGCCGCGCCGACGGCGAGCCCGAGAACGACGAACAGCTCACGTGTGGGGCGAGTGCCGTCGCCATCCGACGCGGCCGGCATCAGAACGAGTTGCTTCCACAGCCGATCGGAGTGCTCGCGCGCGAACTCGCGGGAGATGTCATCGACGTTGCCCATGCGTTTGACCGCGACCAGGAATGCCTCGTCGGTCTGCAGTCCGGCGGCGGACAGATCCGAAATTTGATCGCGTAGATGGTCTTCCATCTCGTCGGTGTCGGCGGCGGATATCGCGTGACGGCGCTCGACGTAACCCCGCCACTGGCCGATCTGCGATTCGAGCTCCTTGTCGGTATCCATCACGACCATCCTTCGGCGGAGGCTGGGGGCAGTTGGACGGAGCGCCACACCTGGCTCAGAGCGTCCGCGACGACGTCCCATTGGGCGCGTCGTTCCGCGAGCATCTCCCGGCCCGCAGCGGTGATCGTGTAGTGCTTACGCCTTCGCCCGCTGTCGGAGGCTCCCCACGATGCCGACACGTATTCCAACCTTTCCAGGCGATGCAGAAGTGGGTACAACATTCCGTCGGTCCACTGAATCCGTCCGCCGGACAAGTCGTTCACTCGTTTCAAGATGGCATACCCGTAGGACTCGCCTTCCGCGAGAATTCCGAGCACGAGGGGAGTGGCCGAAGCCGCCACTAGATCTTTCTCGATATGCATAGAACCCCTATCCCTAGATCTGCTAGTTATAAAAACTAGCAGATCGGATCGCGGGTGGTGCGCAGCTCGCGGAAGTCGAAAGCGACAACCTGGGGTTGACGCTCACGGTCCGTCAACCTAGAGTTGACGCATGGAGACTTCAGATCGCACGACCCCACCCATCCGACTCGACGAGCTCATCGACGCGATCAAGAAGGTGCACGCCGAAGCCCCGCTCGAGCAACTCACCGACGCGGTCCTCGCCGCGGAGCACCTCGGTGAACTGGCCGACCATCTCATCGGCCACTTCGTCGACCAGGCCCGCCGCTCGGGGGCATCGTGGACCGAAATCGGCAAGAGCATGGGCGTCACGAAGCAGGCCGCGCAGAAGCGATTCGTCCCCAAGGATCCCGGGCAGGCCTCCGACCTCGACCCGAATCAGGGATTCAGCCGGTTCACTCCGCGCGCACGACAGGTGGTGGTGGTCGCGCAGAACGAGGCCAGGGCGGCACGCACCGCCGAGATCCTGCCCCAGCATCTCATCCTCGGACTCCTGGCCGATCCGGAAGGGCTCGGCGCCCGGGCGATCTCCGCGCAGGACGTGACACTGGATTCGGTCCGGCACGCCGCGACCGCGACTCTGCCCCCCGCCGTCGAGGAGGTGCCCGCGCTCATTCCCTTCGATGCCCAGTCACGCAAGGCGCTCGAACTGACGTTCCGTGAGGCACTACGTTTAGGGCACAACTACATCGGAACCGAGCACATCCTGCTGGCCCTGCTCGAGGTCGAGGACGGGGTCGGAGTGCTCACCGGACTGGGTGTCGACAAAGCTCGCGCCGAGCAGAACATCGCCGCCAACCTCGACGCCATCGTCGCCGCCCGCGAAAAGGAGTGACCTCGCAGGGCCTCCGTCACTCACGCGGTGCTCAGGTGAAGGGCGTCCCGCCGGTGACGCCGAGCACTTCTCCGGTGACGTAGCTGGATTCGCTCGATGCGAGGAATACGTACGCGGGTGCCAGTTCGGCCGGTTGGCCGGGCCTGCCCAGAGGCACGTCGTCCCCGAACTGCCGATAACCGTCGGCGGGCATTGTCGCGGGGATCAGCGGCGTCCAGATGGGCCCCGGTGCAACGGCATTGACCCGGATTCCCCGCTTCGCCACATCAGCCGCCAAACCCTTGGTGAAATCGATGATCCCTGCCTTCGTGGTGGCGTAGTCGAGAAGCCCGGGAGACGGATTCATCCCTTGGATCGACGAGGTGTTCACGATCGTCGATCCAGGTTCCATGACCGCGACGGACTTCTTGCACAACCAGAACAGCGCGTAGAGGTTCGTGCGCAGGACACGGTCGAATTGCTCGGTGGTGATGTCGGCGATACCACCCGTCTGCACCATCTGAAAGGCCGCGTTGTTGACGAGTATGTCGAGACCGCCGAGTTCACGGACCGTCAGATCCACGAGAGCCTGACAGTGGTCCTCCGACGTGATGTCACCGGTCGCGACGACGCCTCGTCGTCCGGCCTCTTCCACCAGTCGCACGGTCTCCCGTGCGTCCGACTCCTCGGCCTCCAGGCAACTCACCACGACGTCGGCACCCTCGCGAGCAAACGCGATCGCCACCGCCCGTCCGATGCCCGAATCCGCGCCGGTGATCAGGGCGTGGCGACCGTCGAGGCGGCCGCTTCCCCGATAGGACTTCTCGCCGTGATCCGGGGCGGTCACCATGTCGGAGGTCAGTCCCGGGTGCGGTAACTCCGGTTGGTGTTCGCGATCGGGGGCGGGGTACTGCGTAGTGGGATCCTGCCGGACGTACTGGTCGGCCATTCTCGTACCCTTCTTCGTCTTCTGTCGAATCGGCAAGCCGGACTGATAAGTTCGTCGAATCAGTGAGAGGCGCTTCCCGCGACGCTTACCCCTTCGAGAGGACCCGGAAACCGTCAGGGCAGGGGGCCGGCGTGCGATAGTGCGGTGTTCGTGCGTATGCCGTGAGCGTCTTTGCCGGGGGAGGCGCCGAACAGGCGGCGGTATTCGCGATTGAACTGTGAGGGGTTGTCGTAGCCGACACGATGCCCGACGCCCGCGACGTCACCGGGGTGGGCGACCAGCATCGAGCGGGCGTGTTGCAGTCGAATTCGTTTCTGAAACTGCACGGGGCTCATGGCAGTGACTCCTCGAAAGTGCCGGTGAAACGCTGATGCACTCCCGTGGAGCCCACTGAAGAACGGTTTCCTGTCCGGCAAATATCGCCGCGGCACAGAGGTCACCGACTCCGCCCGCACCGCCTTCGTCGGCGGTCCGACCGACGCCGAGTTCGTGGTCATCGACGCCGTCGCCGCAATCGCCGACGACCTTGCGACCACTTCGGCGGCCGTTGCGCCGGCCTGGCTGCGTGCCCGATCCGGGACCGTCGTGCCTATCCTCCGCGCCAGGCGCGTCGAGCACCTCACGGATAACATCGCCGGCCTGGAGGTGACCCTCAGCCCCGAACACCTCCGCACGCTCGACGAAGTCTCGGCGCCGACACTGAATTATCCGGCGCCGATGCACGGCGAGCAGCGGGCGATGCTCCTGTTCGCCGGCACCACGGTGGACGGGGAATCGTCCACCGTGTATCCACCGCTGCTGCAGAGCGACGTCCGAAGCCGGCCGGGTGAGGTACGGACAGCGAGGTCGACCCCCTAGTTCGCCGGCAATATCCGCCGAACCGCGCGAATCGTGACGGCCGGGCTCGCCGGATGCCATACCTCGCGATCAGAGTAGGACCAGGCATAAGTAGGACTACCGTCGCAAATGCAGTCGAGTAGCCCCGGCTCGTCGAGTTCGTCGGCTGACCATTCGTACAATTGCTGCAGCCGCGGCCCGATCAGGCCGTAGTCCAGCATCTCACCGACGTTGTGCTCAGCGGCGACATACGCCGCGACGTCGTCCCCGAGGGGGTATCGGTCGGGGAGGACCCGAGAGAGGGACAGGAAGATCCCGGTCATCGAGAGACGGGGATCTCCGAGAAGTGGGCCGGCCGGCGCGAGCCGCCCGAGCGCCAGACGCGGCGCCGCGACCAGGGCATGGGCATAGAGAACACGGAGCAGTACGACGTTGAGGAAGAAGCGCTCCGGACGGCTCTCCGTGCAGGCAAGGTCGCGGTGGTCCAGGTAGGCGGAGGCGATGCTCGCATTGTGGGCCCGGTACCACGTGCGTGCGGTCGGATCGGCAACGAACAGCATCCACAGATCGACGGTGTGCGAGGACGGCGTCCCGCACATTCCGCCGCTCCGGGCGACAGCCTCGCAGCCGTCGCGCATCAGCCGCTCGTTGACCGCTCGCCACCACGGACTGCCGGGCGGCATCGCACCGAGCGGTGCCAGCACGCCGCGGCCGATCTGCCAGCGCATGAACGACAAAGCCGCCCGGCGGAACGGTAAGTGCCGGGGTGCGTTGCCGATCGGACCGTGATAGGTACGGGCGATCAGCTCGAGTCGGGCTGCAGGATCGTCACACACCGCATGGACCTGACTCCGCGCCCACTCTGCGGCGGAACGTCGAGAACTCACGCTCCCTATTGTCGGACCCGCCGGCGCTGGGCGGAAGTGTGCGATTTCTACTCGGCAGCGTCTGCCGTCGCACCCGGCGGAGGCCACCGATGTATGTTTCGGGTGCAACAGCGGAGAAGTCTTGTGACTTGATACGACAGCGAATGCAGAAGAGCTACAACAGACTTCCGTTCCGTCCCTCCGACCATGGAGACACTCCTACGGACCGGTCGAACGCACACCGCTGGCACCGCACTGCTCATCGGATTCGGTGCAGGTCTCACGTAGGCCGCTCAGGTCGTCACGCCGCCCGCAGCGCCGTACGCTCCCTGACGACTCGGCAATCACCCGTGATCGGAGGGTGGTGGGCGGTAGGGGGAGTAGCGTGGTGGGTGTCGAGGGTTATTCGAATATGCGCGGTCGTGCCATGTCGTCCTCGGCGCCCACACCGGCCCGCAGTCCAAGGGCCGAGAACTGGAGCGCCGCCATGGCGTCGAACCCGACTGATGTGTCGAATTTACTCGTGTCCGAGTCACCGAGCCCCGTGTCGGCGGTGGAATCGGCGGCGTCGTGCACGGCATGCCCACACAGCACGGATTCCCACGATGCGCTCGGGATTCGCTTCTGTGCCGTGACCTCGGCGCGAAGCCTCGATCGTAAGTGTATCTGCGCCGGTGAACAGGTGAGTGGACAGCACTACTCCCGGTACTGAAGCAGACGCTCGCCCACGGGCGGTCCGTGCGATTCGCCGACGGCGTGGCATGACGGCACTATTCTCATGCCACGTCGTACGTTCGAGTCGAAAGGGCGCCCATGGCTCGTGTGCAGTTCCGGTCCCCGTCGACGGGACGCAATGTTCGCGCCGTGTTGTTCGATACCTTTGGCACCGTTGTCGACTGGCGCTCCGGTATCGCCGCCGCTGTCGCGGACTACGCGGCGCGCCATCAGCTCGAGGTGGACGCAGTTGCGTTCGCCGACCGGTGGCGTGCCCGTTACCAGCCCTCCATGGACGCCATCCTTTCCGGCACCCGCGAGTTCGTGACTCTCGATATCTTGCACCGCGAGAACCTCGACTTCGCGCTCCGCGAATCGGGCATCGACCCCTCGGATCACGATGCCGGAGAGCTCGACGAGCTCGCGCGCGCCTGGCATGTGCTCACCCCCTGGCCCGACAGCGTGCCAGGTCTCACGGCACTCAAGGCCGAGTACATCATCGGCCCGCTCTCGAACGGCAATACCTCACTTCTGCTCGACATGGCCAAGAACGCCGGAATCCCGTGGGACGTGATCATCGGCTCCGACATCAACCGAAAATACAAACCTGATCCCGAGGCTTACCTGCAAACGGCGCAGTTTCTCGGTCTTCATCCGGGCGAGGTCATGCTCGCCGCCGCCCACAACGACGACCTCGAAGCCGCGCACGCTGCGGGACTGGCCACTGCGTTCATTCTCCGGCCCGTCGAGCACGGACCGCACCAGACCGACGATCTCGCGCCAACAGGCAGCTGGGACATTTCGGCCACCGACATCACTCATCTCGCAGCGCAGCTCGGTGAGGGATCGACAGGGTTCAGGTGAAGTGGCGAACCTTCGGGTCGCATGCCTCACATCTGTCAGGTAATCCTTGACGCCGCGTTCCGCCTCTGTCAGGCTATGCCTGACAGAAATGGGAGGTTGTCATGGAACTTGTCGAACGCGCCGTCAGCGCGGATATCGACGCCGCTGCTCGCGCGGTGATAACGGCGGCGGCCGCCGAAGCGAGCCGTCACGCTGACGAAATCATCGGCACCGGACCGCTTCCCGGTACGGCGGAGTGGGACGCCGAGCAGGGTACGGGCATTCCCGAAAAGCGGACCCTGGCCTGGCATCTGCTGAGTCTTCGCATCCAGCTCGCCGCCGGGCTGGACGGCGTCGAAACCGTTCTCGGCCTGCGCTTTCAGGGAGCGACGTGGGCGACCATCGGGAAGGCCGCCGGGATGACCCGTCAATCCGCGCACGAGCGGTGGGGTTCCCGCACGACCGCCCTGCTCGACCCGATGGGGACCGGCCTGCCCGAGACCGTCGCTGACGACGATCCGAGCTGAACCGGGACGTGGTGGAACTCGGGGCGACAGAGGAGGCGCCGCCGTCGGAGGGGCCGGTCAGTCCCGGTACTGCGGGGACGGTGGTCCGGGTGCCGGGCCGAGCGACGACAGCCACCGATCGTAGAGAGCACTCCAGGTTCCGTCTGTGCGCAGCCGTTCGAGTGTGCCGTTGACGAACCGGACGAGGTCGTCGTTTCCGGGAGCGAGGCCGATGGCGTATCGGGCGGAATCGGTTTCGGGACCGACGATTTCCAGATTCGGATCCTGGGCGACGAGACCGGCGAGGACGGCAGCCCCTGCAACCGCGTCGACCTGTCGCTGCTGGATGGCCATGAGGCAGTCGTCCCAGTCGGGTACCGCAAGGATCGTGGCTTTGGGGGCGATACGCGACAGCGCCGACACCGACGCCGCGTCGTGGTGCGTGCAGACCCGTCGCCGGGCAAGGTCGGCAGGACCGGAGATACCCGACCCGTCCCGCACCACGAGCCGGCGGGATGCCTCGAGATACACCGTGGAGAGCGCCAAGTCCTGGGAACCCTCACAGGGGAGGGCAACCGGACGCACGACCATGTCCGCGTCGCGGCGGCCGAGCATCTCGGCGCCGTCATCGGTTCCGAGCGGCCGGAACTCGACCCTGGTGGGATCGCCGAGTAGATCACGTGCAACCTCCCGCGCGAGGTCGACACCGAATCCGGTGAGGGTGCCGGTAGTCGGGTCGCGGAAGCTGAACAGGTTGGTGTTCTGGTCGACCGCGACGACCACCGTGCCGCGGGCACGGATATCGCCGAGAGTGCCACCGAGGCTCGGAGCCCCCGGACGGAGACTGGCCTGTGCTGCACATGCCGACGGCTCCGTGGCCGGCGGCGGCGCCTCGGACGGTGCGATGAGCTGGGCGCCGGCCGACAGGGGGAACTCCGTGAAGTCCCCGGAGAACCTCGGGGTGGGTGCATCGGGCGCGCCGCAACCTGCAATCAGGACAGCTCCGAGCACGAGGCTGCCGAGCAGCCGAGCGGAGCGCGGTCGCCGTTCCGGGTGTCGTCGCACCATCAGTGGTACTCACTCACTCTGGGCTCGATCCCCGCGACGACGGCGAGCGCTGCGGAAACGGCGAGCACGATGCCACCTACGGCGAGCGCCGCCATCGTGCGGTACGACTCCCGCATCGCGTCGAGTTCCTCGGTGCGCAGAGCCGTGATGGCGTCTTCGAGCGCTTCGTCGAGGGCCCGGAACTGGGCCGTCGATGCCGTCGATCCCGGACCGACGGCAACGTCCGCCGCGCCCTGGTAGTCGCCGTCTGCGAGCTTCTGCTGCAGGTCCCGGTGCGCGCCCCGCCATCCGTCGAACGCGGCGGACGCCCCGCTGATCGTCGGTGCGACGACGGTGTTCCGCGACGCGTCCGAATTCAAAATCTCGGCGAGTGCGTCCGTGTGCCGGGTGTAGTCGCTCCCGGCTGGATCGAAACCCGGACGAAGCAGTCCGAGCGTCTCGTCGGCGCGGGCCTGCTGGGCGAGGATCCTCGCCTTCGTGACCGCCGCGAGGGGCTCCGCGCCGTCGATCCGTGCGCGTTCGCTGGCCGACGTCGACAACAGCCCGGCGACCACGATCCATACGACGAGAGCAGCCAGCAGGACGGTCGCACACGCCAGTCCGGGATTGACCCGGCGGCGGCTTCGATGCGCCACGTACGTGTGCGCGACGGCGAGGACGACGACCCCGGCCGACGCGACCACTATGGCGGTGGCGGGCAACCTGGCAGTGTGGGACTGCGTGTCGGCGACGGCGCGGGCCTGGTCGTTGTACAGGCGTTCGGCCAAAGGCAGGATGGTGTCCTGCATGAGAGCCGATGCGGTTCCGAGATATGCCACCCCGACCGGATTTCCCGCGGAGTCGTTGGACCGTGCGGTCGCCACCAGGTCCGTGTACACGGCGACGTGCCGCGACATCTCGGTGAGCAGTCGCAGCGATTCGACGTCGCCTGAGGTGACGCCGTACGACGCGGTGACGAGTGCGTTCGACGCGTCGCCGATCGCCTGGTTGTACCGGTCGCGCACCGCCAGCGGCTCGATGGCACCCGCGATGAACGACGACGTCGCTGCCGCGTCGGCGATCGACAACGAACTGAACAGGTTCTGCGCGGCGTCCGCGAGCGGTTCGGTGTGGGCGCGAAGGGTTTCCATGCGCTGCTGCCGCGCGGCCACCACGGCGGACGTCACGAGGCCGGCCGTCAGCGCGACCGCGACGAGGACGACGGCGAGGAGGGAGAGGCGTCCTGGTGTGGACGCAAGGAATTCGCGCCAGGGGCGCCGCCGGACCTCGGGTTCGACGAGCAGGGATTCGTTCAGGAGATGCTCGGCCGGCGAAGTGTCACGATCTCCGCTGGATACGACGCCGCGGTCCTGGTGGAACACCTTCTCCTCCTCATCCCTGCACACAGTGTGCGCCGATCACGGTCGGAAAACACCGAAAGCATCGACGTGCGCGAGTAGCCTGCGTCACCCGCGGGTATCTCCAGACTGGGCACGATCGGACTGGAGATCCGCGGGTCATGAAGACAAGCTCATGAAGACAAGGGTGCGCACGTTCTGCGTCGCGGCTGCGGTCGCAGCGATGGCGCTCGGGGCCTGCGCGGCCCCTGCACCGCGGGCCGACGACGAAACGGAGAAGGTCTTCTTCTTCTTGCCGAACACGACGACCACCCGATTCGTGGAGCGAGACGAACCCCTGTTCACCGACTTCCTGGAGCTGTTCGCGCCGGAGGCGACGGTGACGGTCCGCAACGCCGAGGGTGATCCTGCCCGTCAGCAGAGCCAGGTCGAGTCGGCGATCGCGGAGGGCGCGTCCGTGCTTGTGGTGATCTCCGCGGACGCGAGATTTTCGGGTGGCGCCTTGACTGCCGCCGCCGAGGCGGACGTTCCGGTAGTGCTCTACGACCATGACGCGGTCGGTGGACCGGCAGACGTTCAGGTGATCTTCGATCCACTCGAGGTCGGCCGACGGCAGGGGAGCCGCGCCGCGGATCTGATCGCCGCGATGCCCGGCGACGGTGTGAAGATCGCCCGGGTGGAGGGAAACCTCGGTGAATACGGGACCCGTCAATTTCGGCTCGGTCAGGACGAGTATCTGCAGCCACTCGCCGACAGTGGCAAGATCCGCGTGGTCTGCGAGACCGCGATCGACGACTGGGACCCCGCCGAAGGTCAGGCATTCGCGGAGGAATGCCTGACCCGCGAGAACAACGACATCGCGCTGTTCGTCACCATGAACGACGACCTGGGAGGCGGAATCGTCGCGGCACTGGCCGGCCGCGGGCTCGACGGACGGATCCCGGTCACCGGGGGGCAGGACGCCAATCTCGCTGCGCTGCAACTGATCGCGCAGGGAACTCTCGACAACACGATCTTCAAGAATCTGTCCGACCAGGCGAAGGTCGCCGCGCAGCTGACCACATCGATCCTCCACGGCGAAGGCCCTCCGGAGGAGATGATCAACGGCACGATCGACAACCAGTACATGGCCGTGCCGACGGTGTTCCTGCCCGTGCAGAACATTACGAAGGACAACCTCCAGGTCGTGGTCAACTCCGGCTTCTACACGTGGCAGCAGATCTGTGCGCCGGATCCGGCATCCGCGGTGTGCGGGGAGCACAGCTGAGCCGGGCGGAACTCGGCGAGTTCAGCTCAGAGGCGCGATGACACCGCGGTCGCCGACTTCGGCGCCGACGTCGATCACCCGCCCGGCCAGCAACCAGCCCGACGGTCCGCGTCGCCACTCGTCGCGGTACTCACCGAGGCACTCGTACGTCGCGCCGGCACGGTCGCCGAGGCCGACGTGAAACGCCCGGAAATAGGAGCGAGTACGCGCCGCGTCACCGTCGACGTCGACGTCGACGTCGATGTTGCCGAGCAGGTGCTGCGTGGCGCCGCAGACGTCGAGGTGGGAACGGACGCGGGCGACCACGTCGGCCCGCCCGGTCCGCCCGTAGGCCACGACATCTTCGGTGAGCGTCGCCGCGAACCCCGGCCAGTCCTTCGTGTCGAGCAGGACGGCCACGACGTGCAGGCGGTCGGTGATCCGGACGCGGTCGGGAGCGGGCTCGGGCATGGCTCGATCTTCCTCGGAGGGCCGGCCGCGTCGGCCCGGAATCTCGCTGATCGAGACTGTCCGGTGGCGTAACACCGTCGGGCTGCGGGTGGGGTGCGAAGGTTGGGTCGCATACGGTGGCAGTGGCTCGCCGGGCGGGCCGCATCGAGGAGGAATCGGTAATGAGTGCACGTACACCCAAGGAGCGCATCCCCAGCCAGTGGGAGGAGATCACAGCCGCCGATCCCGGGCACTCGACGTGGTACGTCGAGCGGTTCCGGGCGATGGAGGCGCAGGGCAAGGACATCGTGGGAGAGGCGCGCCTGGTCGATGCAATGCTCGGCCGTGGCGGTCGGGTACTCGACGCGGGGTGCGGACTGGGCCGCCTCGGCGGCTATTTGCACGATGCCGGTCATGTCGTGGTGGGTGTCGATGTGGATCCTGTGCTCATCGACGTGGCGAAGGAGGATCACCCCGGTCCGACGTGGCTGGTCGGTGACCTCGCGGAGTTGGATCTGCCGGCCGACGGCATAACAGCCGATTTCGACGTGATCGTCTGTGCCGGCAACGTGATGACTTTCCTTGCGCCGTCGACCCGCGAGTCGGTGCTGGCGGGATTCGCCTCCCATCTCGCCCCGACCGGTCGCGTGGTTGTGGGGTTCGGTGCAGACCGGGGCTACGAGTTCTCGCAATTCCTCGCGGACGCTCAGGCCAACGGCCTCACGGCAGATCTGCTGCTGTCGACGTGGGATCTGCGCCCGTTCACCGAGGATTCCGACTTTCTCGTGGCGGTGTTTTCGCGCGCGCACTGACCACCCCTTCCTGGAGCGAGAGGAGCACGGTGAGGGCAGCGGTTGCATCGAGCAAGGCTCGGGAGCGTGCCGTGGTGGCCTGGTCGCGGGCAGCCAGCGCGGCGCCGATGTCACCCGATCCGGAAGTGTGCCCGAGTTGTGCCAAGACCCCGCGGAGAGGTGCGATGCGATAACCGGCCTTTCGCAGCTGATGCACGACGCGAGCGTCGCCGACCTGGGTCGGGGAGTACCGGCGCGCTCCCGTGGGTGTGTCCCGGTCGGGGACGACGAGTCCCTCTGTGTCCCAGTGCCGCAACGTGGAGGGGCGGATGCCGAGGGCGACGGCGAGTTCGCTCACGCTCATCCAGTCCGAGGCCTGCACGTCGTCGATCGGTTCGGTCGAGATCACATCGGCGGCCTCCTTCGCCAGGGCCAGTTCGGTTCGTTCCGCGTGGAGTCGGGCGTGTGCTGCATCGAGGAGAGCGACCGTTGTCGCGGCCGGGCACGTGTGCACGCTGCGCATGATCCGTTTGGCTTCGACCGGGCCGGCGCCGATGGCGAGTTCCCGATAGGCGAGCGCGGCCTGCACGTGCGCGTCGGTGTAGATGCGGTATCCGGTTGCGGTGCGGGTTGCGGGAGGCAGCAACCCGTCGCGTTCGAGGTTGCGCACGTGTTGCACGGAGCACCCGGCACGCCGGGCGACATCGACGGTCCGCAGATGAGGTGATTGGAGACTTGGCACCGTATTTCTCCTACGTTTGCTCTTCGAGGTCTCCACGAGCACTTTAATGAAACGCTGGAAGCTATGACCATGGACGACATCATCGACTTCGTCGAAGGCCTCGGCGACGTTCTGACGCTCAGGCCTGCCCCCGGTGACGGTTCGCCGGAGATCAGCTGGGGTGACACCTTCTTCTACTACTCACCGGATCGAATCGTTCCCGACAGGACCCAGCCCTTCGCCACGATCGTCACCAAGAACTACCCCGGCGACGAAAGCTCGGGTCTGGACCGCGCGGGCGCGTTCCGGGTGAACATCCACGCCGGGAAGGAGGCATTCATCGAGGCAACCGGCCACGCACCGCGAGAACAGGGCGTCGCCGACGCCGGTGTGCCCGACACCGTCATCGCGCATCCCGTCTACGGCCCGTTGGGCTGGCTGGCGGTCACCGAGCCTGGCTCTCGCTCCGGCGAAGTCACTCGAGAGTTGCTGCGCGGGGCGCACGCCCTCGCTCGCTCGCGCTACGAGCGACGAGCGGAATCCACCCGACGCTGATACGAGAAAGGCGCGCGGGACCGAGGACGACGAAACTGGCGTCGTCCTCGGTCACGCGTCGTCACATCTGGTAGATCTGGCTGCTGTTCCATCCGACGAGGAGTTCGTCGAGCGTCATGCTCTGGTCCCTGCGTTCTTGCCGTTGGTCGCGTTGTCGGTCGTGGCGGGGGCCGTCACCGTGGTCACCGCGGTCGCCGGGGATGGTGGGTGCGGCGACTGTCGTGACGGGATGGTCGGCTGCTGTCGCGACGGCGGTGCTGGCTCCGAGAGGGATGACGGCGAGCGCGGCGGCGACGGCGGCCGTGGCGAACCGGTTTCGCAGGCGGATTCGAGGGAGACGGGTCACTGCGCCCGAAGTATTCGCCGCGTGCGACGTCTCTGAGTGGGGAAGTGAGGTGTGCATTTCGTAGTGTCCTGTTCGAATGCGTGGGCCCAACGTCCACAGCTACTCGAATGGTGTCGGCGAAGGCCCGGAACGTTACACCCGACGGTCCAGGAATTTCGTTTCCACAGTGGATCCCTCCCCGTAGTGGAGATGTTCTCCATGGATGGATTCCCGAGTCCGTACTACCGTCGCAGTGACCGCAGGCGGGCGCCGTGGCGCGTCGGCCGGGACCAGTGGGGGGAGAGGAGAAGCAGAGCCTTCCATCGAATCTGGCGGGGCTCGAATCGACTACACCGTGCACGGTGACGGCCGATCCTCGTCGAGCGTGGTTTTGCTGGCGGGTTTCACAGCCCCCGCCACGTCGTGGCGGTATCAGATCCCGTCGCTGATCCAGTCAGGTCACCGCGTCATCGCGGTGGATCTGCCGGGCCACGGAACGGCTCCCGCCATGCTGCCCGGCACGACGATGCGGACACGCGCCGGATTCGTGCACGCCCTCATCGAGCAACTCGACCTGCAAGGTGCGGCAATGATCGGAGGGTCGATGGGCGGAAACACGATCTGGTCGTACGTCGACACGTACGGCACGGGGCGGCTTCGCGCCGCGGTTGTGGTCGATCAGACTCCGCGGATGCTCAATGCACCGGAGTGGGCGTACGGGTTCTACGGCTACGACCAGGAGAAGGTCGACACATTCTTTGCGGACGGGATTCCCGCGACCGGCCACGGCACCCCGATCTGGAAACGCGGCATGCGGTTGGTCCGCCTACTCGCCGCGATGGGCCGCGTCGACCGAACCCTGTCGCCACCGGAACTCGCCCTGTTGAACGATCATGCGAAATGCGACTGGCGTTCGACGATCCGTGCGACCGATCTTCCCGTGCTCTTCGTCGCCGGTTCCGACAGCGAGTTCTGGCCGTCAGCACACGACGCAGCGGCCGCAGCACTCGCACCGAACGGAGCGCCGACCGTCGTCGCACGCGCAGGTCACGCGAGGAACATGGAACGACCACATTCGTTCAACAGGGCTGTCGCCGAATTTCTCGATTCCGCGTCCTGAGCCCCGAACCGTGGCAAGCGCCGCCGCAGTCGCTACCGGTCAGTCGACGGACTGCACGACGACCGTGCCGCCGCTCTCCGCGGACTCACGCGCCGCTGCCAACACCGCGATGGTGCCGAGCGCGGTGCGGGCAGGCACCGGTTGCTCGCCGGTGCCGGCAACGGCGGCCGCGAATTCCGTGTAGTAGTCCTGATACGCACCCCGTTGCGACGGGACCGTTTCCGCGCCCTCTGCTGTATGGAGGGCGCCCCACCGTTCCCGTCGTTCGTAACCCCACCCGGTGGGATCGTCGACGGGCCGCGTCCCCGCGAAGAGAGTCTGTGCCTGCACGTCCGTACCGTCCGCCACATAGGCGCCCAAGCTGCCGAACGCCCGCAGCCGTCGTCCCTCGAGGTGGTTGACCTTGCTCGACGAGACGCTCGAATAGACCCCGCTGCGGTGAGCGATGTTGACGACGAAGCCGGCGTCGGTGCGCCCCTCCGGCCGGTCGACATAATCGAGGTGGGCGTCGACCCTCTCTGCCGGACCGAACAACCACAGCATCTGGTCGACGACGTGTGCGCCCATGTCGCGCAGCAACCCGCCAGTTGGGCCGGCTTCGAGCGTGTCGGCACCGTCCAGGTCGAACTGGGATTCGATACGCCAGATGTCGCCGAGTCGCGGCAACACCGACCTCAGCGTGCGGATGTCGGCGTCGTATCGACGGTTGTGATAGACGCTGAGCAGCACGCCGGCGTCGTCTGCGGCTGCCACCAACTCTCGGGCCGTCTCGACGTCCGGCGCGAAGGGCTTGTCCGCGACCACGTGCACACCCCGCCCGATTGCCTCGAGTACGAGTTCGCGCCGCGTCTGCGGTGGGGTGGTGATCGTGACGGCATCGACGCCGGAGTCGATGAGCTCGCCGAGGCTCGAGAACACCGGTATTCCAGGGAAGTCTGCGGCAGCCTGGGCGACACGTGAGGCGGAGCGGGTCACGATGCCGCCCAGTGTGATTCCCTCTGCCGCTTCGACAAACGGTGCATGGAAGTAGCGGCCGCCCAGTCCGTACCCGACGATTCCGATATTCATACTCATGCGTGAAGTGTATGTTAAGACATTCGAACAATCTATGTCTGTAGAGCAGGAAGTCGCGGTGTCGGGGGTCGAGAACCGCGCAGTGCCATGCCACGATGAGGTGGCACGATGAGTTGCAGGGAGGCGACGACATTGCCGGAGCGATCAGGACCCCACGCCGACGATCCGTTCAGCGGTCGGCAGCCAACCAGCCACGAACGGATGACGGGACGGCCCTGGGATGCGTCATACCACGAGGGGCCTGCGCCGTGGGATGTCGGCCGGCCGCAGCCGGCGATCGTGCGGGTGGCATCCGAAGGTGGATTCGCCGGAGCGGTGCTCGATGCGGGATGCGGGACCGGCGAGAACGCCCTTCACGTCGCCTCGCTGGGATTGCAGGTTCTGGGCGTCGATGTGGCGGAGACGGCACTGGCGATCGCCCGTGAGAAGGCCGATGACCGTCGGATCGAGGTCGAATTCGCGGTGGCCGACGCGTTCCAGTTGGACAGTACGGGGCGCCGGTTCGACACCGTGCTGGACTGCGGACTGTTCCACACGTTCGACGCCGCCGAGCGACCACGCTACGTGGCGAGTCTGGCGTCGGTGACCGAACACGGCGGAACCGTGTATGTGTTGTGCTTCAGCGACGATGGTCCCGATACCGGCCCGCACCCCGTCCGCCGGGACGAGCTGAGAGCGGCGTTCGACCCCAGCGATGGATGGAAGGTCGCCGCCATAGAGCCGGACCGGATCGAGACGAGATTCCACGACGACGGCGCACCGGCCTGGTTCGCGACCATCGAGCGGATCTAGTCGGCGGGTGGGTCGGCCCGGTGAACGGTCGGCAATTCGTTCGTGTGTGCCGTCATTCGGCGTTGCCGGTCGGGAAGTAGACCGACCCGTCGCTACCTACGCAGCCGCCCTGGACGGGGCCGGGACCGAAGTACGCGCCGTTGACCTGACCGGCGCCACCGGAGGAATTCGACCCGACTCCGGCTCCCGCGACGCCCACTGCCCCGCAGGTGTAGCTGTTCGAGTCGCCCGGCTCGCTCTCGACCTGAACCTGTGTTCCCGGAGTGTTCGGATCCCCGTGCAGATTCGGTGCCGCGGCCGCGACACCGGGTGCGGCGAAGATGGCGAGTGCGGCGGCCGCCGCGAGCGCCGAGCGCACCGCGAATGTGTTCATGCGATTCACCCTCGATTCGGTGGGCGCCCCGGATTCAGCTCGCCCGGTTCCGGCGGGCCGTCTCCCGCGACGCGTTCGTCTCACGGTAGGACCCCAATTATCGTTCGCTCCACCCTGAAATCCCACCCCGGGTGTGCGCCGCGTGAATCGGCCAGGCGGCACGCTCCACCCACCGCCCTTGACATGAAGTGGACTTTAGGTTTCACGATGGGTCGCAGATGTCACTGGAGGCAAGGAGTCTGCGATGAACGGCACCAGGACGGCGCTGATCACAGGAGGATCGGCAGGGCTGGGACGGGCGAGCGCACTCGCGCTCGTGGAGCGCGGCTGGGAGGTGATCGTCACCGGGAGGCGGGTCGAACCGCTCGATCGGGTTGCCGCGCGGGCTCACACCATTACCGCCCTCCCCGGTGACGTGACCGATCCGCGGCAGCGCGAGCGCATCGCCGTCGAGATCGCGGCGCGGGGGCGACTGGACCTGTTGCTCAACAACGCCAGCGCGCTCGGACCCAGCCCGATGCCCACCCTCGCCCGGTATCCGGAGGACGCATTGGCGCAGGTCTTCGCGACCGATGTGCTCGCACCGCTGGCCTTGATCGCCGCGCTGATCGCGCATGTGCGGAATGCGGGCGGGACCGTGATCAACATTTCGTCGGATGCCGCGGTCGAGGCGTATGCGGGCTGGGGCGGTTACGGGGCGGCGAAGGCGGCGCTCGACCACGCGACCGCGGTGCTGGCGGTCGAGGAGCCCGGCCTGGCGGTCTACGCCTTCGATCCCGGCGACATGCGCACCGAGATGCATCAGGCGGCGTTCCCCGGCGAGGACATCTCGGATCGGCCCGATCCCGAGACCGTGGTACCAGCGTTGCTGCATTTGCTCGACACGAGCCCACCCAGCGGCCGGTACCGTGCGGCGGACCTCGCGGTCGCAGCGAACACGGTGGTGTCGTCGTGACGCGCGCACGGGTCGCCTCCGCGGCCGAGTTCCGGTTCGTGCTGCCTCAGCGGTTGGAGGCGAGTGGTCCACCGGAGAGCCGGGGGTTGCTGCGCGATTCGGTGCGGCTGCTGGTATCCGATCGGGGCAGTGTGGAACACACCAGATTTCACGAGCTGCCGCGCTTCCTGCAGCCGGGCGACGTGGTGGTGGTGAACGCGTCGTCGACGTTGGCCGCGGCGGTGGACGGGACCGTCGACACG
The DNA here is from genome assembly GCF_030056875.1 of Rhodococcus sp. IEGM 1351. Classification (NCBI taxonomy): domain Bacteria; kingdom Bacillati; phylum Actinomycetota; class Actinomycetes; order Mycobacteriales; family Nocardiaceae; genus Rhodococcus; species Rhodococcus sp. IEGM 1351. Next base: position 231,056 of record NZ_JASHKU010000013.1, on the reverse strand, counting down.
GTGGGACCCGTGGTCGTGCACTTCTCCACCGACCTCGAGGATGGGGACTGGGTGGTCGAGGTGCGAGCGCCGGGACCGGTCTCCGTGGCCCTCGACGCGGTCGCGGCGGGAACACGGATCATTCTGCCGCGCGGCGTTGTTGCGACGCTCGTGGAACCGTGGCCCCTCGGTTCGACCAGGCTGTGGCGGGCCTCGATCGACGGCGTCGCGGACGTAGCCGCGGAACTGCTCGCCACCTCGGGCCGTCCGATCACCTACGCGTACGTCCACGAACGCTGGCCCCTGTCGTCGTACCAGACGATCTTCGGACGCACCGGTGGAAGCGCCGAGATGGCCAGCGCCGCCCGGCCGTTCACCCATCCGATGGTTACCGATCTGGTGACGTCGGGCGTGGTGGTGGCGCCGATCCTGCTGCACACGGGTGTCTCGTCGCCGGAGCGAGGGGAGCCACCGATCCCGGAGCGTTACGAGGTGCCGGAGCAGACGGCGCGCCTGGTCAACGACCGGCGCGCCGCCGGAGGTCGCGTCATCGCGGTCGGCACCACCGTGACGAGGGCCCTCGAGACCCAGGCCACTTCGGACGGCATGTCGCTGGCGGGCGCCGGCTGGACGGACCTGGTACTGAGCGCGGCGAGGCCGACACGGGTGGTGGACGGCCTGATCACGGGCTGGCACGCGCCGGGGGCGTCGCACCTGATGCTGCTCGAATCGGTGGTGGGGGAGGCGGCCGTCCGTCGCGCCTACGACGAGGCGCTGGCACACGGCTACCTCTGGCACGAGTTCGGGGACAGTGCGCTGTTGCTGCGACGGTGACGCCGCGATCGCGCTTCTCGACAGCGACCCCGGGTGCGAGTTGACTGAAGGTGGTGATCTCGGCAAATCAGAAGGGATCGCAGAGAGCAGGACGTCGTCATGAACATGGGAAAGAAGATCCGGCACAAGGTCGAAACCGCCGAAGGCGCCACCAAGAAGGCTGTCGGCAGGGCCACTGGGAACGCCCACCTCGAGGCGGAGGGGAGCAAGGAACAGGCCAAGGGCAACACCAAGCAGATGGGAGACAAGTTCAAGGACGCGGGCAAGAAGATCAAGAACGCCTTCAAACATTGATCGAACCTCGGTGAGTCCGGACTATTCGTTCGACAGCAGCGGCCCCAGCGGTCCGAGGTCGATGTTCAGGTCCTCGGGCGTGAGATCGAAATGCTCACGCAACTCGGCCATCCGCTCCTCGAGGAGCATGAGTGTCGTGCCGATGCGTTCGATCTGCTCGTCGCTGAGATCGCCGTGTTCGACTCGGCGTATCGCCTGCCGTTCCATCAACTGTCGTAGTAGTTCGACGATCGTCAGGACCAGCGTGACCAGGCCCTTCTCGACGGATTCGGGGTCGGCGTCGATTCGCTGCGGAAGAACCCGGCGACCGATGTCGGTCGGTGCATCCGAATCGACGGGCTCGGACTCAGTCATCGGCGGGGTCCGGCCCGGCCGGGTCGGGGACGAGTGCGCTGACCGATGCGATGAGTGTGCGCAGCGAGATCCGGACCATGTCGACGTCGGCGAGCGACAGGGTGATCTCACCGGTGATGACGACGCCACCGCCGAGCACCCGATCGAGCAGGTCGACGAGCGCGATGCGGCGAGTGTCGTCCGCGGGGACCATCTCGCTCATGGGCTCACCCGTCGATCCCGGCGAAGGAGTACGGCGGCCACGGTCCGGTCAGATCCAGTGTGATGCCCGGGCGTTCGGTGTCGAGTGCCGACACGAGCGCAGCGAAGTCGTCGACCCGTGCGTTGTCCACGAGGTAGGTGCCGTTGAAGATCATCCAGGCCCGTTTGCCGGTCAGCACCGGATCGGTGACTTGCCGTCGAAGCCCGTCGACGGCATGGCCCAGGAGCGCGGAGTGAATCTCGTCCGCGTGGCCGGCCGCCCTGCGTTCCACGTCTTGCTGTGCGCTCAACTCCGCACGACGACGCAGGAGATACGCGGTCCCCTTTCCCGCAGTACCCGTCGCGGAAGGCTCCTCTTTCACGTTCTGCGCCAAAGCCTTCGCGTCTCCGTACGCTTTGACACCCCATTCGCTTCGTCCGGTCACCCGACGCAGCGTTGTGCTGAACTCCTCCTGTCGTTCGTCGAGGAGGAGGCGAACGCGATCGTCGTCGAGGTAGAGGGTCGCCAACCGCAATGGAACGGTGGGACCGTGGCGCAGTACGGCAGCCACCACAGCGTCGTGTGCTCTCGCGGTTGCCGCGAGCCAGTCGAGGTCCTCGAGGTTGCGCTGCAGCGGGTCCTGCCCGAATTCGCTCAGACTCACCGTCCCCACCACCGCGACCAGACCCGCCGACGCCACCGCCCGGACCGGCTCGCCGGCCACTCCGGTGACACCGGCGAGTTGTGCGTCGCCGATGCTGTCGGTGGTGATGCTGTAGAGCCACACGCCGTCATCCGCGGTCATCGTCTTGCTCCTGACGTTTCGCCTCCACCTCGACCGTTTCGGCGGCCTCCACGGCAGGACGAACAGACCTGTCGGACTCGAGTTCGGCGATCCGCTCCCGCAGCTTCCGGTTCTCGAGTTCGACGTCGCTGTTCCTGCCGGTCAGCCAGGGGTCGTGCTCCCACCAATCGATGCCTACCTCCTTCGCGGTTTCCAGCGAGGCGATCACCAGTCGGACCTTGATGGTCAGCAGTTCGATGTCGAGCAGGTTGACCTGGATGTCTCCGGCGATCACGAGCCCCTTGTCGAGTACCCGCTCGAGGATCTCGCCGAGGTTCGTCGACTGGTGCCCGCCGCCCATTCCGCCGCCCGAACTCTGCGGAAGGTTGCTCGCGCCGCCGCCGGCGATGGTCATGACTGCGCGCTCCCGCTGTCACCGACACCTCGGACGTAGCGGCGGGTTCTGCGGTAGGACAGGAGCTCTCCATCCAGATCCAACACCACCTCGTATATCGCGAGCATGTCCGTCGACGACGGTATTCGCCGGTCCTCGACTACCTCCACCTCCACCGTCCAGCCGTCGTCGGTCGGCATGACCGATGTCGCACCCAGTGGTTTCTTGCCGGTCAACTGCGCAATGTCACGCGTCGCGATCTCGGCGATCTCGGGTGCCGGCAACGGTGGTGGCTCCTCTTCTGCCATCGCCCGTCACTCCTTTTCCGGACCGGTGGGATGTGCTGTTCCGGTCATTCGATCGAGGATGGCCTGCTGTGCCTGCTCTTCCTCCTCGGCGGAGATCTCGCCTGCCGCACGGGCGTCCTCCAGCTCCTCGAGAGCGCGGCGCGCACTCGCGGGATTGTGGAGTTCCTCCTCGACCTGTTGCTGGATCAACTCGGCCAGCGAGATCACCCCGCGAACGGGGGCGAGCGGCAGGGTGGCGATGAACGACAGCAGACCCATCGGTCAGCCCTCCGGTTTCTGCGTCACCACGAAGTCGTAGGCGGCGAGCGGTCCGAGCAGGCGCATGTCGACTCGGCCGTCCCACTGCTCGGCCAGTTCTCCCACCGCCTTCTCCAGTTCTTCCTGCCGGGCGACCTCGACGAGGACGGCTACTTGCGCGGCCTCCTCCTCGTGCGTCGGTTCCCGGACGTTGACCGAATCGGACAGCGAGTCGAGTGCTTCGACCACCTTCCGGGTGTCTTCGTCGCGCTTGGCCTCGATGGCGTTGCTCACGATCTCGCCGAGGGCCATCCGGGCGTCGCGGGTGGTCTCCTCGGGCTGATCTCGGATCGTGCCGAGCAGCTTGCTCGCCTGTTCGTTCTCTTCGATTATTTCTCGGAGGATCGCCTCCTCGACGTATCGCCCCTTCACGACGTATTGTGCTCGGCCTTCGAGTTCCTCCAGCGCGGCGGCGAACTCCTCGGCGTGTGCCGCGAGTAACTCCTCCGCGACGGCATCCTCATCGGTCATGACCGCCCCGAAACGAAGTGGGAGCACCGGTGCCACCCGAGACGTGCCGTCCAGCACGTGCGCATGGGTTCGGAGGTCCTCGGGCTTACCGAGCGGTCTGTCTACTGAAATTTCGCTCACGAGCGCTGCGATGTCGCCGTGCTTGACGGTGCTGACCGGTCCGTCACATACGCCGACCGCGTCTTCTTCGGCTTCCACATCGGCAGGCACGATTCCGTACACGTAGACACCGCTGGTGCGCGGCTCGTCGGTGCTCTGGTTTGACGTAGACATCACTTGTCCCCTCGAGTGGACTTGCGCGAAACCCGTTCGCGCTCAGGTTCTTCCTGACCTCCGCCGAGGATGTCGCCGAGTTTCTCGCCCGCGGACTCGAGTGCGCCCTTGGTTTTCGACTTGGCACCACCCTCGGTGACGTCCCCGACGAGATCCGTCAGGCCCTTCGGCTCGCCACTGCCGATTTCGAGCCGGTTCACGGCCTCCGCGAACCGCAGGTAGGTGTCGACACTGGCGACCACGACGCGTGCGTCGATCGTCAGCAGTTCGATGCCGACCAGCGAGACACGCACGTAGGCGTCGATGACGAGACCCTTGTCGAGGATGGTGTCGATGACGTCGGCGAGGCTACTCGAGCTGGGACCGCCGCTGACTCCGCCGCCACCTCCCCCCGCCGGTTGTATCGCCGTCATCGCCGTGCTCCTTGTCTCGAGCCCGCCGTCTTCGCGGCAGTCTTGCGCGGGCGACCTCGCCGTTTCGGGGCCTGATCCTCGGCGGCAGCCGCGGTCTTGCGCGGGCGACCTCGGCGCCGCGGCGGCGGTGCTTCCTCGTCCTCGTCCGTTTGCTCGCCGGCGTCCTCGTCGGTTTCCTCGGTGTGGTCTTCGTTGGTTTCCTCAGCCTCGTCGCCTTCGGGCTCCTCGCCTTCGGGCTCTTCACCCTCGCTCTCGTCCGTTTCCTCTTCCTCGAGATCCTCCGATTCCTCCGGCTGCGCCTCGTCCTCCTCCTGCTCGACTACCTGACCGTCCCGGATTTCTCCGCGCCAGCCCTCGACTTCGTCGGGATGGAGAACGGCCTGTGTCATGACGTGGCGTGCAAAGTGCTTCAATTCCAGCCGTGCTCGTCGTCCCTGTGCACGCCAGAGGTTTCCCGTCTTCTCGAACAATCCCTTCGGGTGATACTCGAGGATGAGGACGATGCGGGTGAGATCGGGAGTCACCTCGTGGAACGTCACCGCCCCGTCGATGAAACCTTTGGCGCCCTTCGAGCGCCACACGATCCGCTCGTCGGGAACCTGCTCGAGGATCGTCGCTTCCCAGGTTCGGTGCGACAGGAAGATCTGCGCTTTCCATTCGAGCTTTTCGTCCGATTCCTGTTCGACCCGTTCGACCTTTTTCATGAACGACGGGAAGTCGGCGAATTGGGTCCATTGGTTGTAGGCCAGCTGGACCGGGACTCCGACGTCGATCGTTTCGACGATATTGGTCAATTTCAGCTTCTTGCCTTTTCCGCTACCACCACCGCCCCCGCCGGTGACGGCCTCCTTGACGTCGGAGGCTTTGTCCTTGACCATCTGCTTGGCGCCCTCCCACCAGCCGCCGCCGGTGTCGGACTTGTCCGGCGACTCATCGTCATCCGTTTTCTCGGAACCGGTGAGTGCGGCGAGCAGCCCTCCTTCACCGCCGCTCTCGGCGTAGTCGGTGAGCCGACCGGAGGTGTTCGACACCTTGTCCGAGACCGACGACAGTGCCTTCTCGGCGACCGTGCCGAGCAGCGTCTGTATCGAGTCCTGCAGCACGCTCGACGCGCCGTGCCCGTCGCCCGGTACGGCCCCTTGTAGTTTCTTCGCGGCGTTCGTCATCGCCGTCACCTCCGTGCCCGTCGGACGGGCGCAGAATTAGTCGTGGCTTTCGCCCGTGTCTTGCGGACCCTGGTAGGGGCCTCTTCGTCATCCTCGTCGGATTTTGCGCTCCGCGATCTGCTGGTCGGCCGGGAGCTGCCGTTGCTGGAAGTCCGTCGACGCGCGGCGGGGCGCTTGCGTGGGGGCGCGGATTCCTCGTCGGCGGCATCTTCCTCGTCGGCGGCATCTTCCTCGTCGGGTTCCTCGTACTCGTCGTCCTCGTCGGCGTACTGTTCGTCCGGCTCTTCCTCGACTTCGGCTTCGTCGTACTCCTCGTCCTCGGACCGGCCGCGTCGCTTGCGACCGAGTTTTCCGAGCCTGCTGAGCTTGCCTACGGAATTGCCGACACCACTCGCGGTGTCGTCCACGGTGTCGCCAACGTCGCCGACGACTTCTCCGCCGCTCGACAGGAGGCGGCTGTTGAGCGAGTTAATACGGTGGCTTGCGGCGGTGACGGCTGCGGCCTTCGCCGCGCTGACCAGCTCTTCACGCACCGAGTCGCTGATCTTGGCGAACTCGGGGGAGCTCGCGAGCATCTTCGTACCGCGTTCCAGTAAATCGCGTGGCCCGCCGGGGAAGCGTCCGGTCGCACCCGCGGCCGCGAGCATCAGTGCCATCTTCATTCGGTGTGTACGGCCGAGCATGTATCCCGCGCCGACGGCCAATGCCACCTGACCTTTGGTTTTCATCGTCGAACCCCTTTACCGAGTAGTCACCGGCGCGCCGCTCGCCCACTTCGGCAATGTGTCGCAGAACCGTCCTCGGAAATGTCTCGCAAAACCGTGCGCGGTAAGGGGCGCCGCTTGTCGACTACCCAAGCTGCGAGACACTCAACCACCAGCAATAAATTCGGTTCGGGCAGCCTTCGGCGGCCACGCATCCATGCGGACTGTCTCTAGATGGCGGATTGGCGCCGAGAATCGAAAGTGCCTCAGCAGCAACCCTGTTCACGGAGAAGATTCTGGGCGTTCACGTGGCGGCGGCGCGCACCACCGCCACCAGTGCCGCGACAATGAGCACCAGCAGGAGGACCACGAGCAATACCGGCGCGAGCAGGGACCCGAGGACAAGGACGAGAACGAGGGCGACCTTGGCCTTGCCGCTCAACCCGGACACGAGCGCTTTGATCGCGGCCCACACAGGATTCTTGCCGGTCAGCGCGGCCCGAATGCCTGCGATTACGGCGTCGATCCCCGCGTCGCTCTGCGCGATCGTGTCGACGAGCGTGTCCATCCATTCCCGGAACTTCTGCCGAATATTCAGCGTCACCGTCTCGCCGCGTTCTCGCATCGCGTCCATGAGCCGGTGAACGTGGTCTTTCAGCCACGCGATGACCGCCTCGACCGACCGCGACAACAGTCCGCGTTCGGTCTCCTGCGAGATCGGGTCAGGCCTGCGCTGACGAGCCGGCGTGGTGGGCCGAGGGCGCGCCGTCACGTGGGACCCTGTGTCTCGGGAACGCTTCCGGGCCGTCGGCTTCGTAGCGTCGGGGCGGTCCGCTCGGGGTGCGGGTTTGCTTCTCCCGGGCACGCTGTCGCGTGACGTGGAGGGTGATCTTTCGGCTGCCGGCCGCCTGGGGGGCAACGGTCGTCTTCGTGGCAGCCGACCCGAGGCTGCGACGGCGGGCGGCGTCGACTTCATCGAAATCTGGTGAGATCGAACTGTCGCCGCCGTGGCGGTGGCCCTCGGCTCGTCGTTGTCCGCGGTCTTGCTGTGAGAGGAAGTGCCTCCACGGTCAGGCCTGGCCGGTGTGCTCCGGCCGCTTGTCCTCACTCGTGCACCCATACACCGCAATTACCCTCGCGACCATTCTTGAAACGGAGCCGATTTGGTGGGCGCTACAGGTGCGGCGGATCTACCCCTCTCCGACGCCGCGTTCGTCTGAGCGGGTTGTTGCGGGTGACGATGAGCGGGTCGGAGGAGGTGAACCGGTGATCGGGTGTCAGTGCGGTTCCCGCATTCTGTCTCCTCGGGGCCCATCGTGAAGGTGGAGAAGTGTACTTTCTCGCGGGAGATTGTTCCGGTGAAGTCGAAGGAGCGGGCGGGCATCGGGGTTAGGATGCACAAGGAGATCTGCCCAGCTGATACCGCTCATCGGCGCGGTATCGAACTCTGCCGCAGAGGCGGTGATGCCGGCGATGAGGAATTTCCCGGTGGGGAACGTGCCGAGCCGGACGGCTGGAGGGCGCCGGAGCCGCACACCGAATGCCACCCGCGCCGCTGTGCTCGCGGTGGGCGTTGCCGTTGCGATCGCGGGCTGCTCGACCAGTTCGGAGCCGACGACCTCGCAGGCGTCCAACGGTGCAGTGCCCGCCGCGACGAGCGCGGCCGCACCGGAGGGGTCGGCGCTGAAACCCATCGATCCGGCTACATTCCAGGCCGCCGTGAACGCGGCGGCCGAGGAGCTACTCGTGCCCGGCGCGGTGGTGCAGCTCCGCACCCCGCAGGGGACCTTTGGCGCCGTGGTCGGTACGGCCGAACTGGGCGCGCAGACGCCGCCTGACGAACAAACCCATTTCCGGATCGCGTCGAACACCAAGACCATGACGGCGGCGCTGACCGTGCTCCTCGCCCAAGACGGGAAGCTCGAGTTCAGCGACCCGGTGTCCACCTACGTTTCGGATGTGCCCAACGGCGAGAACATCACCGTCGCAGAGCTGTTGACGATGCGCAGTGGACTGTACAACTACACGAACTCGCCCGAATTCGCGGCCACTCTGGATGCCGACCCGGCGAAGGCCTGGACGCCGCAAGAGGTCTTGGATATCGCGTTCCGGCACCCGCCGGACTTCCCGCCGGGCACCTCCTACGAGTACAGCAATACGAACTACGCATTGCTGGGTCTGATCGCCGAGAAGGTCGGCGCGCGCCCATTGGCCGAGCAATTCCGGGATCGATTGTTCGGGCCCCTCGGGTTGCAGCAAACCTCGCTTCCCGCCGCCGTCGACGCCGCGACCATCCCGGATCGCTATTCGCACGGCTACATGTACGGCGAATCGTCCTACGCGATGGTCGACGAGGAGTATCCCGCCGACATGCAGGCCGCCGCACGCGCGGGAACGCTCCAACCCCTCGATTACACCAACCAGAATTCCTCCTACGCCACCGCTGCCGGTGGCGCCATCTCCACGGCAGACGACCTGGCCACGTGGATCCGGGCCCTGGTGTCGGGCACTGTCCTGAATCCCGAGTACCAGCAGCAATGGCTCCACAGCCTGCAACCCGAGGATCCGAGCACACCCGACGGGCAGCAATACGGGTACGGCATCAGCTATCAGCGTTTCGGGCCGAACGCCTCGATGTACTACCACGGCGGTGAGCTGCCGGGTTTCAACTCGTTCATCGGCTACGACCCGGACAACGACGTCACGCTGGTGATCTGGACGAATCTGACCCTGTCACCCGAGGGCAAGACCACGGCGAACGCTTTGCTGCCCACCGTTCTCGACGAGGTCTACGCCGGGATGTCGCTGGCGCCCACACCGGCTGCGACCACCACCAGGTGACGCGGTGCGCTGTGCCACGGTCCGATGCCCGAGATCGACCGCGGGGCCCGGTCTACCGCTGGCAGGTCTCGCCGGTCGCCGGTGCGGCCGCCGGCGGTCGGGCAGAATCGTCCCTTGTGACCGACATGTCCGCACGAACACCCGTCGCGGAAGACGCCGAGGATGCCGACCTGGCCAGGGCGCGCCATGGAGACGATGCCGCGTTCACCCGCCTCGTCGGACCGTTGCGCCGAGAACTGCACGCGCATTGTTACCGCATGCTCGGATCCAGTCACGACGCCGACGACGCTCTGCAGGATGCCTTGTTGCGGGCGTGGCGCGGTTTTGCTCGGTTCGAAGGTCGAAGCACGCTGCGCTCCTGGCTCTACACCGTCGCGACACGCACGTGCCTGGACACCGTCGAATCGCGCGGTAGGCGGGCCCTGCCCGTCGACCTGGGCCCGTCCAGTGATCGTGCCGTCATCGGTGACATCCCGCTCACGGACGTGGCCTGGCTGGGGCCCTACGCTGACGCGGGTCCGACCGCCGAATCGGCGGGGCCGGCCGCACACTACGAGCAACGCGAGGCTGTCGAATTGGCATTCGTTGCGGCACTGCAACATCTGCCGGGCAATCAGCGGGCGGCCCTGCTTCTCTTCGAAGTCTTGGGTTTCTCCGCCGCCGAGATCGCCGACACCATGAATACGTCGACGGCGTCGGTGAACAGCGCGCTGCAGCGGGCACGGGCGATCGTCGCCGAAAAGATTCCGCCGGTCACGCAGGCGCACACTTTGCGAGAGATCGACGACACGCGTCTGCGTGCCATCGTCGCCGGGTACTCCAGTGCTTTGGAACGCGGTGATGCCGACGCCCTGGTTGCCTTGCTGACGGAGGATGTCACCTGGTCGATGCCACCGATGGCGCACTGGTACCGCGGTCTCGACGCGGTCACCGATTTCGCGGTCCGGGTCCCGCTCACGGGGTGCGGTTCGTGGCGTCACCTCCCGGTCGGTGCGAACGGTCAGCCCGCCGTCGCCTTCTACCTCTGGGACGAAGACGCCGGCACCCACCTGCCCTGGTCGATCACCGTGCTGACCCTGCGCGGCACCAAGATCGCGGACCTCACCTCGTTCCTCGGGCCGGAACACTTCGAGCCGTTCGGGCTGCCCGAATCGCTGCCCTGAACCCTTGCTCGGCGAGGTGCTGTGTGCCACGGGCGGCACCACGACGGCACACACATCTTTACCGAGACCTCGAGCCGAACATTTCAGCCCTGCCGGCGGACAATCGCCGGGGTAGTCTTCCGATGCCGCGGTTTCGCCACCGATGATGCAGCCGCAGGTTACAGTCGGAACCGGTTTTTCCTTCTTCAGCAGGGTGGGATCGCGATGAACTTGATCAAGAAATCGGCAGCGTCGGTCCTCGTCGCAGCGACGGTGACACTCGGGGCGGGTACGGCCCACGCCGACCCGGTCCTACCGAACACGGGAACGCCGGCCCTGGCGATCCCCGGCAGGCACGAGGTCGACAAGCAGAAGGCCCTCGAAAACATGCTCAACGAGCTCGGCGTCGGCTGGGCCAACGGGGGAGCGGCCGGGACGGCGATCGGCGCGCTCATCGGTCTCGGCGTCGGGTGTGTCTCGATGTTCCCCGGCAGTCTCGCCGGTTGCATCGTCGGCACGCCGATCGGGGCGATCACCGGCGCGATCGTCGGTATCGGGCAGGGCAACCCCCGGGCGCAGCAGGCCATTCAGGAATACATCAACACCCCGTGAGTCGTTGTCCGTCAGCTCTGTTCTCGGAGTTGACGGATCACGGGCGCGAACATCTCCAGATACGGTTCGTGGACGGTGATGTACGAGAAACCGTAGCGGTCCCGATGGCGTCGGAGCTGCTCGGCCATCTCCTCCACGGTCCCCACGAGGACATACGGGGTGTCGAGGAGGTCGTCGACCGACATCGTCCCACCGAGCCGGTCCGCGATCTCGCTCGCCGCGGCCCGGCGGTCATCCGTCTCGACGACCGTCTGGACCAGGAGATGCCACTCGATGTCTTCGGCTCTCGCGCCGGCATGTGTCCGCACGAATCGAATTCGCTCGGCGGTCTCGTCCGCGGTGGCGAGGCGGAAGGTGCCCGGGGGTCGGCCCGGAATCTGAAATGCCCCCGCCACGCCGACGATGTCGGCGTGGGCCGCCGCGACCCTCAGCACCCGGTCGCCGGTGCCGCCGATGATCAGTGGTGGGCCCGAGCCGCCGAATCCGCGCCGCTGCAACGGTCGTGGCAGGGCGCGGCCCTCGGGTAACTCGTCGAGATCCGCGGTGAAGAAGGTGCGCAGGCCGTCGACCATCTCCGACAACTGTTCGACCCGTCCGCCGAGGGCTTTCCATTCGATACCAGCTGCGTCGAACTCCCACTTCATGTGTCCGGCACCGAGTCCGATGTCGAGCCTTCCGTCGGTGAGGACGTCCGTCGTCGCGATCTCGCGGGCGAGGAGGACGGCATTCCAGAACGGTGCGTTGAGCACCAGGGTTCCGACACGCAAGCGGGTGGCACCGGCGACGGCCACCAGCAGCGGAAACGGGGCCGGGGCGCCGAGATGGTCCGCGGCGAACACGGTGTCGTAGCCGGCGCTCTCGCCGAGTCGGCATCGGTCGAGAAGGGCGTCGAGGGACTCGAAGCCGAAGATGTTGAACGAGAATCGGAAATCACGCATGGTCTTCACGATGCACCCCGAGCGGCTCGGCTGGTGACCGAATGCGGTGAGGAAATCCAAGGACTGCGTGGCGACGGAAGTAGGCCTTCTGCTCGGGGTGGGCGCACGGCGCAGTCGGACGGGGTGGGAGAGGCATCGACCGCCTGCTGGTGGTCGAGGGCGGCACCGAACGCACTGAAGTCGCCTCGCCGCTGGGCGTCGCGGATCTGTTCGAGTGCCGCCTTCAGTTCGACAGCCGCGGTCGCATCCGCCGTCGGAGGATCCGGGGTGGTGACATCGGGTGGGGACGCTTTCGGTGTCGCGGCCGATCTGGCGCACCCGGATTGTGCTGGACAGGCGAACAGTGCCCAGCGTCACGACGACTGCTGGGCACTGCTCTCGTGCTCGGTATCGACCGAGGTGAAAGTGGGTGGGCTACCGAGTTCGGTACGTCGAAGAGAAGGGTGGCCGCGCGAGCCGGAGCAATTCCAGGGCCAGCAGCGAGCCGCGGGGACCCAACTCGTCCTGATACCGGCGGATCACGTCCGTCTCGCCGCCGAGCGCGACCATCGGTGCACCGGACTCGACCCGGGTTCGGGCCGCGAGCTGTGCGAGAGCGAGACGGCGGTTGACCGCATCCAGGATCTCCGCATCGAGGCGGGCGATCTCGGCGTGAACGCGACTCAGATCTGTGGCGGCAGGTGATGTGCCCCCAGCGTTTTCGGCGACCGCCCCGCAATCAGTGTCCGTCATCATTGCTCCTCGACTGGGTGACCGTGTACGACCATCCTCGAACGGGAGTGGCCGTGAAGACAGACACCCTTGGGTGCAGATCGTCGACCCCTGGCCGACTCGACCGCCCGAGTGGCTACCGCGGTGCAGTTCGGGTCTATCGCAGTGCGATGAACCGCTGCAATTTCCCGCTCGCCTGATGACGCTGCAGATGGTCGACGACCGCGATCCGGACCTGCGGATCGGCCACACCTTGTCGGCGCAACGCCGCGGCGACAGCCGGCGTCAGCGCGGCGACGTCCGGGTCGCCGACCGCCAAGATCTCCGCTCCGTCGACCGTCTGTCGGACCTGATACTCCGAAATACGTGGATCTGCGCCGAGGACGTAACGAAAAGTGCTCGCCGGCACGATCGTCGTTCCGTACCGGAAGTCGTCGTCGCGCCGCCCACCGATGTCGGCGACGCGCGCGAACGCGCTTCCGCACGCGCACCGATCGGGCAGCAACGTGACCTGGTCTCCGAGGTCGTACCGGATGAAGGGAAACGTGCGGTTGGCCAGACCCGTGGCCAGCGTTCGCGCGGCGGGCGCATCGGCTGCGACCGGAGCACCACTGTCATCGACACGCTCGAGCACAACCTCGTCCTCGCACACGTGCAGGCCCTCGCCGTATCCGCAACCCACGGCCTGCACGCCGATCTCGGTCGACCCCCAGAGGTTGTGGATCGGCACCGACCAGGCGTCGCGGATGGCCTGCCGGTCCTCAATCAGCAGGGGTTCGGAGTTCGTGCTCACCCGCACGGGACTGATCTTCAGGTCACCCGCCACTGCCGCTCGGGCAAGTCGTCCGATCACCGTCGCATAGCCCACCAGATGCGTGGGCCGGGCAGCGGCCACGGCGGCGACGACCTCGCGTCGAACGGTGCGCCCACCGGGATCACGACGGTCTCCATCCCCGGTGCGGTCGGCACGTCGAACAGAGGGGTGCTCGCGTGCGGGGGGACACCGGCCGCCAACACGGCCAGCCGTGCGGGAGACCGCACCGACGACGCCCGCCGTTCCTCGCGCGCCTGTACCCGCCAGGCAAGGCACGCCGCCGAAACGTAGAACTGCCAATCCCAGACGTAGACGCCGCGGACACCACTCGACCCACCCGAGCTGAAGATCTGCTCGTCGCCCGACGTGTACGAAAACCATTGCTGCTCGGACAGAATCCGTTCGGCGCGTTCGCGGTCGAGGTCGCGAACCGTGACGACCGCATCCCATTCGTCCTGGGCGTCCCGCTTCGTCATCATCGGCAGCGACGCCAGGTCGGCGACCGAGGCCGAGGACGGATCGAGACCGCGAAGTCTCCGGGCATGAAATGGCGACCGCTCGCGTGCGTGCGCGAGGAGGGCCCGCAGCCGCTCGGTGCGGTAACGCTCGATCTGATCTCTCGACCAATCCAGGCGTCCCATGTGATCCTCGAGTGCGGCCTGAACCGCGTTGACCTGGCCGGCACGCACACGCGCGTACGCCGTATGCTCCGCGTCTTCCGAAGCACCTCCGGGAACCGATCGGGACATGACGCCTCCGCATCACAGTGGTCCGGCGCAGCACGTTTGTACGTACCCTTCCGAGTTTTGCACAACGACGCACCGGCCGTCGGGCACGTGCGCGAACCCAACGCCGTGCCCAAGTCTCCGAGCGGGTCAGCCCCGCCGGCCCGGGGTCGGATGCATTATTCAGCACGGAGGTGACGTGGCAGCGGAGAAGCATCTTCCAACGTAACGGGCCGGGCTGTCAGAGTTCGGCGGCCGGCGCGCGTTCGTCGGTGCGAACCTTTCGCAGGAGCCGTTTCAGTGTTCGGGAGTCCCTCCACCCGAACGATGTGTGGTCTGTGGCGCGGCGGTGGACCATGTCGAAGATTCGTGCGGGGACGACCACCTGGTGTCTCGCCGCACTTGCCACGACCTCGATGACCGCGCGGTGGGGCCGGTCGTCCTCGCGCGCGAAGCCCGCATCGTGCAGCGCCGCGGGAGGCAGTGCCGGCCGCCATGCCGAGATCACCTCGAAGGCAAAGGCGTTGAAATCTTCCCTGCCGAAGGCGTTCGTGAGGGTGACCGTGGCCACGGAACCGAGCAATTCGCTCTCGCGGGCCAACCGGGGGAGTTGCCGTTCCCAGACGGGCGTAGAGGTGATGCCCGCCCCGGCGATCACGCCGACCGCGCCGAGGGCTCGAACGTGGTCGATCCACCCGTGCGGGCGCACGACGACGCCCTCGAAGAGAACGTCCGTGTCGTCCTCGATCAACAGGGTGCGCCCGTCGACCGATCGCAACGACGGAAGGTTTTGTTCTCCGATTCCGCGCCCACGCGCTCCTGCGAGACAGTCAATTCGAGTTTCGAAGTTCGAACTTGAGGACCTTCCCGGTCGGGGTGCGGGGGAGTTCGAGGGGAAAGACGATCTCATCGGGCACCTTGAACTTCGCGATACGCCCACGGGTGTGCTCGACGAGTTCCTCAGCCGTGACCGTGGCCCCCTTCCTCACAATGACGAATGCCTTGGGCCGCTCACCCCACTTGGGATGGGGGACACCGATGACCGCGACGTCGAGTACGGCGGGATGCGTTATCAATGCCTGCTCCACCTCGATGGTCGAGATGTTCTCGCCGCCGGAGATGACGATGTCCTTCGCGCGGTCCTTGAGCTGGATGTAGCCGTCCGGGTGCATGACGCCGAGATCGCCCGTGTGGAACCAGCCGCCCGCGAAGGCTTCCGCAGTGGCCTCGGGGTTGCGGTAGTAGCCGAGCATGACGTTGTTGCCGCGCAGCACGATCTCGCCCATGGTCTCGCAGTCGGCGGGGACGTCGGTCATCTGCGCGTCGACGACGCGGGCGTTCTCTGCCTGCACCATGCCCACGCCCTGCCGGGACAGCAGGGACGCGCGTTCCTCGGCGGTGCGCTCGCTCCACGACTCCTGGTACTCGCAGATCGTGTACGGCCCGTAGACTTCGGTCAGCCCGTACACATGGACGACGGTGACGCCGATCGCCTCCAACTGGGCGATCACCGTCGGTGACGGCGGCGCCGCGGCGGTGGTGATCCGCAGGGCGTTGACCGGATGTGCCTGGGGCGCTTCGGCAATGGTGGAGCACACGGCGGGAGCGCCGCACAGGTGAGTGACCCCGAGGGTGTCGATGGCGTCCCAGATCGCGTCGGCACGCACCGCGCGCAGGCAGATGTGCGTGCCGGCGGCCTGCGTGACCGCCCACGGGGTGCACCAGCCGTTGCAGTGGAACATCGGCAGCGTCCACAGGTATTTGGTGGACCCAGTGAAGCCGTTGTGGAACGTTTCGCCGAGGGAATTGAGATAGGCGCCGCGGTGCGTGTACATCACCCCCTTCGGTTTCCCGGTGGTTCCGGACGTGTAATTGATCGCGATCACCTGCTGTTCGTCATTGACACCCCAGTGCAACGGGATGTCGTCCACGTCGTCTGCGGCCGCGAGGAAGTCGGCGTACATCCCGGTCGCGATCCCCTCCGGGACCACCGGCCGCGCGATCGTGGAGTCGGGAATCTCGATCACCTCGCGCAGACTCGGGACGGCGTGGCGGGCGGTCGCGACGGATCCCACGAGTTCGGAGTCGACGAACAGCAGGCTCGTCCCGGAGTGCTCGAGGATGTACTCCAGTTCACGGCCCGCCAGCCGCCAGTTCAGCGCGATGAAGATGCCACCTGCGAGGGGCACCGCGAAGTGGGCGAACAGCATCTCGGGGGTGTTCGGGCACAGGAACGCAACGCGGTCGCCGGGCTCGATCCGGCTCCGCAGGACCCGGGCGAGTCTCTCGACCTCGTCGCCGAACTCGCGATAGCTGTAGCGGCGGTCGCCGTGAATGACGGCGACCCGATCCGGGAACACCGTCGCCGAGCGCTCCAGGAAGCGCAGCGGACTGAGCGGTGTGTAATTCGCGGGCGAGAGGGTCGGTCCGGACACTGGAACCTCCGAGATGTGGTGAAGGTGCTCTGACGGGCGATACACGCCCAAGATGACGTTATGGAACATCACGCCGGCACCGCTACCCTCCGAGGTGGGTACGCCGAATATGAGAGTGCCGGTGAACGACACGTCGAGACCCCGCGAATCGCCGACCGGCCGTCGCCGAGCGTCGAGACCGTCGAGTCGTACATGCGCAATCTCGTGGGCAAGTGGGAGGTGCGCAGCAGGTAGGAAGCTGTCGTGGACCGTCCTGCGACAGGGTGTGCTTCCCTGATCTGTCGCCGTCTCGGTTGCTGATTCCGAGATGCCTTGCGTTCGAAGGCTGTTCATCTCCTCCGGATGGGCGTCCGGACAGGGTGCTGCCACGACTACGGGCCGCGGCGGGTGCGCCGCGCGGACGCCGTATCGAAATCGAGATCCCGCCCCAAAGCGGGAATGGATGAGCCGCTGCGGTATTCACGAGCCCTTCTGACGCGTCACGGAATTGTCACGACATGACGTCGAAACGGTATCGAAACCTCAGAACAGCACAATTTTCACTCGCGTTTCTCAATAGTCGAACATCCGTACCTTGTTCATGCCGTGTGAATTTCGGGAGGAGGCCACGTTCGGGGGCCCGCCGCTGCAGATCTGCCGACGCGGGTTCGTAATCCCGACACCTTCGAGGCGCGGGACGAGGCACCGAAACGGACGGCCGACAACCGAGACGTTGTCGCCGGCACGCCGCGTCCGCACGCGCGGAGAGGATTGAGCCAGCATGACCACTCGCAACATGGAGAAGCACACCCTCGGCTGGATCGCCCTGATCGGCGCGGCAGTCACCGTTCTGCTCGGGCTGGGCGCCGGAACCGCCGGAGGCGCCCCGCACGACTGGGAGGAAGTCGCCGAGTGCGAAAGCGGCGGTGACTGGACCACCGACACCGGAAACGGGTTCTACGGCGGACTGCAGTTCACACCGGAAACCTGGAAAGCCAACGGTGGAACGGGCATGGCCTCGGAAGCCAGTCAGGCCGAGCAGATCCGCGTCGCCGAGAACGTCCTGAAGACCCAGGGCCCCGGCGCATGGCCCGTGTGCGGACAGTATCTGAAAAAAGGCGGCACAGCGCCCGTCGAGGTACCCCACACGACGCCTGCGCCTGCACCGGCCATCGAAACTCCTGACCCAGTCGAGACGCCGGACGTTGTCGAGACGCCGGACCTCGCCGAGACGCCGGACGTTGTCGAGACGCCGGACCTCGCCGAGACGCCGGACGTTGTCGAGACACCGGACGTTGTCGAAGCTCCTGCGACCGTCGACGATTCCGCGGCGGTGAAGGCGGCGGTGAAGGCGGCGGCCCAGGAAGCGCTGAACAGCGCCCGTGAACTTGCCGAGCAGAACGGGTCGGCTCAGGTGTTCGAGGAGCGGGCGTCGGCTCCCCGGTAACGTCCGACGGTTCTTGTGCGAACTAACCACACAGAACGGTCGTGTCGTCGCCTACGAAGGAGATCTCGTGCAGAAGAAGTCCGCTCGGCGTACCGCAGCATTGGTCGGGATACTGTCCGCACCTCTCGTTCTCGGAGCCACCGTGGGGGCCGGAACCGCGAGTGCCGAACCCTGGCACATCGGCCCCGTTTATCGTGCCGAGATGTCCGGTGAAGGTGCGGAATACTTCTGCGGGAAGGCTGCGGCGCTCGAGCAGACGTCGGGAGTCGTGATCGTGCCATGCACGTTCGATGAACCGACCAATGTCTGGTACCGCGTCGTCTTCAACCCGGCCTCCTGGGGCTTCGACTTCTGAGGTGAACTGCCGGGGTCGGAGGCGCACCTGACGAAGCGGTGACCGGGCGCCGTCGGCGCACTCCGCTTCGTCGAGTGCGTCGCCTCCCGGCCGCGCGCAGACTCCTCGGTATGGCCGAGGGAAGAGCAGAATGAGTGTCGAGACAGCCCAGCGCAGCGAGGTCGACGTCGCAATGGCGCGGAGTTGGCTTCTGGTCCCTGCGGTCGGGAGCGAGGTCCTCGCGGCTGCGGCTGCGTCTGGCGCCGACTCGCTGATCATCGACCTCGAGGACGGTTTGCCGTTCGCGGCGAAAGACGAGGGGCGGGCCTGCACCGCTGAGTGGCTCGCCCGAAATGCAGGTTGGGTGCGGATCAACGACGCGACCACCCGGCACTGGCAGCGCGACCTCGACGCGCTCCGCGGCCTGCCCGGCCTGCGCGGGCTGATGCTGTCGAAAACGGAAGCACCCGAACAGGTGCGGGACACCGCTGAAAAGATTTCGGGTGTTCCGGTGGTCGCTCTCGTCGAGTCCGCGGCCGCGATCGTGGCAGTCGACGACATTGCTCGCACCGCTCCCGTCTGTCGACTCGCGTTCGGGATCGGCGACTACTGCCGCGACACGGGTGCCGGGCGAACCGCGATGGCGTTGTCGTACGCCCGGTCTCGGCTCGTCAATGCCAGCCGGGCTGCCCGGATCGGAGCCCCGATCGACGGGCCGACGCTGTCTCGCGACGCCGAGGTCGTCCGGGACGACACGCGACTGGCCCGCGAAATGGGGATGACCGGAAAACTGACCCTCGCGTCCGACCAGGTGCCGGTGATCAATACCGCGTTGGCACCCGATGCGGACGACATCTCGTGGGCGGAAACGACGATCGAGCGTCTGGGTGCGGACGGAAGCCGCGTCACTCACGGCGGTCATCTGCCACAGCTTGCCCGCGCCCACGACATTCTCCGTCGCGCAGACCACTTCGCGTCTCGGGCTAGGACGGTCGGGCGTCCTCGTGCTCGGCCTGCCGGGTCGCGCGGTAGGCGGTGAACACGCCGGCTGCCGCGATGACGCCGAGGCCGAGGAAGAGCACTCGTGCCGAGGCGAGGGCCGAGGGCGCACCGAGGTTGACCAGCACCCCGGCGATCGCGGACCCGACGGCCATGGCGATCAACTCGACCGTGTTGAGCCCCGCCGCGGCCTTGGCCCCCTCCTGCTCGTCGTCGGTGCTCCGCATCGCGGCGACCATCAGGTGCGGGAAGGCGAGGCCGATCCCGGCACCGGCGGCGGCCAGGGCGCCCGCCCACAGAATCACCACTCCCAACCCGGCGTCGTCACGCCAGAGGGCCGCTGTGAGGACCAGGCCGGCGGCGAGAACCAGTGGTCCGGCGATCTTCGCCGCCGTCTGCGCACGCGGGCGGGAGATGTCGGAGCTGAAGATCATGGTCACCGACCATCCCACCGACATCATGGCGCCGAGGAAGCCTGCGGCGAACGGCACCAGTCCGGCGAGCCGTTGACCGAACAGGGGTGTGAAGGCCTCCGACACGGTGCCGGACGCGAGCAACGCGATGGTGAGGTAGATCCACTTCAGCGACGAGGCCCGGGTGTACGTCGACTGCGGCAGCACTCGGCGCGGTGATCGCCGCTCCCAGGCCAGGAAGAGAACGATGAACGCGGCCCCGACCGCGATCAGGGCCAGCATGTGGGTCCGGTTGCCGAGGATGCCCGCCACGCTGATCGCGATCGTCGCGAGGGTGAGCAGTACGAGTGACGTGGCAGGCACGGGTTCTCCGCCACGCACACGCTCGGTGCGCGGCAACGCGCGGGGAGCGATCACGGCGATGGCGGCGGCAACCACTGCCAGCGCGACGAACGCGAGACGCCACTGGCCGAGTTGCGCGAACAGTCCACCGATCGCCGGTCCCGCCAGAGTTCCGACGCCCCACATCGCCGAGACCAGCGCGGTCGCGCGGGCCCACAGATATTCCGGTAGCGCCTCGCGCAGTACCGCGTAACTCAGCCCGGCGAGCAAGCCCCCACCGAGCCCCTGGACCGCTCGTCCGACGAGGAGCACCTCCATCGACGGGCTGACGGCGCAGATCATCGTGCCGACGAAGAACGGAGCCAGAGCGAACAGATACGCACCGAGCGCCCCGCGATGCGCGAGCAGCCGGCTGACGGTCATCGACGAGATCACGGACGCCACCATGAAGACGGTCGCGCTCCACGCGTACAGCGATTCGCGACCGAGTTCGCCGATGGCGGTGGGCAGCAGGCTCGTCGTCAGAAAGATGTTGACGGCGTGCAGTCCCACGCCGCCGGCGAGGACTGCGGACGTGGAGCGGTAGCGGGGTCCGAGCAGTTCGGACCAGCTGGCCGGTGACGGGGCGGTCGTTGTCATGCACTCCACGCTAAAATCTCGAGTGGACTCGAGGTCAAGGGGCTGGTGTGATGTCTTTGGATCCGAAGGATCTGCTGTCGGTGGGGGAGGTGTCCCGTCGGACCGGTGTCGCTGTCTCGGCGCTGCACTACTACGAGCAGCTCGGACTGATCGCATCGACGCGGACGTCCGGGAATCAACGCAGGTACGAACGGCACATGCTCCGGCGGATCTCGCTGATCGTGGTGGCCAAACGGCTCGGGATCCCACTGGCAGACGTGGGAACGGTGTTCGAGACGCTCCCGGCAGACCGGATGCCGTCGATCCGCGACTGGCAGCGCGTGTCGAAGCTGTGGCGGGTGCAGCTCGAGGATCAGCGCAAGCGAATCGAGCGCCTCGAACACGAGCTCACCGGATGCATCGGGTGTGGTTGCCTGTCGATGAAGGCGTGCTATCTGCTCAATCCCGAAGACCAACTCGCCGTAGAGGGGTCGGGACCGAACCGGCTCTGAACGGATCCCGCCAGTCGGTATCTCGCCATCGATTTCCGTCAGGGTGGGGTGATTCCACTCCCAGGGGTGCCGCGAAGCCCCCTGAGGGTTGCTTCAGTTCGGGAGCCGGAGTGGGCAGAGTTGTACCTGTCACCGAAACACTTCCCCGACACTCTGGAGACACTGAATGATCACCGCCCGACGAACCATTGCCACCGCCGCTTTCGCCGCTCTTCCGATCCTGAGCGCCTTCGGGGCGGCGTCCGTCGCTCACGCCGAGCCGATCGGCCCGAACGGTCCCACCGGTGGGCAGTGTCCGATCGTGAACACGGACTCGAACGGAAACGAGACAGTGACGTACGGCAAGCCCGGTGACCGCAACGGTGCCCTGGTGTGCGGTGCGGACGGTGAATGGACCGTGGGCAAGGCCGGCGGATTCAAGGGCGGCCCCGGACAGATCCAGACCCAGCCCGGACTCTCACGCGGCTAGGCGGCGTATGAACTCGCTGGGTTGAATCTTCCGGACGGCATTGACGAACGGGTCAGAGGTACTCGTGGCGGTGTCCGCATTCGAGGCCGTCGGGCGCCGATCGTGGGCATCGATTCACGCAGTGGAAGACGCGATACCGCTTGCCCGGGGGGAGCGACGCGAAGCCGGCATGGGCGTCCTTGATTTCGTATCCGATCGGACCGCGGCAGAACGAACAGGTCTTGGTCTCGTCGGTTCCGGTCTCCATCCATCGATCGTAGGGCGGTTCACGGTTAGGAAGTCAGGAATCTCGCGTTCCGTCTGCCGCGGGTGACCTCAGGTCGTGGGCGTCGCCAAGATGTGTTTGAGGCCGGCGAGGTCTATCGTCGCGCCGAGGTCGGCGATCGTCACACCCGATAGTGATGCGCGCCAAGCCTGTTCGGCACCAGCCATGACTTTCGCGATGCCGCATGCAGAGCGGCACTGCTCTGGAGGGGCGGCGAGCACTCCTTGCCGGCGGATCTCGGTGCATCGAAAGGCGGGCTCGGTTCCGTCGACGGCCTGGACGACGTCGAGGACGGTGATGGCCTCGGGTGCGCGGGTCAGGACGTATCCGCCGTCGCGGCCCTCGGTGGGGTGGACGAGGCCGGCCCGTGCGAGTGACTGCAGGTGCTTGGCGAGGTATGTCTTCGAGACACCGTGCAGTTCGGCCAGCCGGGCCGTGGGTACCGGGCTTTCGGCCTGGCTGAGAACCACGCAGCAGTGAAGTGCCCACTCCACACCACCGGAAAGCTTCATGGCCACGACTCTATCCACGCCCCTGTGTCAGTGGTGCGGGGTGGTACTGCGTCATCGTTTCAGGCGTGTTCGCGCAACCACTCGTCCAGAGTGGTCGGTGCGATCCAGGCATTGGCGCCGGGTGTCGGAGTGATCGCAGCGTCATCGAGTTTGGCACCGAAATAGCCGGCGTCGGAATCGGTCGTCACGGTCCGCTGGTCGCCGGTCGAGGCGAACAGCCGTCGAACGAGTGCATCGATGCCAAGCGGTTCAGGTCCCGCAATTTCGACTGTGCCGCCCAGCGGGGCACCGACGGCGACCTCTGCTACCCGGGTGACGACGTCTTTCGAAGCAATCGGCTGAAGATGTGCCGGGGTCGCATGCACCGTCTCGCCGACTGTGCCTGCCGCGGCGATGCCGGCGATGAACTCGAAGAACTGCGTCGATCGCACGATCGAGTAGGGGATGGGGCCGGACTTGACCAGATCCTCCTGGGCAACTTTGGCACGCATGTATCCGGAGTCGGGGAGTCGATCGGCGCCGACGATGGACAGGACGACATGGTGCCCCACGCCTGCCGCCTCTTCGGCGGCGAGCATGTGCTTCGTCGATTCGCGGAAAAAGGCCAGGACGTCGTCGTCTTCCCACGACGGCGAGTTGGTGAGGTCCACGACGACGTCAGCGCCGTCCACAGCCTCCGCGACTCCCTTGCCGGTGGTGGTGTCGATACCATCGCCGCGACCGAGGGCCGCGACGTCGTGCCCGGACTCGCTCAGCGTCGATGCGACCTGACTCCCGATGAGTCCGGTTCCGAAAATGACGATCTTCATGCCCATCTCCTAACTTGGATTTATAGTGTCCTAGTTTACTCGGATGATAGGTGTCCGAGTCAAGGGTTGTGTACGTTCTGTGTGCCGGACGGGCCGGGCCGGCCTCGTCGTCCTTCGGATGTAGGTATGGAGCCAGGGCGGCGTGAATCAAATCTGTTCTGGTGCAAGGACTATGTCAAACTCGCATCGAGCCCAGTTCCGGTCGCCGATGTGGCGCCCATCGGGGGTGGGTGTCCCTGGGGGTTGCTCCACGAAGTCCTTGATCAGCGAGTCCTTCACGCCGAACACGCTGTCCCCGCGTTCGCGGATCGCCCGCGACGAAGATGTGCGTGACGAGGGTCCGCAGGCCATTCGCGGTGACCATGAAGTGAAGGTGCGCGACCCTCATCGGTGATCGGTTGGTAGCGGCCAGCATCTTTCCGACCGGACCATCGCACACCGGAGAAGATCGCCGCCGGTCTCGCCGGGCTCTTCGCAGCATTTCCCGACGCGCAATGGAGCCTCGGTGACACGCTCATCGGTGGCAACCGTGCGGCGGTGACCTACGCACTGTCCGGTCACTTGAATGGCCGCCTGGGCCCGTACGAGCCGAAAGGGCAGAGTGTGCACCTGGCCGGAGTGCAGATGCTGGAAGTGAAAGGCAACCGCATTATTACCAGCACCGACTATTGGGACGGTGGTGCTCTTCATCGCCAGCTGAGCACGTCGTGAATCTTCAATGCGGCTTCAGCCCTTCCTCTTTCGGATGATCTTCGTCGACTCCTGGGCCTTCGCCCGCTTCTCTGCCCGGCGCTCCCTGAGTGCGCGTGCGGACTGTTTCGAACTCTTGACGGCGGATTTGTCAGCCATTGTCGCTCCATCTTCGAGTGGCCACCACGAACTGATCCTGACCATACCCAGGAAAGTGGATAAGTCCACTTCGGCATCCGTCTCGAACGGGGTGCCGTGTCGGAAGCGATCATCCGTGAGATCCCAAGAACCGCAGGAACGCTCACGAACTTGCTTATTCCTGTGCGGTGGCTATGGTGCATGCAAGCATCAACGGCATCTACCGGAGGACTGAAATGTGAATGCAGCTACCGATCGTCAATGGGCGGTTCGTGACGCTGTTCTGCGTTGGCTTCTCGCGAAGGCTACGGAAGGGTACCGAAGTCCGATTCTGGACGCGGATGCCATCGGTGAGACGGTCGGCTGGGCGCCCTCGCCCCTGACTCGGGACGAGGTGGCCGATGCGTCGAATTATCTTTACCGGGAAGGGTATGTGACGGGCGTGCCGGTGATGGGCATCGGAATTCCGCGCCCGATGTTGACGGTGGCCGGGCGGCGCGTCGCCACGACGGGAAAGCCTCTGCGCCGGGTGGTGCGCAGTCACGACGTCGTGAGCTAGCGACAGCTCGCTCCGTCCGTCGACGCACCATCGATTGCCCCATCTGTGCAGTCGAGAGCGACGTTCGGTACCGGTACACGAGACTGCCGTCGCCCGTTCGTTCCTGCCCTTGCTCAGATGGCTCACGGTGCAGTCAAGCCCTTGATGACGGCCGCGGTGGTGTCGGCGATCGCCTGGTTGTTTCCCTGCGCGTCTTCCTGATTCGTGAGGCTGTCGGTGAGGATGGCGAGGACGATGGGCGCGCCGTCCGGACTCCACGCGACACCGGCATCGTTGGCGGTGCCGAAGCCGCCGCCACCGGTCTTGTCGGTGGCAGTCCATCCGGTCGGCAGACCGGCGCGCATTCTCTTGTCCGACGTCTTGCTCGCCCGCATCCACTCGAGGAGCTGATCGCGGCTGGCCGTGTCGAGGGCGTCTCCCAGGAGCAGCGCACGGAAACCCTGCGCGAGGCCGTTCGGTGTCGTCGTGTCCCGGGGGTCGTCGCGGAATGCGGTGTTGAGTTCGGTCTCCCACCGGTCCAGCCGTGTGCTCCCGTCTCCGACGTCTCGGGCGAGGTCGGTGACCGCCTGCGGACCGCCGATCTCCCGGAGCAGGTAGTTCCCGGCAGTGTTGTCGCTCTGCGTCAGCGCTGCTTCGGCGATCTGCGCCAAGGTCATCGGGGTGCCGGCCGCAGCGGCGGTGACCGGCGAGTTCTCGACGAGGTCGCCGGGTTCGATCACGACGGTCTTGTCGAGTGACGTGGACCCGTCCTCGGTCTTGCGCAGGACCGCGGCGGACGCGTAGGCCTTGAACGTCGAGCACATCGCAAACCGTTCGTCGCCCCGGTGGCTGTAGACCTCGCCGGTCGCGGGATTGACTGCCGTCACTCCGATCCGCGTGGAGTGCTGCGCCTCCAGGGCGTCGATCGTCGCATCGAGGGGCCGCCGATCCGGCGCCGCAACCACCGACGTGGTGGGCTGGGCTTGTTCCGCGGTGGCCGTGCACGCCCCGAGCAGCAGGGGCAGCGCCAGCGCGAGAGTGACGGCACCGCGACGACCGGTGCGCCGGGGCTTCGGATGATTTCGGTATGTGGGCATGGATCCAATGTCGGATGCGGACACTCATAGCGCAAAGACGACAGCGGCGTGGTCGCGAGTCGGGTGCGCTATCGCCGCAGTTCAGGGCAATGTTTTGTGCCCGGGAATCGGTGGCGTCGCCCGACGGGGGCGGTCGGAACTGGTTCAATGGTCGCCATGGATCTGCTCCGCCACCTGAGTTTCTTTGTCGCCGTTGCGGAAGAGGGACATTTCGGCAACGCCGCATCCCGGCTCGGTATGACGCAACCGCCGCTGTCACAGGGAGTGCGGCGGCTCGAACAGCGACTCGGCGCGGAGCTGGTCCAGCGCAGTGCCCGAGGAGTCGGGCTCACCGATGCCGGACGCCAATTGCTCCCGCGTGCGCGGCTTCTCGTTGCCGACGCGGCCCGATTCGAGGACGAGGCGCACCGCATCGCCGGCGGTCGCGATGCGGTGGTGCGGTGGGGTGTCCCGCACTCGGTGGCCGACGGTGTGGTGGTGCGGTGTGTCCGTGCTCTTCGCGACGCGGACGAGGCCCGGCCCACCCGGGTGGTGACGACCACGGCGTCCACCACCGAACTGGTGGACGCCGTCCGCACGGGCAGTCTCGACGTCGCCGTGGTCGAACATCCCGCTCTGCTCACCGGCGTCGACAGCGGGCCGGTGCTGAAGCTTCGA
Source organism: Rhodococcus sp. IEGM 1351 (assembly GCF_030056875.1). NCBI lineage: Bacteria > Bacillati > Actinomycetota > Actinomycetes > Mycobacteriales > Nocardiaceae > Rhodococcus > Rhodococcus sp. IEGM 1351. The sequence continues at coordinate 204,567 of NZ_JASHKU010000013.1, read as the reverse complement.
CGGTGGGTGGTGGTGCCGGACGACCACCCGGCGGCGGTCGCGAGGAAGGCGCAGGTCCGGATGCTGCGCGGACTGGCCCTCGCCACCGGTCCACGGTCGGACAATCCGCCTGCCCACGACCTGTTCGTCGACCTGTGGCGGGCCCGGGGTGCGGACCCGGACATCGTGGTCGCACCGGGTCCGCGAGAGATTCTCACGCACGTGGCCGCGGGCGGTCATTTCGGGGTGACGGCGACGGCACCGACGGTCATGCCGGGTGTGACCTGGGTCGATCTGCTGCGTGAAGATCTCGCGCTGCGCCTGCGCATCGTCTGGCGCTCCGGGGCCGACGTCGCACCGTCCGCTGCCGCCCTCGACCGGGTGCTGCTGAGGGCCGATCGATGACCGCGTCGGCGGAGAAGCGGATCCGTGACGTCTTCGCCGACGCCGGGTGCACCGGATGGCTGCACGCCCGCCGCGTCGGGACCCCGATCGACGACGGGGGTGACATCGCGGTCGGCGCGGACGACCTCGTGGTTCTGGCGTCGGTCTACAAACTTCCGCTACTCGTAGCCCTGTGCCGTGCTTTCGCATCCGGGGAGTTGTCGCCGACCGCGACCGTCCGGATCAATCCGGCCGACTGCACTCCGGGGCCGACGGGGGTGTCGACATTCCGTGATCCCGTGGTGCTGAGCTGGCGGGATCTGGCGCTGTCGATGATGACCGTGTCCGACAACGCCGCCGCCGACCTCGTTCTCGGGCAGGTGGGACTGGAGAGCGTCGAGCGCGCGCTGTCCGAGTTGGACATGACGAGCACGCGCATCATCGGCGGCACAGCGGATGCGCACCGCAGCCTGGTGATCGACGCCCACGCGCACACCACCGCCGAAGCATTCGCGGCACTGGCCGACAACGACGAGGCGTGGACCGTGTCCGCCTACGACCCGTCGTATGCGAGCGCGACGACTCCGCGGGAGATGACCTCGCTTCTCGACGCGATCTGGACCGGTAGCGCGGTGCCCGGGCCGCAGGGCGAGTTCGTCCGGCACGTGATGTCCGCGCAGATCTGGCAGCACCGCATCCGGTCCGGGTTCCCGTATTCCGAGGTGGACGTCGCCGGGAAGACCGGGACAATCGGCGCCATCCGCAACGAGGTGGCCGTCGTGACGTTTCCCGGCGAGACTCCCGTCGCGGTCGCCGTCTTCACTCGCGCCGCCCGAACCGATCCCGTGCTTCCTGTGGTCGATGCCGCGATCGGGCACGCCGCCCGGATCGCGGTGACCGAACTCCGCTCCGGCCGTGTCGACTGAGGTACTCAGCCCGGATAACGCCGGGGCGTGAACACCCTCGTTCCGTGTTCGTTCTCGACGACGGTCGTCATGGAGGAGCCCACGATGAGCAGACACCGCATGTCGATCTCGGCCGGGTCGAGGTCCGCGAGCCGCACGACCCGCACCGACTCCTGCGCGCCGGCCACGTCGCGGCCGATGATCACCGGGGTGTCGGGGGAGCGGTGCTCGAGAACCAGATCGCGCATCGCGGCGACCTGCCAGGTGCGTGACTTCGACGCGGGGTTGTAGACGGCGAAGGCCATGTCGGCGCTCGCGACCGCGGAGATGCGCTGCGCCACCACGTCCCACGGCTTGAGCCGGTCCGACAGCGACAGGACGGCGTAGTCGTGCCCGAGGGGTGCGCCGACCCGGCTCGCGACGGCGTTCGCGGCGGTCATGCCGGGCAGGACGCGCACGGGGACGCCGCGCCACTGCTCCTCGGCCGCGACTTCCAGCACCGCGGCGGCCATCGCGAACACACCCGGGTCACCGGACGACACGACGGCGACGCGGGCCCCGTTCTTGGCCAGGTCGAGTGCCATCGCGGCACGCTCGGCCTCGACGCGGTTGTCGCTGGAGTGACGGCGCTGGCCGGGACGTTCGGGGACCCGGTCGATGTAGGGGCCGTAGCCGACGAGGTCGGTGGCGAGCGACAGTTCGTGCTGCACTTCCGGTGTCGTCCAGGCCTGATCGCCGGGACCGAGCCCGACGACGACGAGTTCGCCCTGCGGTGCCGCGTCGTCGCGGTGCGCGTTCGACGGGCTGGGCACGATGGCGATCGAGAAGTAGGGGACGTCGCTGTCCGAGACGTCGTCCGCGGCGTCGATCTTCTGCCGGGTCGTGCTGGCCCGCTCGACGTACCACGTCTCGTCGATGCGGCCGGAGTCCTTCAACGCCTGCCGGACGGCCGGGTAGGTGCGTCCGAGCTTCAGGATCGCCGCGGCGTCGGTCTCCCGCAGGCGCCGCGTCAGCTCGCCGCGGGGCAGCGTTCCGGGCAGGACGGTGAGGATCTCCTCGCCCTCGACGAGCGGCATCGCCAGCGCGGCGGAGGCGGCGCTGATCGACGTGACCCCGGGAATGACCTCCGCCTCGAAGCGCTGCGCCAGCCTCTTGTGCATGTGCATGTAGGAGCTGTAGAACAGCGGGTCGCCCGCGGCGAGGAGCGCGACCGACCGGCCGGCTTCGAGGTGGGCGGCGAGTCGCTGCGACGCCTCCTCGTAGAACTCGTCCATCGCCCCCTGGTACCCGCCGGGGTGGTCGACGGTCTCGGTGGTGACGGGGTAGACGAGGTGCTCCTCGATCTGGCCGTCCCGCAGGTACGGCGCCGCGACCGCGCGGGAGATGCTCTTGCCGTGCCGGGCGCTGTGGAACGCCACCACATCGGCCTCGGCGATGACCCGCGCGGCCTTGACCGTCACCAGTTCCGGGTCGCCCGGTCCGATGCCGACGCCCCACAGTTTTCCGGTCACCCGCTCGTCGGAGCTCATTCGATCTCGCTCGCAATCGCATTCAGGGCCGCAGCCGTGATGGCGCTGCCACCCCGGCGGCCGCGGACCACCAGATAGTCCAGTCCGCTCGGGTGCTCGATCAACGCTTCCTTCGACTCCGCCGCACCGATGAAGCCGACCGGACCGCCCACGATCGCGGCAGGCCGGGGTGCCCCGGATTCGATCATGTCCAGCAGGTAGAACAACGCGGTCGGGGCGTTGCCGATCGCGACGACGGCACCGTCGAGTTTGCTGCCCCACAATTCGAGTGCGGCCGCCGAGCGGGTGTTCCCGATCTGCTCCGCCAGCACCGGGACCCGGGGGTCGCGCAGCGTGCAGAGGACCTCGTTGTCCGCAGGGAGACGCTTCCGGGTCACGCCGGCAGCGACCATCTGCGCGTCGCACAGGATCGGGGCGCCGCCCGCCAGCGCCGCGCGGGCGGCCTTCACGACACCGGGGGTGAACGCGACGTCGTCCACGAGGTCGACCTGACCGCTTGCGTGGATCATGCGGACCACGGCCTGCGAGACGTCCTCGGGAAAGGCACTGAGATCCGCCTCGGCGCGGATCGTGGCGAAGGACTGGCGGTAGATCTCCGCGCCGTCTCGGATGTACTCGATCATCCGCTCACGATAGAGGCACCGCGGTCACGGCTCCTCCACCCGGTAACCCGTCTCCGTGGCGACGACGTCGGCGACCTCACCCTTGGGCCGCCCGCAGCACCGCTCGCAGCCCGACCAGTGCTGCCGGCCCTCCACCGGGAGTTCGCCGCTCGCGACGGCGTCCCGTGCGTCGGATCGCACGTCGGCGAGCGCCTTCTCGCAGCCGGGTTGCCCGGTGCAGGCGCTGACGTTCAGCCACGGCGAGTTCTCGTCGAAGATCAGGCCCATCGGGGCGAGGACCCGGACCACCTGCTCGGCGGACCACTCGTCGAGATCGCACAGCAACACCGATTTCCACGGCGTGACGATCACCGGCTTCTCGACCGCGGCGAGAAACTCGGCCAGCCGGGCATCGAGGATCCCGAACGCGAGGCCGCCGCCGAGGGTCACGTTGCCGTCCGGTTGGTCGAGCCACCCGATCGGCGGCCGATGGTCGGCGAACCCGCTCACCGGGTCGGCGGTCGGTGCGAGCGTCAACGCCGACAGGACCCGATCGACCCCGTCGGCGATCTCGGACAGCCGCCAGTGCCGATCGCGCAGCTCCAGGAAGACGCGGGCGGCGTCGAGAAGCACCGTCACCGATTCCGTCGCCGCGATCCGGGCGCCGCTGTCGCGGCCGGCGAGGACCAGGGCGACCTCCGTCTCGCTCACCGCGTGGACGCCGAAATCGCCGCCGAGCGCCGACACGTCGCCGCGCCCGTCGTCGAGGGTGAACAGGGTGCGGCCGGGCAGGTCCGCCAGCGCGGCGTCCGCGCACAACGTCCGGTCGAGTTCGTCGACCAGATCCCGCAGGTCCGCGACACCACCGATCCGGCCGGTCAGCGGCGAGACGAGGATGTTGCGGACCCGCTCGTGGGTCTCCGACGGCAGGAGGCCCGCGTCGGCGAGGCGGCGGGCGAACTCCTGCGGGTCGCGGACCGCCCGCAGTTGCGCGTTGCCGCGGGAGGTCAGTTCGATCTCGCCGTTTCCGAGGTCGCGGGCCGATTCCGCGAGGGTCTGCAGCTGGGTGGAGGTCAGCACACCTCCGGGGAGGCGCACCCGGGCGAGGGCACCGTCGGCGGCCCGGTGGACCTGCAGCGCGCCGGGGCATGCGTCGGGGCGGGAACGGGAGTCGACCATGGTCCCAGGTTACGTCCGGCCCCGGGTAGCATCACCAGCACTTGCGACAGCAGGAGAGGAAGCCGGTGAAAATCCGGTGCGGTCGCGCCACTGTGAGCCCGCCGAAACCGGTGGGCGAGCCAGACCCTCACCTGCCGTCCTCCGACCTACGGTTCCGCACAGAACCACTGCCACGGGGCGCGACACCCCCAGGAAGGCTCCACACGTGATCCTGCTGCTCTCCACCTCCGACACCGACCTGCTCAGCGCACGCGCCAGCGGGGCGGACTACCGCTGGGCCAACCCGGCACGGCTGCTGGTCGAGGAGGATCTGCCGGGACTGCTCGACGGCGCCGACCTGGTGGTGGTGCGCATCCTCGGTGGCCGGCGGGCGTGGGAGGAGGGCCTCGACGCGGTCCTCGCCAGCGGACTGCCGGTGGTGGTCCTCGGCGGCGAGCACGCCCCTGACGCCGAGCTGATGGAGTGCTCGACGGTCACTGCCGGTGTGTCGGCGGAGGCACACAACTATCTCGCCGAGGGCGGCGCCGACAACCTCGCCCAACTGCACCACTTCCTGTCGGACACCGTGCTGCTGACCGGTCACGGTTTCGAGGCGCCGGTCCACCTGCCGAGCTGGGGTGTCGCGCCGTTCGCTCCCGAAGGGAACCCGGACCGCCCCACGATCGCCGTTCTCTACTACCGCGCGCAGCACCTGGCCGGGAACACCCGCTACATCGAGGCGCTGTGCGACGCCGTCGTCGCGGCGGGCGGCACTCCGCTGCCGATCTTCTGCGCGTCGCTGCGCACCGCCGAACCGGAGTTGCTGAACACGCTGCGCCGGGCGGACGCGATGGTGGTCACCGTGCTCGCCGCCGGCGGCACCAAGCCGGCCGGCGTCTCGGCCGGTGGCGACGACGAGGCGTGGGACGTCGCCGCGCTGGCCGCGCTGGACGTGCCGATCCTGCAGGGACTGTGCCTGACCAGCAGCCGTGAATCGTGGGAGTCCAACGACGACGGATTGTCGCCGCTCGACGTCGCCACCCAGGTCGCGGTCCCCGAGTTCGACGGCCGGCTGATCACGGTGCCGTTCTCGTTCAAGGAGATCGACGCGGACGGTCTCTCCACCTACGTTCCCGACGCCGAGCGCGCCTCCCGGGTGGCGGGCATCGCCGTCCGGCACGCCCGGCTCCGGCACATCCCCGCGTCCGACCGCCGGATCGCTCTGATGCTGTCGGCCTACCCGACGAAGCACGCCCGCATCGGCAACGCCGTCGGTCTCGACACGCCGGCCAGCGCGATCCGGTTGCTCACCGAGATGCGGGTCGCCGGATACGACCTCGGCCCGGCGGACGGTCCGGATTCCGTGCCGGGTCTCGCCGCCCAGGACGGCGACGCGCTGATCCACGCCCTCATCGCCGCCGGCGGCCAGGACCCGGACTGGCTGACCGCGGAGCAGCTCGAGGGCAACCCGATCCGGATCTCCGCCGCCCGCTACCGCGAGTGGTTCTCGGCGCTGCCCGCCGAACTGCGCGAGGGCGTCGAGGAGCACTGGGGGCCGGCGCCGGGCGAACTGTACGTCGACCGCTCGCAGGATCCCGCCGGTGAAATCGTCATCGCCGCAATGCAGTTCGGGAATCTCGTGCTGATGGTGCAGCCGCCGCGCGGATTCGGGGAGAAGCCGGTCGCGATCTACCACGACCCGGATCTACCGCCGAGCCACCACTACCTCGCCGCCTACCGGTGGATCGCCGCGGACGCCGCCGCCGGCGGTTTCGGCGCCGACGCCGTCGTCCATCTCGGCAAGCACGGCAACCTCGAATGGCTGCCCGGCAAGACACTCGGCATGTCCGCGTCGTGCGGCACCGACGCCGCACTCGGCGACCTGCCGCTGATCTACCCGTTCCTGGTCAACGATCCGGGGGAGGGCACGCAGGCCAAGCGCCGTGCCCACGCGACTCTCGTCGATCACCTGATCCCGCCGATGGCCCGCGCCGAGAGCTACGGCGACATCTCGCGGCTCGAGCAGCTGCTCGACGAGCACTCGAACATCTCCGCGCTCGACCCGTCCAAGCTGCCCGCCATTCGTCAGCAGATCTGGACGCTGATGCGCGCCGCCAAGATGGACCACGACCTCGGACTCGAGGAACGTCCCGACGAGGACGTGTTCGACGACATGCTGCTGCACGTCGACGGCTGGCTGTGCGAGATCAAGGACGTCCAGATCCGTGACGGCCTCCACATCCTCGGTGCCGCACCCCGCGACGACGCGGAGGTCGAACTGGTGCTCGCGATGCTCCGCGCCCGGCAGATGTGGGGCGGCGAGCAGAACGTCCCCGGACTCCGCGAGGCGCTCGGCCTCAGCGAGGACGGCGACGAATCCCGTACCCGCGTCGACGACATCGAGCAGCAGGCGCACGCACTGGTGCAGGGCATGCACGACGCCGACTGGAAACCGGACGCCGCCGACACCCTCACCGACGACGCCACCGTCGCGAAGATCCTGCGCTTCGCCGCCACCGAGGTGGTGCCCCGCCTTCGCGAGACCGACAACGAGATCGCCCAGGTGCTGCACGCGCTCGACGGCGGATTCATCGCCGCCGGGCCGAGCGGTTCGCCGCTGCGCGGGCTGATCAACGTGCTCCCGACGGGCCGCAACTTCTACTCCGTCGACCCGAAGGCCGTGCCGTCCCGGCTCGCCTGGGAGACCGGCCAGGCGATGGCCGAATCGTTGCTGGACCGCTACAAGTCCGATCACGGAGAGTGGCCGCGCTCGGTGGGTCTGTCCGTGTGGGGCACGTCCGCGATGCGCACCTCCGGAGACGACATCGCCGAGGTCTTCGCGCTCCTCGGTGTGCGCCCGGTGTGGGACGAGGCGAGTCGCCGCGTGGTGAACCTCGAGGTGATCGACCTCGAGGAACTTGGCCGGCCGCGTATCGATGTCACGGTCCGGATCAGTGGTTTCTTCCGTGACGCGTTCCCGCACGTCCTGGCACTGCTCGACGACGCCGTCCGGCTCGTCGCCGCGTTGGACGAACCGGCGGAGAGCAACTTCGTGCGCGCACATGCGCAGGCGGATCTCGCCGAGCACGGCGACGAACGCCGCGCGACCACCCGCATCTTCGGGTCGAAGCCGGGCACCTACGGGGCCGGGCTGCTGCAGCTGATCGACTCCAAGAGCTGGCGCGGCGACGCCGACCTCGCCGACGTGTACACCACGTGGGGTGGTTTCGCGTACGGCCGCGGACTCGACGGCGCCCCCGCCGCCGACGACATGCGGACCGCATACCGTCGAATCACCGTGGCGGCCAAGAACACCGACACCCGCGAACACGACATCGCCGACGCCGACGACTACTTCCAGTACCACGGCGGCATGGTCGCCACCGTGCGGGCTCTCACCGGAAAGTCGCCCGAGGCATACATCGGCGACAGCACCCGGCCCGAGTCGGTGCGCACCCGAACCCTGTCGGAGGAGACGTCCCGGGTGTTCCGCGCCCGCGTCGTGAACCCGCGGTGGCTCGAGGCGATGCGACGCCACGGATACAAGGGTGCGTTCGAGATGGCGGCCACCGTCGACTACCTGTTCGGATACGACGCCACCACCAACGTCGTCGCCGACTGGATGTACGAGAAGCTCGCCGAGTCGTACGTGCTGGACGAGCAGAACCGCAAGTTCATGGAACAGTCCAACCCCTGGGCCCTGCACGGCATCGCCGAACGCCTGCTCGAGGCGGCCGAGCGGAACATGTGGGAGCACCCCGAGCAGCAGACCCTCGACGGCCTGCGGCAGGTGTACCTCGAGACCGAAGGCGAACTCGAAGGAGACTGAGCAACCGTCCGGCTCCGCGGTTCGGTCTAGCATGGGGCCGGTGACCACAGAATTCGACCGGGTGTCGTCCGCGAAGTACGTCCTGCTCACCACGTTTCGGAAAGACGGCACCGCGGTGGCGACACCGCTGTGGGCCGCCGCCGACGGTGACCGCCTGCTGATGTGGACGGTCACCGACTCCTACAAGGTCAAACGCATCCGCCGCAACCCGGAGGTGACGGTGGCCGCGTGCGATGCGCGCGGCAAGCCGAAAGGCCCCGAGGTTCCCGCCCGCGCGGTCATCCTCGACGCCGCCGGCACCGATCACACGAGGGACGTGATCGCCCGCAAGTACGGCATCCTCGGCTGGCTCACGATGAAAGGCAGCCTCCTGCGCCGAGGAAAGACCGGAACCATCGGACTCGCCGTCACGGCCGAGGACCGGTAATCAGGTCTCCGCTCGGCGTGGGCGGCCGTGATGTGGAACCTGTCCAGTGCTGGCGCGTGGTCGGTTGATCGGCAGCGCGCTGGTCAGGCGAGTGCGCGAAGGTGCTCGGCGATCATCCGCTGAGCGGTTTCCGGGGTGTCGGTGTCCCCGAGCAGGACGTGCATCGCCGCGCCGTCGACGAGTGCGTGCAGGCGCATCGCCTCGGTGTCGACGTCGATGTCGGGCGCGATCAGGCCCCGCTGAGCGAGGCCGGTCAGGATCGCGGCGCAGGCACCACGGAGTTGCCGTTGGGCATCGAGGGCGATGTCATTCAGTAGTGGATGGGCGGGGCTTTCCGCGACGAGGGCGAGGTTCACCTCCATTTCGCAGCGTCGGCGGTCGTCGAGCGGGAGGACTTCGTCCAGCACCGCGAGGGCGCGCTGCCACGGGTCGGTGATCGACGCGTGGGCCTGTGCTCGTTCGCGGACACGCGTTGCGACGAGCCGCATCGAATAGGCGAGGAGTTCGGCCTTGCTGGCGAACACGTGTCGGAGCGATCCGCTCGAGATTCCGGCCTCGGCGGCCACATCGCGTACGGACACGGCGCCGATGCCCTCGCGTTGGATCACCCGCCACACGGCCTCGGCGATTTCCTGCTGCCTTCGGTCGTGGTCGATGAGCTTCGGCACCCCGCCATGTTAACACGACCGTGCTAGCATGAACGCTTGTTGGCACGATCGTACTAACAAGTACTTGGAGGGGCTGAAGGTATGACGTCGCAACTGTCGAGTTCCCACCGCTATGCCGCGCTCGACGTCATGCGCGGTGCGGCCATCCTGGGCACTCTCGCCACCAACATCTGGATCTTCACCAACGTCGAGGGTCTGGTGGGGTACATCGATGGCACCGGACGAGCCACCGGCGGCTGGGCCCCGGTGCAGGCTGTGCTGCAGCAGTTCGCGCAGGGCAAGTTCCTCGGCCTGCTCACCATCATGTTCGGCGTCGGACTGCTCATCCAGCAGCGTTCTGCGCAGCGACAGGGCCGGCGGTGGCCGGGCGGATACCCGTGGCGCGCGGGGCTGCTGATGCTCGACGGAGCACTGCATTTTCTGCTGTTCACCGAGTTCGACGTCCTGACCGGATACGCCCTCACCGGATTGATCGTCGCCTTCATCCTGACCACAGGCATTCGCGCGCAACGCGTCTGGATGGCGTGTGCGGTAACCGTCCACGCGGCGATGCTGGGCCTCGTCGTCGCAGCGTTGTCCTCGGCGCCCGCGCGGGAGCCCCAGCCGCTGTCACCGAACCCCTATGCGGACGGCAGCTTCTGGGATCTCGTCGTCTTCCGCGCCGACCACGTGTTGCTGTTCCGGCTCGAGGTGCTCTTCATCCTGCCGCTGTCGATCGCCCTGTTTCTCGTCGGCGCACACCTCTACGGTGCGCGCGTCCTCGACCCGGACCGCGGCGACTTGCGTCGGCGCCTGATGGTCGCGGGCCTGGCAATCGCACTTCCGCTGGACTTCGCGCTCGGATTGTTCGGCGGAGACGCAGGCCTGATCCTCGGCAGGTACGGGACCGCTCCGGTGGTGGCGTTGGGGCTACTCGCCGCGATCGCGCACCGCTACGCGGGCGGACGCGAACCCGGCCCGGCCGGTCGGGCGCTCTCGGGAGTCGGCCGCACTGCCCTCAGTTGCTATGTGCTGCAGAACATCCTGTGCTCGATCGTCTGCTACGGCTGGGGATTCGGCCTCGCGGCCCGGTTGAACGGCGCCACCGTCGTTCCGGCGACCATCGTGTTGTTCGGTGCCGTCTCGGCGACGCTGATCGTCGTGTCACGCCTGTGGTTGCGGCGGTTCGATCGGGGGCCACTCGAATGGCTCACGCACCGGGGCTACCAGCGTCTCACCCGGGCGGACAGGAACGGTGTCACCGCGCCAGCAGTGTCGTCCATTCCTTGAACTCGAGGGCGTACGACGGTGCGGGCGTCGTCACGGAGGGGCACGGCTGTCGCCGAGTCGCCAACTCCACCAACGACTTCGCTGCCCGCATCACGCTGACGTGGTGATGCCGGGAGACGTCGAGCAACTCCTCGAACGCCTCGGCGTCGCCGTAACCGCGGGTGGCGATGAGGATGCCTTTCGCGGTGGCGAGAACCTCGCGTCCGTCGGGGTGACGGTGCGGAATCGGATGTGCGGGCGGTGCGGCCTCGAGTACGTCGTTCGACACTGTGATCTCCTGGATTGTGGTGCTTCGCTGATGTCTCGGCGCGGTCATACCGCTGCCACCATCAGGGCCGTGGCGAGGACGACGATCAGTCCTCCTGTCGCGGCGGCGAGAACTGAACCGGTGATGATGCCGATTCCGGTGGCGCAGACGAGGCAGACGAACGTCGTCAGTGCCACGTCGGCGAGAGCGAACCGTCTCGTGACCTTGGTGTGGTCGTGGAGCAGTTCGCGGGTGGTGGTATCGGAGTGCATGAAACCTCCTGGTCAGACGGGCAAGGGACGTACTCGGCGCATGCGCCGGCCACGCGGCGCTACGGTGAGTTTCGGCCCCGTTCTCTGGAGACCTGAATATGACATGCGCGGCGAAACGGCTCTGGAGTGAGCAATCTCATATGCGCGATGTCTGCAGCATTTATAACGGAAACAGTACGAGCTGTCACCTAGACGAGCGTCCGCATAGGATCCGCGACTCAGAGCGCCTTGCTGACCGACGACATGTGGAAGTCGGGGACACGCAACGGCGGCATCGCGGTTCGGGTGAACCAGTCCTTCCATTCCCGGGGCAGCGTCCGCTCGGTGGCTCCGCCCTGGGTGACCCTCCGCAGCAGGTCGAGGGGGCTCTCGTTGAACCGGAAGTTGTTCACGGCGCCCGTGACCTTCCCGTTCTCGACGAGGTAGACACCGTCCCGCGTCAGTCCCGTGAGCAGCAGGGTGGCGGGGTCGACCTCCCGGATGTACCAGAGGGTGGTCAGCAGCAGCCCCCGTTCGGTCTCGGCCACCATCTGGTCGAGCGATACCGAGCCGCCGGCGTCGAGGATCAGGTTGTCGCCGGGCACGGTCACGTCGGCGCCGAATTCCTTCGCCGCCGCCCGCGGGTACGCGAGCGCGTTGACGGTGCCGTCACGGATCCAGTCGACCCGGCCCGCGTCCATCCCGTTGTCGAAGACGGACACGGATTCGGACGACGACCCGGTGACGACGAACGGTGTGTATTCCACGCCGAGTGCGGCCGGATCGGAATAGAGGGTGAGGGGAAGTGCACTCAGCTTCTCCCCGATGCGGGTGCCGCCGGGCGCAGACAGGGCGGAGTGCCATTCCTCCGCGGCTCGGCCTTCCATGGTCCACATGAGATAGATCATGAGGTCCGCGACTGCGGACGGCGGCAGGATTGTCTCGTAACGGCCCGCGGGCAACTCCACCCCGTTGCGGGCCCAGTCGAGGCGTGTCGACAGGTCCTGGAGCAACTTCACGCTGGCCACATCCGTGAAGTCCTTGGTGCTGGTGCCCACCCAGGCGCTGGCGTCGCCGCGCTTGCCGTTGATCTCGACCGACCCGGTCGGCTGGGCGAACCGGCGCCGGATCCCGGTCGACGTGCCCAGCCAGGTCGTGTGCAGCTGGTGATGGGCGAAACCGTAGAGCTGGTCGCTGCCGTCGAAGCCCATGCTCAGATCCTGGGCGAGTTGTTCGAACGCGCCGATCTCGGTGCGCTCCGCCGAGTCGTCCCACCGCTCGTCGGTGTCGGTGCCGGTGAGCAACGGCATCGCGTCGGACGCGGGTGTGGCTGTGCGGGCGGCGATTTCGGCCGAGCGGACCACGCCGTCGATGTCGGCGGCGTCGACGGACGCGGACGTGACGATGCCGACCTTCGCGTCCTCGCCGACCCGGACGATCGAGATGACGGTCCAGCTGCGCGACGTCGACACTCCGTTGGTGGTCATCGAGTTGCCCGCCCACCGCAGGGACGCCTCGCTGGCATCGGTGACGATCACGATGGTTTCGTCCACGGTGGCCCGGGCGAGGACCTGCTCGACGAGTTGCTGCGGTGCGATCATCGGCCGCCTTCCGTCCGAGTGTTCAGTACGTTGACGCCGCGGAAGAGTGCTGACGGGCAGCCGTGGCTGACGGCCGCGACCTGACCGGGCTGCGCCTTGCCGCAGTTGAAGGCGCCGCCGAGCTGCCAGGTGGAGCGGCCGCCGACGGCGTCCATCGAACCCCAGAAGTCCGTGGTCGTCGCCTGGTACGCGACGTCGCGGAGTTGTCCGTCGAGTTTCCCGCCGCGGATGCGGTAGAACCGCTGACCGGTGAACTGGAAGTTGTAGCGTTGCATGTCGATCGACCAGGATTTGTCGCCGACCACGTAGATGCCGTCCTCCACACCGGAGATCAGGTCGTCGGTGCTGCGATCGGCGCCGAGATCGGGTTGCAACGACACATTGGCCATCCGCTGGATGGGGACGTGGTGGGGCGAGTCGGCGTACGAGCAGCCGTTGGAACGCTCCAGCCCGAGACGGGGCGCGAACGCCCGGTCGAGTTGGTAGCCGACGAGAATCCCGTCGGCGACCAGGTCCCAGGACTGGGTTTTGACGCCTTCGTCGTCGTAACCGACCGTGGCGAGACCGTGCCGCTCGGTGCGGTCGGCGGTGACGTGCATGATCGGCGTCCCGTAGCGCAGGGTGCCGAGCTTGTCGGGGGTGGCGAACGACGTGCCGGCATACGCGGCCTCGTAGCCGATGGCGCGGTCGTACTCGGTGGCGTGCCCGATGGATTCGTGGATGGTCAGCCACAGGTTGGTCGGGTCGATCACCAGGTCGGTGAGACCGGGCACCACGGTGGGGGCCTTCACCTTCTCGGCCAGCAGGTCCGGGATCCGGGCGAGTTCGTCGGTCCAGTTCCACACCCCGTCGCCGGCGACGTACTCCCATCCGCGGCCGACGGGGGGAGCGAGGGTACGCATCGTCTCGAACACACCGGCCGACTGGTCGACGGTGGTGGCTTCGAGTTGCGGATGCAGCCGCACCCGCTGCTGCACGATGGACGAGCCGGCGAGATCGGCGTAAAACGTCTGCTCCTTCACCTGCAGGCATCCGGCGGTGACGTGGTCGACGCCGTCGGAGGCGAGGAGCCTGCGGGAGTATTCACCGAGCAGCGAGATCTTGTCCGAGGCGGGAACTTCGAACGGATCGACGTCGTAATCGGACACCCAGCGGACGTCCGCGTGCACCGGTTCGGCGGCGAGTTCGACGTGCTCCCGGTTCAGTCCACGCAACGCCCGGGCGACGGCGACGGCCTGTTCCGCGGTCGCGGCGGCGGTCGCCGGGGTCAGCTCGGCATGCGAGGCGAAACCCCAGGTGCCGTCGACGACGACCCGCACCGCGAAGCCGAGTTCGGTGGTGTCCACCGCCGACTGCACTTCGCCGTCGCGCAACCGCAGCGACTGGCTGGTGAGCCGATGCACCCGCAGGTCGGCGTGCGACGCGCCCGCCGCACGGGCGGCGGCGAGTGCCGCGTCCGCCAGCGAACGCAGGGGGAGGGCAAGGAATTCCGGATCAACCTGTCGTGGAGCCGTCACCTCGACCACCGTAGTCGGTCGCTCAGCCGAATTGCTGCCAACCCAACCGGATCACCATCGCGATCACCACGATCAGCAGGGTGATCCGGACGAATCCGGCGCCCTTGCTCAGCGCCATCCGCGAACACGTGATCGCGCCGATCACGTTGCAGACCGCCATGCCCAGGCCGAGCGCCCACAGCACGTGGCCGGCGGCGGCGAAGAACACCAGCGCACCGAGATTCGATCCGAGATTGATCACCTTCGCCATCGCGGCACTGCGTACGAATTCCGTGCCCAGGAACGTGGCGAAACTGATGATGAGGAATGTGCCGGTGCCCGGCCCGAACAGTCCGTCGTAGAACCCGAGGAGACCGGCGGACAGCAGGACGACCGCGATTACCTTCCGCCGTGTCGGCGGATCCTTCGCCAGCGTGGTGCCGAGCTGTGGACGGATCGTCACGAACACGGCGACGCCGACGAGCACCGCCATGATGAGCGGGATGAAGACGTCCTTGTCGATGCGTGACACCGTTGCCGCGCCGAGCGCGGACGCCACCGCCGCGAGCAGGCCGGCGGGAACCAGCAGCCGCCAGTTCATGGGGATGCGGCGCGCGAACGTGACGACGGCGGCGGATGTGCCGGTGAACGCGGTGAGCTTGTTGGTGGCCAGCGCCGCCTGCGGCGTCAGCTGCGGTGCGACGAGAAACAGTGCGGGAATGAGGATCAGTCCGCCGCCGCCGACGACGGCATCCACCCACCCGGCGGCCGTCGCAGCGGTGAGAAGAAGCGCCCAGTCGCCCACATTCATGGTGCAGACTCAACCACACCCACCCTGAGGTACTTACGCTGTGCACATGCGGAGGTTCAGTCTGTGGCTGCGAGGAAAGCCGACGGTTGCGGACTCGATGTTGGCGGCGATCCTGTTCGCCCTCGAGGTGTTCGTGTTCACTGCGTCGGGAGACCGCTCGCCGTGGGTGCAGCTGGTCATGGGTTTCCTGCTGTGCCTGCCTATCGCGTGGCGTCGCAAGTATCCGCGGGCGGCGGCCGGTGCCGTTCTGGTGGTGTCGATCACGATCACGTTCGTCAGTTACTCGATCGGTGACCTCGACGCCGAGCATCCCGGTCTGCTGGCGCTCGCCGTCGCCCTGTACACGCTCGTCGCCTACGTCGACCGCCGGACCGCCGCCATGTACGCGGTGGGCCTCGCCGTGGATTCGGCCCTGTCGATCTGGTTACTGGAACAGGAACTGCTGGCGGCCGGACTGTTCTCGGTCCTCGTCTTCGCACTCTCCTGGATCACGGCGGAGTTCCTCGGCGCCCGCCGGGCCTACGACGAAGAGGTCGCCGCGCGCCTCGTCGTCGCCGACTACGACCGGGATCGTCGCGCCGAGGACGCGGTGGCGGCCGAGCGGACCCGGATCGCCCGGGAATTGCACGACGTCGTCGCGCACGCGGTGAGCGTGATGATCGTTCAGGCCGACGGCGCGTCCTACGCCTTGAAGAGCAACCCCGACATCGCGAAGCAGGCACTCACCAACATCGCCGGCACCGGGCGGGAGGCTCTGGCGGAACTGCGGCGCACCGTCTCGCTGCTGCGCACCGAACCGGCGACCGACGACATGCCCCAGCACGGCACGGCCGGCCTCGCCCGGGTGGTCGACATGATGCGCAGCGCCGGACTGCCCGTGGAACTCGAGCTGACGGGGGAGTTGGACGACATCAGCCCGGCGGTCAGTCTCGGCGTCCACCGGCTGGTCCAGGAATCGCTGACGAACGTGCTGCGGCATGCCGGAGAACGTCCGCGCGCGAAGGTGCGGGTGCGGCGCCGCGAGACGGACGTGCTCGTCGAAATCACCGACAACGGCAACTCGTCCGGGCAGTTCTCGCTCGGATCGGGCAACGGGCTGCTGGGGATGCGGGAGCGGGTCGCCGTGCTGCACGGCACCCTCGAGGCGGGACGGCAGACCGACGGCAGTTGGCGGGTCACCGCGGAGTTGCCGCTCGAGCTCGAGGACTGAGCGGCCCCGGCTACTCCGTCTCTGGTGGTGTCGCTTCCTCCGGCTGGTCGAGGACGCTGACGGTGACGCCATAGGGAAGGAACCGCACCGACCGGTGAGGATCCGTGTTGTGCTTGTGCGCGCGGAGCGCATCGAGTTCGGTGGCATACACCTGCTCGACCCGTGCGACGCCCTCGCCGTCGAGCGTGTAGATCGCCCACACACCGTCACCGGTCTCACCCGTCGTTTCCGGCTTCGACGCGCCGCGCGGCGACCGGGCGAAGTCCGCGAACACGCCCGTCCACGGAATCTGAGAATCTGCCTGGTCCAGGAACCTGACGATCCGGTCCTTGACGCCCTGCAATTCCTCGCCGGCCTCACGGATCACGCGGTCGAGATCGTCGGGGTCGAACCCGAACGGCCTGTTGTCGCCCATCACTGTCTCCTGACTTCGGCGGGACACCTCCAGTGTGGCCGCGGATGCCGATCGGCGCCACGACGGTCCGCCGACCGGCATCCGCGCCGCCGACCAGGGCTGCCTCCCGCTGGTCCTCAGGCGTCCGGTGCCGTGTAGACGCGATCACCGCCCACATAGGTTAGGACGGCCCGGGTCTCGCCGATCGCGTCGGCGGTTCCGGTGAACGGATCCCGGTCGAGGACCACCAGGTCGGCGAGCTTGCCCACCTCGATGCTGCCCGTGTCGTCGAGGTGGTTCACGTACGCGGACCCGGCGGTGTACGCGGTGAGTGCGGCCGTGAGGTCGATTCGCTGCTCCGGGAGGAACACCGGGCGTCCCTGCCCGTCCCGGCCCGGCAGTACGCGATTGACCGCGACATGGATGCCGTGGATCGGGTCGGCGCTGCTGACCGGCCAGTCGCTGCCGGCCGCCAGCGTTGCGCCCGAGCGCAGCAGGGAACCGAAGGGGTACTGCCGGCGGGAGCGTTCGTCCCCGAGGAACGGAATGGTGAGTTCGTCCATCTGCGGCTCGTGGGCTGCCCACAGCGGTTGCATGTTGGCCGTGACGCCGAGCGCGCGGAAACGGGGGATGTCGCCCGGGTCCACGACCTGCAGGTGGGCGAGGTGCGGCCGGGTGTCGCGGAATCCGTTCGTCGTCCGAGCGGCGTCGACCGCGTCGAGCGCATCCCGCACGGCCCGGTCGCCGAGCGCGTGGAAGTGCACCTGAAATCCGAGGGCGTCGAGCTCGGTGACGTAGCCGCGCAGCTCGTCCGGGTCGACGAAGCTGGTCCCGGAATGGGCTGTCGCGCAGCCGCATCCATCCAGATACGGGGAGATCATGGCCGCGGTGCGGGATTCGGCGACACCATCGAGCATGATCTTCACGGTGTCGGCCCGCATCCTCCCGACGCGGAGAAGGGACCGTCGCCGGAGCAGGTCGGGGACCTGCTCGGCGCCCCAATCGCGATCCCACCACAGGGCGCCCGCAACCCGCGCGGTGAGGGAGCCGTCGCCGGCCGCGGTCAGGTAGGCATCGGAGACATCGGAGATCCCGGAGGTGTCGCCGAGTAGCGCGTCCTGCCACGCGGTGATGCCGAGCGAATGCAGGTGCTGCTGGGCGTGGAGCAGCGCCTTCAGCCGGTCGTCGGGGGTGTGCTGCGGGGTGTGGCAGCCGACCAGCTCCATCGCAGACTCCTGGAGCATGCCGGTCGGCGCGCCGTCGGCGTCGCGTTCGATACGTCCGCCGACGGGATCGGGAGTGTCTCGAGTGATGCCCGCGAGGTCCAGAGCTCTCGTGTTGGCCCATGCTCCGTGATGGTCGCGGTTGGGCAGAAACACCGGCCGATCCCGCACGACGGTGTCGAGGAGTTGCGCGGTGGGTGTGCCCCCGTCGAACGCCTCCATCGACCACCCGCCGCCGACGATCCACGGCAACTCCGGGTGTGCGCCGGCGTAGCTGCGGATGGCGGCGAGGGTGGCGGCGGCGTCGCTGGTGCCGGTGAGGTTGCAGCGGGCGTACTCGAGGCCGGCCACCACGGGATGGATGTGCGCGTCCTGGAAGCCTGGCAGCAGCAGCCTGCCGGTGAGGTCGACGACCTCGGTGCGGGTGCCGATCAGCTCCCGGACCTCGTCGTGGCCGACGGCTGATATCCGGCCACCGGTGACGGCGACCGTCGTGGCGCGGCTGCGGGCCGGGTCCAGGGTGGCAATCGATCCGCCGGTGAAGACCAGATCTGCGGGTCCTGCTGACATCGGAAATCTCCTATCGGGAAGTGCTGTCGTCGGTATTCGGATCAGGTTGTGTCGCGCTGATCGGTCAGGGGGTGGTCACGGGAACTTCGGTGGGCGCGCCGAGCAGGTCGGCGTCGCCGGCATCCGTTCCGCGGCCGGTGACGAAATAGGGCGACCGGCGGACCCACTTCGCGTGCGCGGCCACCACCAGCCCCGAGATCAGGATGAGGACCGGGAACAGCAGCTGAAACCAGCCGTTGGTCGCACTGAATTCGAGATGATCTGCCGAGGTGTAGAAGATCCAGCCCAGGTAGCCGCCCAGCGCCAGCAACACCAGGGCGCTGAGGGCGGGAAACACCACCGCGCGCAGCCCCTCCCACGGATGCTCGCGCAGGAGGCCGCGGAACCGGACAGCGGCGGCGAGTGCCGTCAGGCCGTACCAGACGGCGACCACCAGGCCGA
Organism: Rhodococcus sp. IEGM 1351; assembly: GCF_030056875.1. Lineage (NCBI taxonomy): Bacteria > Bacillati > Actinomycetota > Actinomycetes > Mycobacteriales > Nocardiaceae > Rhodococcus > Rhodococcus sp. IEGM 1351. Next base: position 185,573 of record NZ_JASHKU010000013.1, on the reverse strand, counting down.
TCGAACTGATGCCCGCACCGAGAAGGTCGCTGAGTTTGGGGATGACCGTGGCCAGCAGCGCGACCACGGCGGAGATGGCGCCGAGCAGCACGGTGCCGGCCGCCGGGGTTCCGTAACGGGAATGGATGCGGGTCCACACCGGGCCGAGAGTGCGGTCCCGGCCCATTGCGAACAGTCCACGCGCGCTGGGTATCACGGTGGCCTGGAGCGACGCGACGACGGAGAACATCAACGCGACCACGGGGAGAGCCGCCAATGGCTGCCGGGCGAGTGCCTCGCCGAGGAACGCGAGCCCGACGGTCCCGTTGTCCGCCAGTTCCGTGGGGGTGAGGACGCGCTGGAACGCCACCGCACCGAGCAGGAACAATCCGAGGACCAGGAAGACGGTGATCACCCCGGCGCGGGACGCGTCGCGCGGGTCGCGCACCTCCTCGCTCACGCTGAACGCCGCTTCGAAACCCCAGTAGAAGAAGACCGCGATCACCATGCCCTGAGCCAGCACGGCGAACGAGGGAATCGCAAAGGGATCGAACCAGGAGAGGGAGAACGGCTGGCTCCCGGCGAACAACCCGTACGTGCAGAAGCCGATCAACACGACGTACTCGAAGACGAGGAGATACTTCTGCAGCCGGGCCGCGACCGCGACGCCGCGGACGGCGGTGAAGGTCACCGCCCCCAGGATCGTCAGCCCCAGCATCGTGGACTGGAGCGTGGAGTCGGGATCGAGGGTGAGCCCGCCGATGCTGTGCAGGCCGGCCATGCCGGCGAGTTGCAGGATCGCGGACCCGGCGATCGCGGTGGTGTAGGCCATGAACACGACAACGGCGACGATGGCCATCCAACCGGTGAGGAAGCCCAGCCACGGACTGAGGCTGCGGCCTACCCAGACATAGCTGTTGCCGCAATTGGGTTCGACCCTGTTGAGCCGGGCGTATCCGCTGGCAATTCCCAGAATCGGGACGAAGGCCAGTACCAACACCACCGGCATCTGGAGACCGACCACGGCGGCGATGACTCCCAAGCCGACACCGATGCTCGTCGTCGCCGCGGTACTCGAGGCGGCGATCGCAATTCCGTCGATGACGCCGAGGGATTTGCGGAGGGCGGTCGCCCTCGGCGCGTCGACCGCGCCGTTGTTCACTGCTGCCATGTGTGCGTCGCTTTCGATGGAGGGATGGGAGGGATGAGAGGCCACGCACCGATCCGCATTCTCGTGTCCGCGGCCTGGGGCTTCGCTCCCTGTGACATGCAACACTGTCGCCGATTGCAGCGTCAACGGTGTTGGCATAAGCTTCCGTGGACGGAAGGGAGCCGGGATGGCGAAGCAGGTGGTCTCGGACTCGGCCAGGAAGAGGCGCAGGCCGACGAAGCAGGGTGCAGTTCTCTCGGAGCAGCTGATCATGGAGACGGCGCTGCGGTTGCTCCGCCACCACGGCAGTGCCGGTCTGTCCGTCCGGCGCCTCGGGGCTGCGCTCGGGGCCGACCCCAGCACCCTGTACCGGTACTTCCGCGGCATCGACGACCTGACGTTAGCGATCGCCGACGAGCTGATCGGTCGGTCGTTCCACGGGTGGGAACCCACCGGGGACTGGTGGCGGGACCTCCACTCTCTCGGAATACGTTCGCATGCAGCGTATCTGGACCATCCCCAGGCGGCAGTCCTGTCGGCCAGCCGCGTCAGCGGTCGTACCTCGGAGAAAGCAGCCGTCGACACGATCCTCGGAATACTGCGCGAGGCGGGATTCCCCGACGGCGCAGCAGTGCGCCTCTACCGCGCGTTCGTGGACCAGATGCTGGCCTTCGCAGCCCTCGACGGAGCCGAACTCGCTCTACCCGAGGACGTCCGCGAGTCCGATCGGCAACTGTGGCGATCCGCCTACGCGCAGCTGCCTGCCGAGACGCATCCGCACATCGCTGCGACCGCGGGTCTTCTCGTCGACCTCTCCGACCGCAGCGCCTATCCCGACGCACTCGAACTGCTCCTCGACGGCGCTCGCACCCTGCTTCACCGACTCGACGCGAAGCGAGAATCCGCGACGTCGTGACAAGCGCTCGGCTCGAATCGTGGCCGAACGGGCCGGGGGAGTCGCCGGATTACCTGGGAGCATCCCGGAGCTCGATGACGAGTGGCCGACCTGTGTCGAACCAGTACCGGTGCAGATCCTTGATCTTCGCGCGCGTAGGCAACCCGCGTAGATGCACGGCGCATTCGCCATAGTCGAACACATTGACCGTCTCGCAGATAGCGTCCCGGGCATCGTCGAGCTCCGCACGATCGGTGATCTCTCGCGCGAGTCCATCGCACCAACCCGCCGGCATCCGCAGCCGGACCCGTGGGTTCCCACGGATGTTCCACACCCAGCCTGCGACGAAATCCGGGCGCGTCATCGCCAACGCGGGTGGCAGAAGCGAGACCAGGTAGGCACGGTCCCCGTCTTCGAGGGCAGACTGGGCGACGACGTCAGCCGCCGGCGAGCGGCACCAGGATGAAGTGGCCGGCTCCGCGGGCGGCGGAGAACACGTCCCAGGACATCGGGCCGCCGGGACCACGGCCTTCCTGGTAGCGGAGATCGAATGCGGGGTTCACGGGTGCGAGCCGGTAGTCGAAGAAGGCGTAGTTCGCGCGCAGCAATGTGCGCGTCGGTTCGGTGGCCTCCGCGAGACGGGGCACCAACCGGTCCTCGACCACCAATCCGCGGTCGGAGAATTCGTCGACGATGACGCATTCACAGAAGTACGCGAGGGTCCCGATCTCACCGGGGGATCGCACCGGTGCCTCCCCGACGAGGGTCCCGACCGCCCGGCCGACCCGCTCGTAGTCCTGCGCACTCGCCCAGTTACCGAAGATGGGGGGTGCGTCCCACGGGAGACCGCTCTCGACGTCGTAGTACACGGCGCCGGCGCCCAGCACGGCGAGCAGGCCGGCCAGTGTGCCGGCGACAGCGCGGTCCGTGGCGTTGCGCGCGGCGCTCCAGTGGATGCCGGCGGCGAGGACGGCGAACATCGCCAGCGTGGTCGCGGGCGCCACGTAATACCAGTGGTACGGCACGGTGTCGAGCACGACGTAGGCGGCGTAGTAGAGAGCACCGGACAGTCCGAGCGCGAGCAGCGGCACAGGCACCGGTCGCTTCCCCGGCCTGGCGTACGAGGCGAGCGCGACGAGAATCAGAACGAGTGCGAGGGCCGCGGGACCGAATGCCGCCACAGTCCGCCACGGGTTGGACTCGAAGTACATGATCGGGCCGGTGAGGTAGTTGTAGCCGCCCACATCGGAGGCCTGGCCCTGCTTGATCAGGAAGGTGTCGGGCAGAGCCGAACCGAGGACGATCCAGCTGAACAGGTACCACGGCCCGGCGATCGCGGCGAAGCCGGCGAGAGCGCGGCGCAGTTGCGTGCGAATCGCCGGTGACAGGGCGGCGATGACCACGACGAAGACGAGCAGGTCCAGACGTACCAGCGACGCCATGCCCGCGGCCGCGCCGAACCAGGCGGCCCTGCCTTCGAGCGCGAACCACACCATCACCGCGACGGCCGCCGGGATCAGCAGCACCTCGAGTCCGACCGCGGACAACACGAACGGGTTGAACACCACCAGCGCACCGGCGAGCACCGCCCAGACGGTCCCGAGGCCGAGGCGCCGGCACGTGCGCGCCAGCACCCAGCCCAACAGGGCGGTGACCGCGACGTTGAGCATTCCGAGCGCGAACAGGGGATCGCCCGGGCCCCACAATCGGGTCAGGAACGTCAATGCCCCGAGCACGAGCACGTTGAGCGGGGACGTCGACGTGTTCGCGGTCAGTCCGTTTACGATCGCCCACTCCCCGTGGACGGCGAGGTTCCTGGCGGCCGACAGACTGATGTAGGCGTCGTCCGTCAGGCTGCCGGAGACGATCCAGAACAACACGGCCGCCACCACCGCGCCGGACGCGGCGAGGATCGCCGGCGCCCGAAACGGGCTCGGTACCGGTGGCGGGGCAGACCGCTCGAGCGGTTCGTTCAGCAATCCTGTGGACACCGCGACATCCTAGAGAGTGGAGCCGGGACCGCTGCTCGCAGCCACCGAACTCGGCGGCGACACGGTCACCGGTTCCCGGAAATGTCCTCCCGCGCGAACTCGCAGGTGCCTGTCGACTGTTTAGTCATTCGAGAAGACGGGAAATCGACGCCCCAGGGCCGGAAGCGTCACCGGTGGCACCGCCGGCCCAGGTTCCGCGGGTTGAGCCCCCAGGTCGCGGGACCGCCCCGGGCTTTCCTATCGGCGGTGCCGCTCGTGAGCGGTGAGCAGCAGAGCGTCGAAACGGTCGCGAAACGAAGTGGGCGTGTGGATTTCGTCGCCGAATGCGAGAACGAGTTGCTCCGCGATGACGCGGATCTTCGTGTTCGTCTGCTGTGACCGCCACGTCAGGAGGTCGAAGGCGGCGTCGGCGGAGATGGAGTAGACGAGCATCAGCGCACCCTTGGCCTGTTCGATGACTGCCCGCGAACGGACGATGTCGAGCGAAGCGACTTCCGCCGTGTCGAGCAAGCGGGGGTTGTCCCAGATCTCGTCGGTCCTGTCCTGCCACACGAGCACGACGAAGCGGGCGTCCGCGGAGGTGAACATGGAGGCGACCCCGTGCGCCCACAGCCAGTTCCCGTTCCTGTGCCGGACGCGGGCATAGCCCGCTTGGGCGGCGCCGGTATCGAGGACACCCCCGACGAGGCCGAACCACCGCGGCGCGTCCGACGGGTGCATCAAACCGGCGAGGTCCACACGATCGAACTCGTCCAATCGGTAGCCGACGAGGTCGGCCAGGGCCGGGTTCGTCAACACCAGTCGCCGTCGGTCGTCGTACACGCAGACGGGGCGCGGCAGAGAGACCACCAGCGAGGTGAACGCGTCGTGGCCGAGACTGTCGGTCGGTGCGAGGGGGAACCCGGACATGCGTACTTCCTTCAGTTCTTCGCCCCGACGACGACTCGTACAGCCGATCGTCGCGGCGTGCGCAGAACGATCCGCTAGAGGGATTCGGAGCCGAGCCCTGTTCGGCTGGGTGTGACGTGCGTCCTACTCGCTGAATTCGCCCATCGCGGGCGTCCATTCGCGGATCTGCACCTTCTCGACCAGATTTTCCTGTACGAACGGATCCTGCGCGAACAGGCGCGCGACGGCGTCCTCGTCCTCGGCCTCGACGATGAACAGCGCACCGTGGCCGTCGGCGAGGGGGCCGGTCGAACGCATGACCTTGCGGCGGACGAGTTCGGTGAGCCACCCACGATGCTGCGTCCGGTGATCGTCGCGCAGGGACGACGTCTCGGGGCTGTACGTGTATTCCACGACGAACAGGGCCATCAGGTTCTCGCTCAGCCGTGGTCGATGTACGACTCGAGCTGGTCGCGTTCGGTCTGCAGCTCGCCGATCCGGCTCTTCACCACGTCGCCGATGCTGACGATGCCGACCAGCTGCCCGTCCACGATCACCGGCAGGTGCCGGATCCGGCGTTCGGTCATGGTTTCGGCGAGACTGTCCACGGTGTCGGTCGGGAGACAGGTGAACACCGATGTCGTCATGATGTCCACGACCCGGGCATTCAGGATGTCGGGGCCGCGCTCGTGGATGCGGCGCACGACGTCGCGTTCGGTGACGATCCCGACGACGGCGTCGTTCTCCGTTACCACCAGGGCGCCCACATTGTGCCTGGCGAGTTCGCCGATCAGTGTGCTGACCGGCATCTCCGGATCGACCGTCACCACGGCCGGACCCTTGTTCCGCAACACATCCGCGATTCGCATCTGGACACCCCGATCTGTGGGCACTCCGACTGGCCGCCGATTCGATCATAGGCAGACTTCGAGCGTATGCCAGCGCTTCTGCCGGTCTTGGTTTGGTTATCTACTCGTGACCGCCGTGTCCCGCGGGCCGGTGTGCGGGTCGGGCGCCCACCGGGACTGCGGTGTTAGGTTGGCGCTGTGCCGATCACCGTGCTACTCGTCGACGACCAGGAACTGATGCGGATGGGCCTCAACATGGTGCTCGACGCTCAGGACGACATCACTGTCGTCGGTGAGGCGAGCGACGGAGCGGCGGCCGTCGCCGCGGTCCGCAAACTCGAACCCGATGTGGTGTTGATGGACGTCCGTATGCCGGTGGTGGACGGGGTCAGCGCGACCGCCCAGATCCTGGAGTCGGGGGTCGCGAGTCGCGTGCTGGTGATGACCACCTTCGACCTCGACGAGCACGCCATGGGTGCGTTGCGGGCCGGGGCCAGCGGCTTCCTGCTCAAGGACACCCCGTCGGAAGACCTGGTGTCGGCGATCCGCAGTGTGGCCGCGGGGGACGCAGTGGTGTCGCCGAAGGTGACCCGCCGGTTGCTGGCGAGGTTCCTCGACGACGGCCCCGGTCCGCTTCGTGACCCGGAGGTCCTCGACGTGCTGACCGAGCGTGAACGGGAAGTGCTGCAGCTGGTCGCCACCGGCTTGTCGAACACGGAGATCGCCGGTCAGCTCTTCCTCTCGGAGTCGACCATCAAATCGCACGTGGGCCGGATTCTGACCAAGTTGAACGTCCGCGACCGGGTCCAAGCAGTGGTGCTGGCCTACGAGACGGGCCTGGTGCGACCCGGCTCGTAGGCCGGCGGGTGGGGAAGCGTACTGCCGCTAGACGGTGAAGGTGCCGACGGTCGGGACCACGGTGCACGTGACGGAGTCGGCGTAGCCGACCGTCCCGAACATCGTCGCGAGGACGGTTCCCTTGCCGGTGTCGACGATCTTCGACAGCAGCGGGGTATTGATGATCGGAAGCTTGTCGTCGAGCTTGACGATCCCGCCCTGGAACGTCGTGAGGTTGATCCAGGCGACGCTGAGGTCGGACGACTGCGGGATCGCCACGTAGGCGGGGATGGCCTGGAATCGGAGTTGGTTCGCGGTGATCTGGGGGAACAGGTTCGGTCCGCCCTGAGCGCTCGCCAGCGTGACCGTCGCGGGCTTGTCGGCGACGCCGCACCCGAGCGTGGGGGACGGGTACATGAAGTCCTGCGGTGTGGTGAGTCCGACCTCGAGCACATCCTTCGGGATGAACACGCTGGCGCCGAGAAGAGCGTCCACGGCGGCCGTCGCGGCGGGGGAGACCTCGGTGGCCAGCGCCTGCAGTTCGGCGGCACCCTTCGCGAAGTCGGCGACCGGTGCTGCCGATGCCGGTCCCGAAGACAGCATGCCGAAGGCGGCTGCGGACGCGAGAACGATTGCGGCTCGGCGGAAGACGGTGGAACGAGTCATATCGGCTCCTCGTTGTGCGCGGGGTCGGAAGACCCCCATCGCAGTGAACTGCATCATGCGCAGACTCTCAATGTCAACTTGAGGTTTAGCATTGTGAGCGCTTCGATATCAACGGCCGGGAGAAAATCGGCGCCGTCGAACGTTGAACGATCAGACGGTTGACCCAGACCCTCGATGACCCGGCCGTCCGAAAGGGGGCGTCATGTACGCCGCACTGTTCCTGTTGTACGTAGTGGTGGAGATCGCCGCTCTCGTCCTGGTCGGTAACGCGATCGGCGTGCTGTGGACGGTTCTCCTCCTGCTCGGTGGAACGCTGATCGGACTGTTGCTGATGCGGTCGCAGTGGCGTCGTGTGATGGACGGCCTGCGCCGGGCGGCGAGCGGCGACGGCTCTCCTGGTGCGGCGGTCGCGGACGGCGCACTCGTCGCGTTGGGCTCCGCGCTGATGTTCGTCCCCGGCCTGGTCACCTCGGTGCTCGGGCTGCTCTTCCTCGTTCCCCCCACCCGGTGGGCACTTCGGCCCGTCGTGGTCCTGCTGGCAGGCAGGCGTGCCGCCACCGTCGCGGCCGGGGCGGAAGCGTTCGCGCGGGCACCCCGGCGGGGTGGCGGCGAAGTGATCGAAGGGGAGGTGGTCGACGAGGTCTTCGAGGGCGTAGTGATCGACGAGGAGCCCCGAACCCCGACCCGTGATCCCCGCGTTCTGCCCTAACAGGCAGACTGGTTGCCTGTGACTACACAACTGCTGGTCGACGGCCGAATCTACAGTTCCTTTGCTCCAGACGCCACGTCGATGGCAGTGACCGACGGCGTCGTGTCGTGGGTCGGCGACGACCGCGCGGCCCGTGCGCTGCACCCCGGTGCCGACGTGGTCGACCTCGGCGGCGCGTTCGTCACCCCGGCTTTCGTCGATACCCACGTGCACGTCACAGCGCTCGGCCTGAACATGGTCGGACTCGACCTGGTCGGTGTCGGATCGCTTCGCGAATGCCTGGACCGGCTCGCCTCCTTCGCCCGCACCCACGGCGACGCAGTCATCTGGGGACACGGCTGGGACGAATCGGCGTGGCCGGACGGCGCCGGTCCCACCACGGCGCAACTCGACGAGGCCGCGCCCGGACGCACGGTGTATCTGTCCCGGATCGACGTCCATTCGGCAGTCTGCTCGACGGCCCTGCGCCGGTCGGTCCCGGATCTGAGCGACACCGCCGGCTTCTCGCCGGAGGGGCCGCTGACATTCGAGGCGCACCACGCCGCCCGCACCGTCGCGCGCTCGCTGCTGACGGCCGAGCAGCGTTCCGCCGCCCGCATCGCCGCCCTCGACGCCATCGCCTCCCGCGGCATCGTCGCAGTGCACGAGTGCGGGGGCCCCGACATCGCCGGACTCGACGATTTCCGTGAACTCCTCGCCACCCCGCACGGTGTCGAGGTCCGCGGCTACTGGGGTGAGGCGGTCGCCGACGCCGACGAGGCCAGAAAGCTGTTGAACACCACCGGCGCCCACGCGCTGGGCGGCGACCTGTTCATCGACGGATCCCTCGGCTCCCACACGGCGTGGCTCAGCGAACCCTATGCCGATCTGGCCGGCGGGACCGGCAAGAGCTACCTGGGAGTCGACGAGATCGCCGCACACGTGCGCGCCTGCACCATCGCCGGAATTCAGGCCGGATTCCACGTCATCGGCGACGCCGCCGTCCGGGCCGCGGTCGACGCGTTCGCCGTCGTCGCCGACGAACTGGGCGGTCCCGCGGTCGCGAAGGCCGGGCACCGACTCGAACACGCCGAGATGTTGACCGGTGACGACGCGGCGCGGCTCGCGCAGTGGGGTGTGATCGCCAGCGTCCAGCCCGCGTTCGACGCCCTGTGGGGTGGGACCGACGGCCTGTACGCGCAGCGCCTCGGAACCGAGCGTGCCCTCACCCTCAACCCGTTCGCCGCCGCCGCCTCCGCCGGGGTGTCGCTGGCACTGAGCTCCGACGCACCCGTCACCCCGGTCGACCCGTGGGCGATGCTGCGCGCGGCCGTCCACCACCGCACGCCCGGCAGCGGGATCTCCCCCCGCGCGGCGTTCTCGGCTGCCACGCGCGGCGCGTGGCGGGCCGGCGGGGTCCGGGACGGTCTTGCCGGGACGCTCGACCCCGGAGCGCCCGCGTCGTACGCCGTGTGGGATGCCGGTGAACTCGTGGTCAGCGCCCCCAAGGACTCCGTGCAGCGGTGGTCGACCGATCCCCGGTCCCGGGTCCCGGCCCTGCCGCGGCTCGAGGACGACGCGCCCACACCCGTGCTGCTGCGTTCGGTGCACCGGGGGAGCGTCGTCCATGAGCGGTAGCACCACGTCTCGCTGGACCACCGGAAAGCGCGGCGTGCTGGTACGTTCCGTCCTGTCGGTGGCCGCGGGATTCCTCGTGTTCTCCGGCTTTCCGCCCCGCCCCCTCTGGTTCCTCGCACCCATCGGCATCGCCCTGCTGACGCTGATCCTCACCGGTGCGGGGGGTGCGGCACCGAGATTGCGCGCGGGCTTCGGCTACGGCTACCTCGCGGGACTCGGCTTCCTCGTGCCGCTGCTCCCGTGGATCGGGGTGTTCGTCGGCGCCCTCCCATGGCTTGCCCTCGCCGCGGTCGAGTCGCTGTACATCGGATTGTTCGGGGTGCTCGCCGTGCTCGTCTCCCGGCTGCGCTGGGCCCCGCTGTGGATCGCGGCGTGCTGGTCGCTCACGGAGTGGCTGCGCGCCAGCGTGCCGTTCGGTGGCTTCCCCTGGGGGCGGTTGGCGTTCGGCCAGTCGGAGGGCTGGTTCCTACCGCTCGCGAGCATTGGCGGTGCCCCGTTGCTCAGCTTCGCCGTCGCGCTGACCGGCGCCGGACTGGCATCCGTCGCCGTGACGGTGCGGGCCCGGGTGAGCGGCGCCACGAACTGGACGCGGCCGCTCGCAGGCGGTCTGGTCGCCGCACTCGCCGCGACGGTCGTGTCGCTCGCGCTGGGGCCGACGCTGCCGGGCATGGACTCGGGAGACCGGACGATCACCGTCGCCGCGATCCAGGGCAGCGTCCCCAAACTAGGACTCGACTTCAACGACCAACGCAAGCGGGTCCTCGACAATCACGTGAACCGCACCCTCGAACTCGCAGACGACGTCGCGTCGGGCGCGGCGCCGCAACCCGACCTCGTCGTCTGGCCGGAGAACGCGTCCGACATCGATCCCCTGCGCAACGCCGACGCCGCCGCCGACATCTCCCGGGCGTCCGAGGCGATCGGTGCGCCGATTCTGGTGGGTGCGGTGCTCGTGAATTCCGACCGCACCACCACCAACTCGGTGATCGTGTGGGACGGCGATGCGGGACCGCAGGAGCAGCACGACAAGAAGATCATCCAGCCGTTCGGCGAGTACCTGCCGTACCGCGGGTTCTTCCGGCACTTCTCCTCGTATGCCGACCGGGCGGGCAACTTCGTTCCCGGGGACGGGGACGGGGTCGTCCACGCGGACGGAATCGCCGTCGGGGTCGCGACCTGCTACGAGGTGGCGTTCGACCGGGCGTTCGAGCAGTCGGTGCGCAGCGGCGCCGAACTGCTCGCCGTCCCCACCAACAACGCCACGTTCGGCGACACCGAGATGACCTACCAGCAGCTCGCCATGTCACAGGTGCGGGCCGTAGAGCACGGTCGCGCCGTCGTCGTCGCCGCGACCAGCGGTGTGAGCGCGATCATCGGCCCCGACGGGTCCACGGCGGCGGAAACCCCACTTTTCGTACCCGCGGCCCTGGTGTCGCAGGTGCCGCTCCGCACCGGTACTACGCTGGCAAGTCGGCTCGGCCCGATTCCGGAGGTTCTCCTCTGTGTCGGCGCCGTCGCTGCCGTCGCGTTCGCCGTGGTGCAACGACGACGCACAGTTCGCCCACTGATTCAACGCAGTACCGAGAAGGCGCCGGCAGTTGCCGGCAGGGAGGATCCTCATGGCATCGGAGACCGATTCCGGGCAGAGCGGGGCACCGAGCGCACGGACTCTGGTGATCATTCCGACGTATAACGAGCGGGAGAATCTCGGCCTGATCGTGGGCCGCCTGCATGCGGCGCTGCCGCGGACGCATGTTCTGGTTGTCGACGACGGCAGCCCCGACGGCACCGGAGACATCGCGGACGCCCTCGCGTCGAACGACGACGCCGGCCGCATCCACGTGATGCACCGCACCGAGAAGAACGGTCTCGGAGCCGCCTACATCGCCGGATTCCACTGGGGCCTGGACCGGGACTACACCGTCCTCGTCGAAATGGACGCGGACGGCAGCCACGCGCCCGAGCAGTTGCATCGCCTCCTCGACCAGGTGGACGCCGGCGCCGACCTCGTGCTCGGTTCGAGGTACGTGCCGGGCGGCACGGTGGTCAACTGGTCGAAGCACCGCGAGTGGCTCTCGCGCGGCGGGAACATCTACTCGCGGCTCGCCCTGGGCGTGAAGATCAAAGACATCACCGGCGGATACCGGGCGTACCGCCGTGAGGTGCTCGAGAAGCTCGACCTCGCTGCGGTGGAGTCGCATGGCTACTGCTTCCAGGTGGACCTGGCGTGGCGGGCCATTCAGGAGGGCTTCGACGTCCGCGAAGTTCCCATCACGTTCACGGAACGAGAGATCGGCGAATCCAAGATGAGCGGCGGGATCGTCCGCGAGGCGCTCCTCAAGGTCACACAGTGGGGGCTGCGGAATCGAATCGCCAAAATCAAGGGTGTGACAGCCGGCTGAGGCTCGGCACCGACCGCTGCCCCACTCCTTCCGGGAAGGAGTGGGGCAGTGCTATATCTGTGGTCCGGAAACAGGATCCACGTGGGTAAACCCGCGCGGTGTCCACATTATGAGACGCCGTGAAACGGTCTGAACCGTACGTCCGATAGGAACCTGAAGCGTACTCCCGGGTAATGTTCGGTAAATTCCCAGGTTCGCAGGTCACTATGAGTTTCTTCGGTGGCCGGTGGGTTCGTCCCACCGCCGGAGCGGGAAAGAGGACGAACAAGGTGGTCGAAGCTGTGCCGAGTGGTGACGTGACCACCGAGGGTCGCCTTCCGGACGGTGCATTTCCGCTCTCCGCCGCTCAGCAGGGCATGTGGTTCGCCCAGCAACTCGATCCCGACGTACCCGTCAACATCGCGCAGTGCGTCGAACTGGTGGGTGCCCTCGACGTACCGCTGCTGTCGGAGTCGATGATCACCGCGGGCCGTGAGCTCGGCTCCGCATTCCTCCGACTCGTCGAGGTCGACGGGGTTCCCTACCAGCTGGTCGATCCGACCCTGGAAGCATCGGTCCGGTTCGTCGACCTGCAGCACGAGCCCGATCCGCGGGCCGCGGCCAAGGAGTGGATGCGGCAGGAGTACACCGCCCCGCTCAACGTGTGCCGCGATCGGCTCACGACCTCGGCGCTTCTGCGCATCGGGCCGGATCGCCACTACTGGTACAGCAGGGTCCACCACGTCGCGCTCGACGGCATGGGATCGGTGACCCTCGTCGACCGGACCGCGGAGCTCTACACCGCAGCCGTCGAGGGGCGCGCCGCCGGGCCGTCCAAGGCTGCCGAACTCACCGACGTCGCCCGGGTCGACGACGACTACCGGACGTCGGCGCGCTACCGGGCCGACCGGGAGTACTGGTCCGAGCGGGTGTCCACCATCGGCGAACCGCACAGCCTCGTCGACCGGAGCGCCCCCGCGCGGGCCCGGAGCCGCACGACGGGCGGCCAGATCCCCGACGCCCTCGTCGACCACCTCGAGGCTGCGACGGACCGCCACGACTCGTCGACCGCGTTCGAGGTCATCGCCGCCTTCGCCGCGTACCTTTCCCGGATGACCGGACGCGAGGAGGTCGCGGTCAGCCTGCCCGTCACCGCCCGCACCACCGCGCTGCTCCGCCGCTCGGGCGGCATGGTGTCCAACGTCGTCCCGTTGCGCCTGCACGTGCGCCCGGACATGACGAACACGGATCTGGTGGCGGCGGTCCGGCTGGAGGTCACCGCGGCGCTCCGGCATCAGCGGTACCCGCACATCGACCTCCGTCGCGACGCGGCCATCGATCATCAGGGCTTCTACGGCCCACTGATCAACGTCATGCTGTTCCACAACGAGATCACCCTCGGCAGCATCGTCGGCAGGCTCGAACTGCTGTCCACCGGACCGATCACCGACCTCGCCGTCAACGTCTATCACGGGGTCGCCGGCACCAGCCTCAACCTGGACCTCGAGGCCAACCCCGACCTGTACTCCGAAGACACCCTCGCCGCGCATCACGCCCGCTTCAGCCGGTTCCTCGGCGCGTTCCTCATCTCCGACGGACCACGACGGATCGGCGACCTCGACATCCTCGACGAGGACGAACGCCGCAGCCTGCTGCCGGCCACCGGGCGCGCCGGATTCGCACCCGTCACCGTGCCGGATCTACTCGCCGGGGCCGTGCGCAGCAACCCGGACGGCGATGCCCTCGTCGCACCCGGGCACGGGACGTCCGCCGCCGCCCTGAGTTACCGCGCCCTGGACGAGACGTCGAACCGGCTCGCTCGACTCCTGATCGACCTCCAGGTCGGCCCCGAGGTCGCGGTCGCGCTGGCGCTGCCGCGGTCGGTCGAGTCCGTGTCCAGTGTGTGGGCGGTGGCGAAGGCGGGGGCGGCGTTCGTTCCGGTGGATCCGGGTTATCCGTTCGAGCGGATCGCGTTCATGCTGGAGGATTGTGGGGCGCCGATCGGGATCACGACCGCCGCGTTGCGGGAGGGTTTGCCCGACGCGACCCAGTGGATCGTGCTCGACGACGCGGAGGTTGTGTCTGCCGTTGCCTCGTATCCGGCGGATGCGGTCACCGACGCCGACCGGACGGGTGTGTTGTCGGTGGATCATCCGGCGTATGTGATTTATACGTCGGGGTCGACGGGTCGGCCGAAGGGTGTGGCGGTCACGCATCGGGGTGTGGTGAATCTGGCTGCGGATGAGCGGGATCGGTTGGGGGTGGGCGCGGGTTCGCGGGTGTTGCATTTCGCGTCGCCGAGTTTCGATGCGTCGGTGTTCGAGTTGGTGATGGCGGTGTGTGCGGGGGCGACGCTGGTGGTGGCGCCGACCAGTATTTTCGGTGGTTCGGAGTTGGCGGAGTTTGTTGCCGAACATGAGGTGTCGCATGCGTTTTGCACGCCGGCGGCGTTGGCGTCGTTGGATCATCGGGGTCTGGACCGTTTGAAGACGGTGGTGGTGGCGGGTGATGTGTGTCCGCCGGAGTTGGTGTCGCGGTGGGCGCCGGGTCGGGTGATGGTCAATGCGTATGGTCCGAGTGAGACGACGATCATGTCGTCGGCGACCGGTCCGTTGGTGCCTGGGCGGGCGGTGAGTATCGGGTCGCCGACGGTGGGTGTGGATCTGGTGGTGCTGGATCGGCGGTTGCGTCCGGTTCCGGCTGGGGTGCGTGGGGAGTTGTATGTTCTCGGGTCGAGCTTGGCTCGCGGGTATGTGGGTCGGGCCGGGTTGACGGCGGGGCGGTTCGTGGCGTGTCCGTTCGGTGCGGGTGGGCGGATGTATCGCACGGGTGATGTGGTGCGGTGGGTGACCGCCCCGGACGGGCCTCCGGTTCTGGAGTTTCTGGGCCGCAGTGATTTTCAGGTCAAGATCCGGGGGTTCCGGATCGAGTTGGGTGAGATCGACGCCGCGTTGGCAGCGCATCCGGTGGTGGAGTTCGCCCACACGGTTGGTCATGACGACGGGGGTGGGAGTAGTCGGCTGGTGTCGTATGTGTTGCCGGCGCCGGGCGTAGAGGTCGATACGCGGGTGTTGTCGGGGTTCGTGGGGGAGCGGTTGCCGGGGTACATGGTGCCGTCGTCGATCGTGGTGTTGGAGTCGTTGCCGCTGACCCCGGCGGGCAAACTCGACCGCAACGCCCTGCCCGCACCGGTATTCGCCGCACGCTCGGCCGACATCGTGCGCCCGAAAACGGTCACCGAGGAGGTCCTCCTCGGGATCTTCCGCGACGTCCTCGGCCTACCCGAACTGAGCGTCGACACCAGCTTCTTCGAACTCGGCGGCAACTCGCTGATGGCCACCCAGGTCGTGTCCCGGGCGAACACCGCCCTCAGTGTGCGGATCGGAGTCCGGGACCTCTTCCAGTCGCCGTCGGTGTCGCAACTGGCGGTCGCGGTGGCGAACACGAGCCCGCACACCGACCCGCGGCCGGTGCTCGAAGCACGGCAACGACCCGACCGCGTGCCGCTGTCCGTCGCGCAGCAACGCATGTGGTTCCTCAACCAGTTCGACACGGCATCGCCCGCCTACAACCTGCCGATCGCGTTGAGGCTCACCGGCCCACTCGACCGCAATGCCCTGCGAGCGGCGCTCGACGACGTCCAGGAACGTCACGAAGCGCTGCGCACCCTCTTCCCCCATACCCCTGACGGACCCCACCAGCTGATCATGCCCGCCGTGAGTGTGCTGGCAGGCGACGATCCGATCGACGTCGACGCGGATTCGCTCACCGCCGCGGTGACGGCACTCGGCGGTGCCGGATTCGACCTCACCATCGACAGACCGCTGCGCGCCGGGCTGTTCCGTGAGGCACCCCACCGGCACGTTCTCGTCCTCGTGGTTCATCACATCGCCGCCGACGGCTGGTCGATGACGCCGCTGGCCGCCGACGTGATGGTCGCGTACGCGGCGCGGGCAGCCGGTCACGCACCTACCTGGGCACCGCTCCCGGTGCAGTACGCCGACTACAGCCTCTGGCAGCGGGACCTACTGGGTTCGGAAGACGACCCGAACAGCCTGTCCGCCAGGCAGATCGCCCACTGGCAGGCAGCGCTCACCGGTGTGCCGCCACTGATCGAGCTGCCCACCGACCGGACACGGCCCGCCGAGATGTCCCACCGGGGCGGGCGTGTCGAGTTCACGATCCCGGCCGACGTGCACGGGCGTCTCGTCGATCTCGCACAGAGCACCGGCACGACGCCGTTCATGGTGACGCACACCGCGCTGGCGGTGCTGCTCCGCCATCTCGGCGCCGGATCGGACATCGTGATCGGCACACCGGTCGCGGGACGCGGCGAGGAAGCGCTCGACCACCTCGTCGGCATGTTCGTCAACACCCTCGTGCTCCGCACGACCGTCGACCCCGGCGACACCTTCGGTGACGTACTCGCCCGCACCCGCGACGCCGACCTCGCCGCGTTCCAGCACGGCGACGTCCCGTTCGAGCGCCTCGTGGAGGTGCTCAGCCCCGCCCGGTCGTCGGCACACCACCCGCTCTTCCAGGTGATGCTCACCTTCCAGAACACCGCGAACACCCGGGTGGAACTCGACGGACTCGAGGTCGATGCCGCCGAGATCGACGTCCACGTGGCGAAGTTCGACCTACAACTCACCGTCGTCGAGCAGTTCGACTCCGCCGGCGTCCCCGCCGGGCTGGCCGTGCAACTGTCCTATGCGACAGACCTGTTCGACGAGGACACCGCCGTGTCGATCGGCGAACGGTTCGGCCGGCTCCTCGACGCGGTCGTCGACAACCCGCCGGTCTCGGTCGGCGACATCGACCTGCTCGACGCGGACGAGCGGTCCGCCCTCGCGGCGGCCAACGCAACGCACCACCCCGTGCCAGCGGACACCCTGGTGTCGTTGTTCGCGGCTCAGGCCGCCGCCACTCCCGACGCCGTGGCGCTGGTATTCGAGGACCGGTGGCTGACCTACGCCGAATTCGACAAGCACACCGACCGCCTCGCCCGCTACCTGATCGGAATCGGAGTGGGACCGGAGTCCGTCGTCGCGGTCGGGATACGCCGATCACTCGATCTGCTCGTCGCCATCTACGCGATCGTGAAGGCAGGAGCCGCATACCTGCCGATCGATCCCGATCACCCCGCCGAGCGCACCGCATACGTGCTCGACACCGCCCAGCCGGTGTGCGTGCTGACGCGCGCCGACGACACCACCTTCAGCACCGCGGCACCGGTGGTGAACGTCGACACCCTCGACCTCCCCGACGAGGACTCGGCACCGATCTCCACCACGCTCACCGCCGACAACACGGCGTACGTGATCTTCACGTCCGGGTCGACGGGCCGGCCGAAGGGCGTCGCCGTCACCCACGGTGCGATCGTGAACCGCCTGCAGTGGATGCAGCACGAATACCGGCTGACTTCGGACGACGCGGTGATGCAGAAGACTCCGGTGACGTTCGACGTGTCGGTGTGGGAGCTGTTCTGGCCGCTGCAGGTCGGTGCCACGCTGGTGATCGCCGCACCGGACGGACACCGCGACCCCGACTACCTCGCCACCCTCATCCGTCGGCACCGCATCACCACGATGCACTTCGTGCCGTCTATGTTGTCGGTGTTCACTGCCGAACCTGCTGCGGCGCAGTGCGATTCGTTGCGGTTGGTGTTCTGTTCGGGGGAGGCGTTGACGCCGGAGCAGGTGTCGCGGTTCCGGGCGGTCAGTCGTGCGGATCTGCACAACTTGTACGGTCCGACGGAGGCCGCGGTCGATGTCACGTATTGGGAAACCGGTGCGGCGGACACGGTGACGGTGCCGATCGGGAGTCCGGTGTGGAACACGCAGTTGCATGTGCTCGATTCGCGGTTGCATCCGGTGCCGAACGGGGTGGCGGGGGAGTTGTATCTGGCGGGGGATCAGCTGGCGCGGGGATATCTGAACCGGCCGGACCTGTCGGCGGACCGGTTCGTGGCGAATCCGTATGTGGCGGGTGGGCGGATGTACCGCACGGGTGATCTGGTGCGTCGCCGCACCGACGGTGCGCTGGAGTATCTGGGGCGGACCGATTTCCAGGTGAAGTTGCGCGGTCAGCGGATCGAGTTGGGGGAGATCGAGACCGCGCTCGAGACCCATCCAGATGTGTCGCAGGCGGTCGTGGTGGTGCACCGCGACGACCGCGGCGAAGAGGCCCTCGTCGCCTACACGGTCGGGGCCGTGGACGTCGCGGCGACCGATCTCCGCGACCACCTTGCCCGGGTTCTCCCCTCGTACATGATCCCGGTGCACGTCGTGCACCTCGACACACTGCCGCTGTCGGTGAACGGCAAACTCGACCGCAAGGCCCTGCCCGCGCCGAATCTCGACGCGGCGACCACCGACTACGTGGCACCGCGGACGCCCGCCGAGATGATCGTGGCCGGTGTGTTCACCGAGATCCTGGGGGTCGAGCGGGCCGGCGTCCACGACCACTTCTTCGACCTCGGCGGCAACTCGCTCGTCGCCACCCGACTCGTGTCGCGACTGCGCACGGCGCTCGGCGTCCCGGTGTCGCTGCGCGACGTCTTCGATGCGCCGACCGTCGGCGCGCTCGCGCAACGGTACGAGGGCGTCGACCGAGACACGAACCCCTCGAGTCCCGCACTGGCCCCGCAGCTGCGGCCGGAGCGGGTGCCGTTGTCGCCCGCCCAGCAGCGGGTGTGGTTCCTCAACCAGTTCGATACCTCGAGCCCCGTCTACAACCTGCCTCTCGCCGTGCGGTTCTCGGGTGACCTCGACGTCACGGCACTGAACCGCGCGCTCCGTGACGTGCTGAACCGGCACGAATCGCTGCGCACCGTCTTCCCCGGCTCAGACACGGGACCCTGGCAGCGCATCCTCGACGCCCACGACGTCGACCTCGGCCTCACCGTCGTCGAGGCCCGGGAGGCCGACCTCGACAACTCGATCCGGACGTTCGCCCTCACCGGCTTCGACGTCAGCACCGAGATTCCCGTGCGCGCGCAACTGCTGCGCGTCCGGGACGACGAGCACGTGCTGACCCTCGTGGTGCACCACATCGCCGCCGACGGATGGTCGTTCGCGCCGCTGTCCCGCGACCTGATGCTCGCGTACGCCGCGCACAGCGGTGGCCACGAGCTACAGTGGACGCCGCTGCCGGTGCAGTACGCCGACTACACACTCTGGCAACGAGAACTCCTCGGCGAGGAGGACGACCCGAACTCCCGTTCCGCCCGCCAACTCTCCTACTGGGGAACCGCGCTGGCCGGGCTGCCGGACAGCATCGACCTGCCCACAGACCGACCCCGACCCGCCGTCGCGTCGAAACACGGCGCGACCCTGTCGTGGGAGGTCTCCGCGGAACTGCACCAACGCCTGCTCACCCTGGCCCGCACCCAGAACGCCACCCTGTTCATGGTCGCGCACTCGGCCCTGTCGGTACTGCTCAGCAGGCTCGGCGCGACCACCGACATCGCGATCGGCACGCCCGTCGCCGGACGCGGCGAACGCGAACTCGACGACCTGGTCGGCATGTTCGTCAACACCCTCGTCCTCCGCGCACAGGTGGACCCGGCATCGTCGTTCACCGCACTGCTGCAGCAGGTCCGCGACGTGGACCTCACCGCGTTCGCCCACGTGGATGTGCCGTTCGAACGTCTCGTGGAGCATCTGAACCCTACCCGCACGGCAGCCCACCACCCGCTGTTCCAGGTCGCGCTGTTCTTCCAGAACCACGCACCCGCACACCTCGAACTCCCCGGCCTGTCGGTGTCGAGCGAACCGGTCCTCCCCGACGTCGCCGCGTTCGACCTGCAACTCGTCCTCACCGACACCCACGGCGCCGACGGCAGCCCCGGCCCCATCGCCGCCGAATTCAATTACGCCACTCAACTGTTCGACGAGAGCACGATCCGCTCGTTCGGTGCACAGTTCGTCCGGATCCTCGAGGCGGTCACTGATGCACCGCAGACGCCGGTCGGCGACATCGCGATCGCCGACCCGACTGCGCGCCTCCGGGAACTGGCCGGGTGGAACGCCACGGACCACGAGGTTCCCGTCGCCACCCTGCCGGACCTGTTCGATGCGCAGGTGGCGCGCACTCCCGGCGCGACGGCCCTGGTCTTCGACAGCGTTTCCCTGACCTACGCCGAGCTGGACGAGCGGGCGAATCGGCTCGCCCGGTATCTCGTGTCGTGCGGTGTGGGGCCCGAATCACGGGTCGCGCTGGCGATGCGGCGCTCGCTGGACCTCGTGGTGGGAATGTACGCCGTCGTCAAGGCGGGCGGCGCGTACGTGCCCGTCGACCCCGATCACCCCGCCGACCGCATCGGGTACGTGCTGCAGTCCGCCGGGCCGATCCGCGTCCTGACCACCACCGTGGATCAGCCCGCACTTCCGTCCGGCGTGGACGTGGTCACCATCGACGACCTCGACCTGACCGACTTCTCCGGCGCGTGCGTCACCGACGCCGATCGGGCGCATCCCCTGCGCGCGGACAATACCGCCTACGTCATCTACACGTCCGGGTCGACCGGTAAGCCGAAGGGTGTGGCGGTGCCGCACGCGGGCATCGTGAACCAGTTGGTGTGGATGCAGTCGGAGTACCCGCTCACCGCGCGGGATGTGGTGTTGCAGAAGACGGCGACGACGTTCGACGTGTCGGTGTGGGGGTTCTTCTGGCCGTTGCAGGTCGGTGCGGCGATGGTGTTGGCGAGTCCGGACGGGCACCGGGACCCGGGGTATCTGGCGGAGGTGATCGACGCGCAGGGGGTGACGGTCACCGATTTTGTGCCGTCGATGTTGGATGTGTTCGTTGCGTCGGTACCTTCCGGCTCGTGTTCGAGTCTGCGGCATGTGTTCGTGATCGGTGAGGCGCTTTCCCCCGAAACCGCAAGTCGTTTCCGGGCGCTGTCGTCTGCCGGGTTGCACAATCTGTACGGGCCGACGGAGGCCGCGGTGTCGGTGACGTACTGGGAGACGTCGGACGCCGACGACACGACTGTGCCGATCGGTGTGCCGGAGTGGAACACTCACGCGTACGTGCTCGATTCGCGGTTGCATCCGGTCCCGGTGGGGGTGCCGGGGGAGCTCTACCTCGGTGGCATCCAGTTGGCGCGGGGGTATCTGGGCCGGGTGGATTTGACGTCGGATCGGTTCGTGGCGAATCCGTTCGGTGATACCGGGGCGCGGATGTACCGGACGGGTGATCTGGTGCGGCGTCGGAGGGACGGGGTGCTCGAGTACATCGGGCGTACCGATTTCCAGGTGAAGTTCCGTGGTCAGCGGATCGAGTTGGGGGAGATCGAGGCGGTGTTGCGGTCGCATCCGGAGGTGACCGGTGCTGCGGTCCTCGTCTACTCGGATGCCGCGACGGGTGATCATCTCGTGGCGTATGTGGTTCCCGCCTCCGGTCGCGCTGTCGACGCCGCGGCATTGCGTGCATTCATGTCCGGAGCATTGCCCTCGTACATGCTGCCGTCGGCCGTGGTGCTGCTCGACGAGTTCCCGCTGAACACGAGCGGGAAACTGGACCGCGCGGCCCTCCCCGCGCCGGAGTTCTCCTCGGCTGCAGGTGAATACATCGCACCGTCCACGAGTGTCGAGCACTCCGTCGCCGCGGTGTTCGGCACGGTGCTCGGACTCGACCGGGTGAGCGTCCACGACAGTTTCTTCGACCTCGGCGGCAACTCCCTGATCGCCACCCAGCTGGTGTCCCGGATCCGCAGCGAACTCGACGTGCCGCTCGCGGTGCGGGACCTGTTCGAGTCGCCGACCGTCGCAGAACTCGCGGCCCGACTGTCGCAGTCGGACAGTGCGGACACTCGACCGGCACTGACGCGGCGCGAGCGGCCGGAACAGGTTCCGTTGTCGCCGGCCCAGCAGCGCATGTGGTTCCTCAACCAGTTCGACCCGTCGTCTCCGGCTTACAACCTGCCGTTCGCGGTGCGGTTCACCGGGGCACTCGACCGGGCGGCACTCGAGGCGGCCATCGCAGACCTGATCGAACGCCACGAAACGCTGCGCACGGTGTTCCCGGATTCGGCGACCGGTCCGCACCAGGTCGTGCGCGACACCGGCGACGCACCAGTGAATCTGTCTGTCGCCGCCGTCGGTGAGGACGACCTGGAGACCGTCCTCGGACGATTCTTCACCACCGGTTTCGACGTCACGACCGACCTGCCCGTCCGCGTCACGCTGATCGGGGTGGGTGCCGACGACCACGTGCTGGCACTGGTGGTGCACCACATCTCCGGCGACGGCTGGTCGATGGCACCGATGGTGCGCGACGTGATGATCGCGTACGCGGCTCGCACACGGGGAGAGTGCCCCACCTGGACGGCGCTTCCCGTGCAGTACGCCGATTACGCCCTCTGGCAACGTGACCTGCTCGGCGAGGAATCCGACCCCGACTCGGTCGCGGCCCGGCAACTCGACTTCTGGGCGAACACCCTCGCGGGTGTTCCCGAGGAGCTGGATCTCCCGACGGACCGGCCGCGACCCGCGGAGCAGTCGTACCGCGGTCGGCACGTCGACTTCGCCGTCGACGCGTCGACGCACCGCGCGTTGGCTGCGCTCGCACAGTCCCGGCGGGCCACGCTGTTCATGGCGGTGCACACGGCGCTCGCCGTCCTGCTCGGGCGTCTCAGCGCCTCCTCGGACGTCACCATCGGCACACCCGTCGCGGGCCGCGGCGAACGCGAACTCGACGATCTGATCGGCATGTTCGTCAACACGGTGACCCTGCGGACCCCCGTCGATCCGGGTTCGGCGTTCACCGACCTGCTCGACCATGTCCGGGACGTGGATCTCGCGGCGTTCTCCCACGCCGACGTCCCGTTCGAACGGCTGGTGGAGGTCCTCAGCCCCACCCGGCACGCTGCCCGCCACCCGTTGTTTCAGGTGATGCTCACCTTCCAGAACCTCGAGCAGACCACACTCGAACTCGACGGACTCACACTGCGCGGACTCGACACCGACATCGACGTCGCGAAATTCGATCTGCACCTCACCCTCGTCGAGCGGTTCGATGCCGACGGCGATCCCGACGGGATCACCGCGCAACTGACCTACGCCTCGGACCTGTTCGACGAGGCCACGGCTGCCGCCATCGCCGCCCGATTCACCGCGATCCTCGATGCCGTCACCACGGACTCGGGCACGCGTGTCGGCGACATCGAATTGCTGGACGCCGGCGAGAGCGCCGCACTGACGCACTGGAACTCGACCGACCACGACGTTCCCGTCGCCACCCTGCCGGATCTGTTCGATACACAGGTGGCGCGGACTCCGGGTGCGACGGCGGTGGTGTTCGAGGACGCTGCGCTCACGTATGCGGAGTTCGATGCCCGGGTGAACCGGTTGGCGCGGTATCTGGTCGCGTGCGGTGTGGGGCCGGAGTCGCGGGTGGTGCTGGCGATGCGGCGTTCGCTCGACCTGGTGGTGGGGATGTATGCGGTGGTGAAGGCCGGGGGTGCGTATGTGCCGGTCGATCCGGATCATCCGGTCGATCGCATCGGGTACGTGCTCGACTCGGCGCAGCCGGTGTGTGTGCTGAGCACGTCCGCCGATCGCGGCGATCTTCCCGCGATGTTCCCGGTGATCGAAGTCGACGCGCTGGACCTGTCGGAATTCGGGTCGCATCCGATCACCGATGCCGACCGGGTCGCTCCGTTGCGCCCGTCCAATACCGCCTACGTCATCTACACGTCCGGGTCGACCGGTAAGCCGAAGGGTGTCTCGGTGCCGCACGCGGGCATCGTGAACCAGTTGGTGTGGATGCAGTCGGAGTACCCGCTCACCGCGCGGGATGTGGTGTTGCAGAAGACGGCGACGACGTTCGACGTGTCGGTGTGGGGGTTCTTCTGGCCGTTGCAGGTCGGTGCGGCGATGGTGTTGGCGAGTCCGGACGGGCACCGGGACCCGGGGTATCTGGCGGAGGTGATCGACGCGCAGGGGGTGACGGTCACCGATTTTGTGCCGTCGATGTTGGATGTGTTCGTTGCGTCGGTACCTTCCGGCTCGTGTTCGAGTCTGCGGCATGTGTTCGTGATCGGTGAGGCGCTTTCCCCCGAAACCGCAAGTCGTTTCCGGGCGCTGTCGTCTGCCGGGTTGCACAATCTGTACGGGCCGACGGAGGCCGCGGTGTCGGTGACGTACTGGGAGACGTCGGACGCCGACGACACGACTGTGCCGATCGGTGTGCCGGAGTGGAACACTCACGCGTACGTGCTCGATTCGCGGTTGCATCCGGTCCCGGTGGGGGTGCCGGGGGAGCTCTACCTCGGTGGCATCCAGTTGGCGCGGGGGTATCTGGGCCGGGTGGATTTGACGTCGGATCGGTTCGTGGCGAATCCGTTCGGTGATACCGGGGCGCGGATGTACCGGACGGGTGATCTGGTGCGGCGTCGGAGGGACGGGGTGCTCGAGTACATCGGGCGTACCGATTTCCAGGTGAAGTTCCGTGGTCAGCGGATCGAGTTGGGGGAGATCGAGGCGGTGTTGCGGTCGCATCCGGAGGTGACCGGTGCTGCGGTCCTCGTCTACTCGGATGCCGCGACGGGTGATCATCTCGTGGCGTATGTGGTTCCCGCCTCCGGTCGCGCTGTCGACGCCGCGGCATTGCGTGCATTCATGTCCGGAGCATTGCCCTCGTACATGCTGCCGTCGGCCGTGGTGCTGCTCGACGAGTTCCCGCTGAACACGAGCGGGAAACTGGACCGCAAGGCCCTCCCGGATCCCGAATTCGGCTCGAATGCAACCGAATACGTGGCACCCCGCAACGAGGTGGAGCAGACGGTCGCGGACGTGTTCGCCGACGTCCTCGACGCCGGCCGGATCGGTGTGCACGACAGCTTCTTCGACCTCGGCGGCAATTCGCTGTCCGTCACCCGGGTGACCGCGCGCATCACCGAGGCGACCGGAACCCGGCTGTCGGTTCGTGACGTGTTCGATGCGCCCACCGTGGCCGCACTGGCGTTGCGCATCGACTCCACCACGAGTGCGGTGCGCCCGGGCCTGACTGCAGTGACCCGGCCCGCCCGCATCCCGCTGTCGCTCGCGCAGCAGCGCATGTGGTTCCTCAACCAGTTCGACGCCGACTCCCCGGCCTACAACCTGCCGTTCGCGGTGCGGCTGTCCGGCGCGATCGACACCGCAGCGTTGGCGGTGGCGTTCGACGACGTCGTCGAACGCCACGAAACGCTGCGCACGGTGTTCCCGGACGGCGGGGACGGCCCCGAGCAGATCGTGCTGCCCGCCTCCGACGTCTCTGTGACACTGCAGCCGGTCGACGTCACCGAAACCGACCTCCTCGGCCGAATGCTGGCGTTCGCGTCCCGCGGATTCGACGTCACCGCGGAGACACCCATACGGGCCACGCTGTTCCGCACGTCGCCCACCGAGCACGTCCTGGCGATCTCGCTGCACCACATCGCGGCCGACGGCTGGTCGTTCGGACCCCTCGGCCGCGACGTCATGGTTGCCTACGCGGCCCGCGCCGACGGTCATGCCCCGCAATGGGCGCCGCTCGAGGTCCAGTACGCCGACTACAGCGTGTGGCAGCGGGAGGTGCTCGGCAGCGAGGACGACGCCGAATCCGTCATGTCCGCCCAACTCGGATACTGGACGCACACACTCGCAGGCGTGCCCGACGCACTGCGCCTGCCCTTCGACCGGCCGCGTCCGGCTCAGCCGACGTACGCCGGGCGATCGGTGGGCTTCGGCATCGATCCCGAAACCCACTGCGGCATCCAGCGACTGGCCCGGGAACACGGGGCCACCACGTTCATGGTGGCCCACGCCGCATTTGCGCTGCTCCTGGGACGTCTGTCGGCCACCGACGACGTCGCGATCGGCACCCCGATCGCCGGACGCGGCGAACGCGCTCTCGACGACCTGGTCGGCATGTTCGTCAACACCCTCGTCCTGCGCACCGCCGTTCGCAGCGAAGACAGCTTCGCCGAGTTGCTCCACACGGTGCGCGACACCGACCTCGCGGCGTTCGCCCACGCGGACGTCCCGTTCGAGCGGCTGGTCGACGTGCTCGCCCCGACGCGCACCCCGGCGCATCATCCGATCTACCAGGTTGCGCTGTCGATGAACCCGGTACAGGCGGACGAGTACGAACTGCCGGGATTGCGGATCGGCGTCGAGGACGTGGATCCGGGGGTCGCCAAGATCGACCTCCAGTTGACGTTGGGCGAGAATCTCGACGACACCGGTGCACCGTCCGGGATCCGTGCCGAATTCACCTACGCCACCGACCTGTTCGACGAGTCCACCGTCCGCGACCTCGCGTGGCGACTGCAGCGGATTCTCGAGGCCGTGATCTCCGACCCGGGCACCGCCGTCGGTGATCTCGACCTACTCCATGACACCGAACGGGCAGCTCTCGTCCCGGCAACGGGCAGGCCCGGACTCGCACCCGTCACCGTGCCGGATCTGTTCGCGGGTGCCGTGCGCAGCAACCCGGACGGTGACGCGCTCGTTGCCCCGACAGCGGTCGGTGCGTCCGCGGGCGAAACCAGCACGCTCACGTACCGGGAATTGGACGCAGAATCGAACCGCCTGGCGCGACTGCTCGCCGCCATGCAGGTCGGCCCGGAGGTTTCCGTGGCGTTGGCGTTGCCCCGCTCCCGGGAGTCCGTCGCCGCAACCTGGGCGGTCGCGAAGGCGGGGGCGGCGTTCGTTCCGGTGGATCCGGGTTATCCGTTCGAGCGGATCGCGTTCATGCTGGAGGATTGTGGGGCGCCGATCGGGATCACCACGGCCGCGTTGCGGGAGGGTTTGCCCGACGCGACCCAGTGGATCGTGCTCGACGACGCGGAGTTTGTGTCTGCCGTTGCCTCGTATCCGGCGGATGCGGTCACCGACGCCGACCGGACGGGTGTGTTGTCGGTGGATCATCCGGCGTATGTGATTTATACGTCGGGGTCGACGGGTCGGCCGAAGGGTGTGGCGGTCACGCATCGGGGTGTGGTGAATCTGGCTGCGGATGAGCGGGATCGGTTGGGGGTGGGCGCGGGTTCGCGGGTGTTGCATTTCGCGTCGCCGAGTTTCGATGCGTCGGTGTTCGAGTTGGTGATGGCGGTGTGTGCGGGGGCGACGCTGGTGGTGGCGCCGACCAGTATTTTCGGTGGCGCCGAGTTGGCGGAGTTTGTTGCCGAACATGAGGTGACGCATGCGTTCTGCACGCCGGCGGCGTTGGCGTCGTTGGATCATCGGGGTCTGGACCGTCTGAAGACGGTGGTGGTGGCGGGTGATGCGTGCCCGCCGGAGTTGGTGTCGCGGTGGGCGCCGGGTCGGGTGATGGTCAATGCGTATGGTCCGAGTGAGACGACGATCATGTCGTCGGCGACCGGTCCGTTGGTGCCTGGGCGGGCGGTGAGTATCGGGTCGCCGACGGTGGGGGTGGACCTGGTGGTCCTCGACCACCGGTTGCGTCCGGTCCCGGCTGGGGTGCGTGGGGAGTTGTATGTTCTCGGGTCGAGCTTGGCTCGGGGGTATGTGGGTCGGGCCGGGTTGACGGCGGGGCGGTTCGTGGCGTGTCCGTTCGGTGCGGGTGGGCGGATGTATCGCACGGGTGATGTGGTGCGGTGGGTGGTCGCCGCGGACGGCACCTGGGTTTTGGAGTTTTTGGGGCGTAGTGATTTTCAGGTGAAGATTCGGGGGTTCCGGATCGAGTTGGGTGAGGTCGATGCGGTGTTGTCGGCGCATCCGGTGGTGGAGTTCGCCCACACGGTCGGCTATGACGACGGGGGTGGGAGTAGTCGGCTGGTGTCGTATGTGTTGCCGGCGCCGGGCGTAGAGGTCGATACGCGGGTGTTGTCGGGGTTCGTGGGGGAGCGGTTGCCGGGGTACATGGTGCCGTCGTCGATCGTGGTGTTGGAGTCGTTGCCGCTGACCCCGGCGGGGAAACTCGACCGCAACGCCCTGCCCGCACCCGTCTTCGCGCGCCGCAGTGAGTTCACGGCGCCGCAGACCCCGGCCGAGCAGGCGATCGCCGCCGTCTTCGCCGACGTGGTGGGCGAGCCGTCGATCGGGCTGGACGACAACTTCTTCGACCTCGGCGGCAATTCGCTGTCCGCCACCCAGGTCGTCTCCCGGGTCGGTGCGGCTCTGGGTACACGCATTTCCGTTCGCACCCTGTTCGACAACCCCACCGTGCGCGAACTCGCGATCGCCGCGCTGTCCGAGACGACGGTCGAGCGGCCTGCCCTCGTCGCCGGTGAGCGTCCCGCGACGATCCCGCTGTCGCCGGCACAGCAGCGCATGTGGTTCCTCAACCAGTTCGACACGTCCTCGGCCGCATACAACATCCCGCTCGCGCTGCGCATGTCCGGCAGGATCGATGTCGCGACCCTGCGTGCGGCGCTCGGCGACGTCCTCGAGCGGCACGAGGCACTGCGGACCGTCTACCCGGCGACCGAGAACGGGGCGCATCAGGTGATCGTCCCGGTGGAGTCGATCCCCCTCGATCTGACGCCGTCACGTCTGTCCGGTGAAGACCTCACCGGTGCGATCCTGCGGCACGCGTCCGCCGGGTTCGACGTCACCACCGACCTCCCGTTGCGGGTCCATCTGTTCCGCGAGAGCCGCTCGGAGCACATCCTGCTATTCGTCATCCACCACATCTCGGCGGACGGCTGGTCGTTCATCCCCCTCGCTTCCGATGTCATGACGTCCTATGCGGCCCGGACCGCCGGTGCCGCCCCGGCCTGGAACGCGTTGCCGGTGCAGTACGCGGACTACGCCGTGTGGCAGCGGGAACTACTGGGCGACGAGAACGATCCGCAGTCGCTGGCCGCCGGCCAGATCGCCTACTGGAAGCGAACACTCGCGGGCCTGCCGGATCAGGTCGAACTACCCACCGACCGCCCCCGTCCGCCCGCTCCGTCGAACCGTGGCGGCACGGTGCGGCTGGCCCTGGGCGGCGACAGCCACCTGCGTCTGCTGGACGTAGCGCGCACCCACCACGCCAGCCTGTTCATGGTCGTCCACACCGCACTCGCCGCGCTCCTGTCGCGGATCGGGGCCGGCCGGGACGTCGCCATCGGAACATCCGTCGCAGGTCGCGGGGAGCAGTCCCTCGACGGACTCGTCGGCATGTTCGTCAACACCCTGGTGCTGCGCACCGACGTGCAACCGGAATCGACAGGAACCGAACTGCTCGAGCAGGTCCGGCGCGTCGACCTCGAGGCGTTCTCCCACGTCGACGTACCGTTCGAGCAGCTGGTCGACGCGATCAACCCGACCCGCTCCACCGCGTTCCACCCGCTGTTCCAGGTGGCGCTCGCACTGCAGAACCTGCAGACCCCGACACTCGAACTGCCGGGACTGGAGGTGTCCGCACTCGAGATCGAGTCGCCGATCGCCAAGTTCGACCTCAACTTCGTACTCGGCGAACGCCACGACGAGGAGGGGAACTCGACCGGTCTCGATCTCGAACTCGGCTACGCCAAGGACCTCTTCGACGAGGACACCGCACTGCGGATCGGTGAGTCCTTCCTCCGGGTCCTGACCGGACTGACCCGCGATCCCCGAACCACGGTCGGCGACCTCGACCTGCTCGGCGACGATGCCCGGCTGCGTCTGCTCGCCCTGTCACACGGCGCGACACGGGACACGGGACAGCCCACCCTGGCCGGTCTCCTCGACGAACAGGCACGGACGACACCGGACGCCCCCGCGGTGCTCTGGCGCGACGAGGCGCTGACGTACGCCGAGTTCGATGCCCGGTCGAACCGTCTCGCGCGCAGACTCATCGGCGACGGTGTCGGCCCCGACGTCGTCGTGGCGGTGGAGATCCCGAGGTCGCTGGACCTGCTCGTCGCCGTCCACGCCGTGGTGAAGGCAGGCGGCGCCTACACCCCACTCGATCCCGGTCAACCCGAACAACGCAACAGCGACATCGTCGAACAGTCCGGCGCATCCCTGGTTCTCACGAGCAGCGACCTGCTCCCACAGACCGTGACGACACGCTACGGGGTGCGGGCGGTCGTGCCCGCAGACCCGGACCCGGCAGAGTTCGGCGGGGAGCCGATCCGCGCCGAAGAACGGATCGCACCGCTGCGCCCGGACAACACGGCGTACGTCCTCTTCACGTCCGGTTCCACGGGACGGCCCAAGGGGGTCGCCGTCACCCACACGGCGATCGCGGCGCAGCTCGAGTGGCTGCGTGCGCAGTACACGCTCGGCACCGCCGACACGATGCTGTTCAAGACCCCTGTGACGTTCGACGTGTCGGTGTGGGAATGCTTCGCGCCGCTCGTCTCCGGCGCTCGGCTCGTCGTCGCCGAACCCGACGGGCACCGCGACCCCGAGTACCTCTCGGGCGTCCTCCGCGCACACGGCGTCACCGTCGTGCACTTCGTTCCGGCGATGCTGGCGGCCCTGACGTCCGGACCCGGACTCGACGATCTGCCGGCGCTGCGGCACGTGCTGGTCGGCGGCGAAGCCGTGTCGCCGGAGACGATCGACGACTTCCGGGCGTCCCATCCCGCGGAGATCGACAACACGTACGGACCCACCGAGGCGGCGGTGACCACCACCTTCTTCGCGGCGCGGTCCGACAACTCCGACACAGTCCCGATCGGCCTGCCCGTCTGGAACACCAGCGCCCTCGTCCTCGACGGCCGCCTGCGTCCGGTACCGGTCGGTGTCGCGGGAGAGCTGTACCTCGGTGGACTCCAGCTCGCCCGCGGATACCTGGGTCGCCCCGACCTCACCGCCGAACGGTTCGTCGCCGACCCCTTCGCCACGTCGGGCGCCCGGCTGTACCGCACCGGCGACCTCGTCCGGTGGAACGCGGACGGCCGGCTCGAGTACCTCGGGCGCACCGACTTCCAGGTGAAGGTCCGCGGATTCCGCATCGAACTCGGCGAAATCGTGTCGGCACTGCTTCGGCACGAAGACGTGGACCAGGCGATCGTCGTCCCGCATTCGGACTCGCACACCGGCGACCACCTCGTCGGGTACGTCGTGCCGCGCCGCGGAATCACACTGGACCGGGACGCCGTTCTCGCCGAAGCCGCGGGCAGCCTGCCCTCCTACATGATTCCGTCGCTGCTGATCACGCTGGCGGAACTGCCGCTGACACCGAACGGCAAGGTCGACCAGAAGGCGTTGCCAGCACCGGTGTTCACCGTGAAGGCGGAGTACACGGCGCCGCGCACCGAGTCTGAGCGCATCGTCGCCGGGATCTTCGCCGAACTCCTCGGCGTCCCCCGGGTCGGTGTCGACGACAACTTCTTCGAACTCGGCGGCAACTCCCTGTCGGCCACCAAACTCAGCACCCGCATCGGGGTCGCGACGGAGACACGCGTCGCCATCCGCGACGTGTTCGACGCGCCCACCGTCGCGGCCCTGGCCCGGCGACTCGACGGGCACGGTCCGTCCACGGCGATCGCACCCCTGACGGCGGCGGTCCGCCCCGACCGGATCCCGCTGTCACTCGCGCAGCAGCGGATGTGGTTCCTCAACCAGTTCGAGACGTCCTCGCCCGCATACAACCTGCCCGCCGCGGTCCGGCTCACCGGACCGCTGGATACTGCGGCGCTGGCCGCGGCGATCGACGATCTGATCAGCCGGCACGAATCGCTGCGGACCGTCTTTCCTGATTCCCGGGGTGGACCGCACCAGGTGATCCTCGAACCAGGGGAGTTCACCCTCGACGTCGCACCGGTCCGCGTGAGCGAGACCGGGCTGCGCGCGGATCTCGAGCAGTTCCTGCTGACCGGCTTCGACGTCTCCCAGGCCGTGCCGCTGCGGGTGAAGGTGTACTCGCTCGGCGACACCGAGCACGTGCTCGCTCTCGTCGTCCATCACATCTCCGCCGACGGCGTGTCCATGGAACCGCTGATCCGGGACGTGATGATCGCGTACGCGAGCCGCGCGGCAGGCCAGGCGCCCACCTGGGCGCCGCTGCCGGTGCAGTACGCCGACTACGCGCTGTGGCAGCGGGAGGTGCTCGGTGCCGAGTCCGACCCGGACAGCCTCGCCGCCGCCCAGCTCGAGTATTGGACCCGGACACTCACCGGTGTCCCGGACCAGCTGTACCTGCCGGGCGACCGGGGCAGGCCGGCCGTTCCGTCGCATCGGGGTGCGGCAACGCGTTTCACCCTGGATGCCGACACGCACCGGGCCCTGGCCGAACTGGCACGCGCGCACGGCGCCAGCATCTTCATGGTCGCCCACGCCGCGCTCAGCGTCCTGCTGAGCCGGCTCAGCACCAGCTCCGACATCACCGTCGGCACAGCGATCGCCGGCCGCGGCCGGGTGGAACTCGACGACATCATCGGCATGTTCGTCAACACCCTCGTGTTGCGCACGACGCTGGACCCGGGGGCGTCGTTCGTGTCGCTGCTCGAACAGGCCCGGGACGTCGACCTCGAGGCGTTCGCCCACGCGGACCTGCCGTTCGAGCGACTGGTGGAGGTATTGAGCCCGGTCCGCTCCACCTCGCACCACCCACTGTTCCAGGTGGCCCTCGGCGTGCAGGCGGTCTCTGCCGACCGGCTCGAACTGGACGGGCTGTCGGTGGAACCGCTCACCCTCGACGCGAGCATCGCGAAGTTCGACCTGCACTTCACGCTCACCGAGCGCCTCGACGACGTGTCCGAGGCTGCCGGCATCGACGCCGAACTGGTGTACGCGACAGACATTTTCGACGAGAGCACCGCCGCCGGGTACGCGACCCGGCTGCGGCGGATCTTCGAGGCGGTCGTCGCCGACCCGCAGCGGCCGATCGGTGACATCCCGGTCCTCGGCGACGAGGAATATGCGGCGCTCACCCCGGTTCGCGGCGCCGACGCGCGACCGGTGCAGATGCTGCCCGAGATCCTCGCCGACGCCGTCGCCGCGGCACCCGACGGAGCCGCCGTCGTCTTCGAGGGGGAGAGCCTCACCTACCGGGACCTCGACGAACGGTCGAATCAACTGGCCCGGTTGCTCGTCGACAGGGGAGTGGGACCCGAAACCCGGGTCGCGCTGGCGCTGCCGCGGTCCTTCGAATCCGTGGTGGCCGTGTGGGCGGTGGCCAAGACCGGTGCAGCCTTCGTGCCCGTCGACCCCGGCTATCCCGCGGACCGCATTCTGCACATGGTGCAGGACTCCGGGGCGATGGTCGGGATCACCGTGTCCGCGAAACAGGATCTCCTCCCGGACTCGATCCGGTGGATGCTCCTCGACGACCCGGCACTCGAGGTGCGCTGCACCCACGAATCCCGGTTGCCGCTCACCAACCGCGACCGCATGCGGCCGATCCTGTCCGACCAGGTGGCGTACGTCATCTACACGTCGGGGTCCACCGGCCGGCCCAAGGGGGTCGCGGTCACACATCGCGGTCTGATGAACCTGGTGACCGACGAGCGTGAGCTCCTCGGGGTCACCTCCCGTTCGCGGACACTGCATTTCGCGTCCCCGAGCTTCGACGCCTCGGTGTTCGAGATGCTGATGGCACTCGGCGCGGGAGCCACGATGGTCATCGCCCCGCCCACGATCTACGGCGGATCGGAACTCGCCGAACTGCTCGCTACCGAGCACGTCACCCATGCGTTCTCCACTCCGGCGGCGCTGGCGTCGGTGGACCATCACGGGCTCGACGACCTCGCCGTCGTCGTGGTCGCCGGTGACGTGTGCCCGCCGGAACTGGTCGCCCGCTGGGCGCCCGGGCGTCGCATGGTCAACGCGTACGGTCCCAGCGAGGCGACGATCATGTCGTCCATCACCGAACCCCTCCGCGCCGGGGAACCGGTCACCATCGGCGGGCCGAGCCGTGGAGTGCGGGCACTCGTGCTGGACGGCCGGCTGCGTCCCGTGCCGGTGGGTGTGCCGGGCGAACTGTACGTCGGAGGCCCGAGCCTCGCCCGCGGCTACCTCGGACGGCCGGGACTGACCGCCGAACGGTTCGTCGCGGACCCGTACGGCGCGCCCGGCGACCTGATGTACCGCACCGGCGATCTCGTCCGGTGGCGGGAGAACCGCGTCCTCGATTTCGTCGGCCGCACCGACCACCAGGTGAAGATCCGCGGATTCCGGATCGAACTCGGCGAGATCGACGCCGCGCTCACCGCACACCCGCAGATCGAGTACGCCACCACGATCGGGTACGACCACCCCAACGGGGAGACCTCCCTCGTCGCGTACGTGCTGCCGTTCACCGGTGAGGACGTGGACCGGGTCGAGGTCGCGAATTTCGTCGGGCGCACCCTGCCCGCCTACATGGTTCCGGCCTCCGTCACCCTCCTCGACGCCCTGCCGCTCACCCCGGCGGGCAAGCTCGACCGGGCTGCGCTCCCCGAGCCGATCTTCGCCGCCGCGGCCACGACATTCGAGGCGCCGCGGAACCCGATGGAGGTGATCGTCGCCGGCATCTTCGCGGACATCCTCGCGTTGCCGGAGATCGGCATCCACGACAGCTTCTTCGACCTCGGCGGCAACTCGCTGCTCGCCACGCAGGTGGTGTCGCGGATCAACGCGGCACTCGACGTCCACGTCGGTGTCCGTGAAGTGTTCGAGTCGCCGACCGTCGCCGCGCTCGCGGCACGCATCACCGAGACCACCACCCACGGTGTGCGGCGCCCCGCGCTGACGGCCAGGCCTCGGCCCGAACACATTCCGCTGTCGCTCGCCCAGCAGCGGATGTGGTTCATCAACCAGTTCGACACCGCATCGCCCGCGTACAACCTGCCGGTCGCGCTCCGGCTGTCGGGCGAGGTGGACCTGCGTGCCATGCAGATCGCGATCGCCGATCTCGTCGGGCGGCACGAGGCACTGCGCACCGTCTATCCCGACTCCGCCGACGGCCCGCACCAGGTGATCGTGCCCGCCGGGGACGCGGTGCCCGACCTGACACCGGTGGCGGCGCACCCCGACGACGTCCTCGAGCGGGTGCTCGCACTCGTGACGACGGGCTTCGACGTGACCGCGGATGTGCCCCTGCGGGCGCGGATGTACCGCGTCGGACCCGACGACTACGTGCTCGTGATGGTCGCCCACCACATCTCGGGTGACGGCTGGTCGCTCGCCCCACTGGCCCGCGACGTCATGCTCGCCTACACCGCCCGCGCCGAGGGACACGTGCCCCGCTGGACCCCGCTGCCGGTGCAGTACGCCGACTACAGCCTGTGGCAGCGGGAACTCCTCGGCGACGAGGCCGATCCCGAATCGGTCGCCGCCGCTCAGATCGCCTACTGGACCCGCACGCTGGAGGGTCTGCCGGACCGGCTGTCCCTGCCGACCGACCGTCCCCGCCCCGCGGTCGCGTCGCACCGGGGCGCGCACGTGCCGTTCACCATCGACGCCGGCACCCACCGCGCCCTGCTGGCGTTCGCACGCGGCCGGAACACCTCCCTGTTCATGGTGATGCACACCGCGCTCGCGGTACTGCTCGCCCGACTGAGCAACGAGTCCGATATCACCGTCGGCGCACCCATCGCCGGCCGCGGTGAGGAATCCCTCGACGAACTCGTCGGCATGTTCGTGAACACCCTGGTACTGCGCACCCACGTGGACCTCGCGAGTTCGTTCGCGGACAGCCTCGCCGACGCACGCTCTGCCGATCTGAGTGCGTTCGCGCACTCCGACATTCCGTTCGAGCGCCTCGTCGACGTGCTGAACCCGGCCCGGTCCCGCGCGCACCACCCGCTGTTCCAGGTCGCGTTCTCGTTCCAGAACCTCGCCACCACCACACTCGAACTTCCCGGGCTGCACGTCGAGGGACTCGACGTGCCGAACACGATCTCCAACTTCGATCTGCACCTGACACTGTCGGAGAAGCACGACGCCGACGGATCCCCGGACGTGATCGAGGCCCAGTTCACCTACGCCACCGACCTCTTCGACGAATCGACCGTGCGGGCATTCGCGGAACGCTTCACCCGCGTCCTCGCGTCGGTCGTACAGGATCCGGACGTGGCCGTCGGGGCCATCGACCTGCTCGACGGCCCCGAACGGCGCTCGGTCCTCGCCGAATTCAACGACACCGGCGTCGATCTGCCGCCGACGACGCTCGCCCAACTGTTCTCCGCCCAGGCGGCGCGCACACCCGATGAGGCCGCCGTGTTCTTCGAGGGCACCGAACTGACGTACGCAGAGTTCGACCGCCGTGTCGACGCCCTCGCCCACCGGCTGATCGATCGCGGAGTGGGGCCGGAATCCGTGGTGGGACTGGCGATGAACCGGTCGATCGAACTGCTGGTCGGGATGTACGCGGTGCTGCGGGCCGGCGGCGCGTACCTGCCGATCGATCTCACCCATCCGGCCGACCGGCTCGCCTACGTGCTCGAGACCGCCCGCCCGGTGTGCATCCTCACCACGTCCTCGGACGGGTTCGCCGCCGAGAACGTCCCGGTCATCGAGATCGACACCCTCGACCTCACCGCCTCACCACCCGAACCGGTGACCGATGCGCATCGCCTCGCCCCGCTGCGGCCGGAGAACACGGCGTACCTGATCTTCACGTCCGGGTCCACCGGCCGACCCAAGGGTGTCGCCGTGACGCACGCCGCCATTGCGAACCAACTCCGCTGGAAGCAGCACGAATACCCGCTCGACACCACCGACGCCGTCGTGCAGAAGACCCCCGTCACGTTCGACCTGTCGGTGTGGGAACTGTTCTGGCCGCTGATCTCGGGCGCCCGACTCGTCATCGCCCGCCCGGACGGTCACCGCGATCCGGACTACCTGGCGGACCTGATGCGTCAGCAGCGCGTCACGACAGCACATTTCGTGCCGTCCCTGCTGGAGGCCTTCCTGGCGACCCCGGGTGCG
This sequence comes from Rhodococcus sp. IEGM 1351, assembly GCF_030056875.1. NCBI lineage: Bacteria > Bacillati > Actinomycetota > Actinomycetes > Mycobacteriales > Nocardiaceae > Rhodococcus > Rhodococcus sp. IEGM 1351. Next base: position 148,848 of record NZ_JASHKU010000013.1, on the reverse strand, counting down.
GGGCAGCAGCCGGCCCTGCGGCGGGTGCTGTGCATCGGCGAGGCGTTGCCCGTCGACACCGCGGTCCGCTTCCGCCGCCGGTTCGGGACCGTCGCGCTGCACAACCTGTACGGGCCCACCGAGGCCGCCGTGTCCGCGACCGCCTGGACACACACCGCCACCGACGTCGACACCGTTCCCATCGGCGGACCCGAGTGGAACACACATGTGTTCGTGCTGGATGCCCGCCTGAACCCGGTCCCCGTCGGGGTGGCGGGTGAGCTGTACCTGGCCGGCGACCAGCTGGCCCGCGGTTACGTCGCCCGCGCCGATCTGACCGCCGAGCGCTTCGTGGCCAACCCCTTCGGCGCACCCGGTTCACGGCTCTACCGCACCGGTGACGTGGTGCGCTGGCGCGTCCGGGACGCGAGGGGGATCCTCGAGTACCTCGAGCGCTCCGACTTCCAGGTGAAGGTCCGCGGGTTCCGCATCGAACTCGGCGAGATCGAGTCCGCACTGATGTCGAGCACAGGGGTGGGGCAGTCCGTCGTCGTCGCCCACCAGCACCCGCACACCGGGACCGCCCTGGTCGCGTACGTGGTCCCCGAGGACGGCGCCACCGTCGACTCCGCCGCGGTTCTGGCCGAGGTCGGCGCCGTGGTGCCGAGCTACATGGTGCCCGCCGCCCTCGTCGTGCTCGCGCAATTGCCCCTGACCTCGAACGGCAAACTCGACCGCAAGGCCCTTCCTGCGCCCGACTTCGTGTCGGCGACAGTCGAGTACCGCGCCCCCGCGACACCCACGGAGGAATCGGTGGCCGCCGTGTTCGCCGACGTGCTCGGCGTCGAACAGGTCGGTACCGCCGCGAACTTCTTCGACCTCGGCGGCAACTCCCTCGTCGCCACCCGGGTGATCGCCCGGCTGTCCGAACGACTCGGGCGCCGCGTGGAGATTCGAAGCCTGTTCGAGGCGCCCACGGTCGCCGCCCTTGCGGCACTGCTGGATTCGATCGACGCGACCGCGCCCGCCCGCCCGGCGCTGACGCCGGCCGTGCGTCCCGAACGGATTCCGCTGTCGTCGGCGCAACACCGGATGTGGTTCCTCAACAGGTTCGACCCGAACTCGGCGGTGCACAACATTCCCGTGGCGGTCCGGCTGTCGGGCGCGCTGGACGTCGACGCGCTGCAGCACGCGGTCGCCGACGTCGTCCGCAGGCACGAGTCGCTGCGGACGGTCTACCCGGACTCCGCGGACGGTCCGCACCAGGTGATCCTGCCCATCGACCGGGTGGGGGGCGAACTGTCCGTCGACGCGACGGACGAGGCCGCGCTGCCCGCGCTGATCGCCGGCCTGGTGACCACCGGATTCGACGTCACCACGGAGGTTCCGGTGCGGGTGCGGATCTTCCGCATGTCCCCGACGGAGCACGTTCTCGCCCTGGTGGTCCACCACATCTCCGGCGACGGCTGGTCGATGGCGCCGATGGTGCGCGATGTGATGACGGCGTACGCGGCGCGGTCGGCGGACACCACGCCCGACTGGGCGCCGTTGCCGGTGCAGTACGCCGACTACGCACTGTGGCAGCGGGCACTCCTCGGCGACGAGGCCGATCCCGATTCGGTCTCGGCACGGCAACTCGCGTTCTGGACGCAGACCCTCACGGGCGCACCGGATCAGCTGGACCTGCCCACCGACCGCCCGCGTCCCGCGGTGGCGTCGTACCGGGGCGGCACCGTCGACTTCGCCGTGCCGGCCGACCTGCACGGCATGCTCCTGGGTGCGGCGCGGGACGCGAGCGCGTCCCTGTTCATGCTCGTGCACTCGGCGCTCGCGGTGCTGCTGAGCCGACTCTCCGGCACCGGAGACATCGCCATCGGCACCCCCGTCGCGGGACGTGGCGAACGCGAACTCGACGACCTGATCGGCATGTTCGTCAACACACTGGTCCTGCGCCAGCAGGTCGACGGAGGCAAGACCTTCGCCGAACTGGTCGCCGACGTGCGCGAGACCGATCTCGCCGCCTTCTCTCACGCGGACGTTCCGTTCGAGCGCCTCGTGGAGGTCGTCAATCCGTCGCGGTCCACCGGGCGGCATCCCCTGTTCCAGGTGATGCTGACGTTCCAGAACCTCGACCAGGCGACCCTCCGACTGGGTGATCTGTCGGTGAGCGGTTTCGACTTCGATGTCGACATCGCCAAGTTCGACCTGCAGCTCACCCTGATGGAGCAGTTCGACTCCGAGGGCCGTCCGGACGGGATCGCTGCTCGCCTCACGTACGCCTCCGACCTGTTCGACGAGCCGTCCATGCACGTGTTCGGACAGCGGTTCCTGCAGATTCTGCGCGCGGCCACCGACAGTCCGGACACCGCGGTCGGAGATATCGACGTCCTCGGCGACGGCGAACGGAAGCAGATCGCCGGCACCAACGCGACATCCCACGACGTGCTCGCCGGGACCCTGGCGTCGCTGTTCGACACGAGGGTCGCGGCCGACCCCGACCGGATCGCGGTGGTCTTCGACCGGGACGAGTTGACCTACGCCGACTTCGACTCCCGCGTGAACAGGCTGGCGCGCCGCCTGATCGAGCAGGGCGTCGGCCCCGAGTCCGTCGTCGCGGTCGGGATGCGCCGGTCGATCGATCTGCTCGTCGCGATCTACGCCGTCGTGAATGCCGGTGGCGCCTACCTGCCGGTGGATCCGGACCATCCGGCCGAGCGCACCGCGTATGTACTCGACACCGCACGGCCGGCATGTGTGCTGGTCAGCGGTACCGGACTCCCCGGCGGCGGATCGGTCCCCGTCCTCGACGTCGCGTCCGAGGACTTCTCCGGCTTCGACAACTCGCCCATCACCGATGCAGACCGGCTGTGGCCGCTGTCCCCGGCGAACACGGCGTACGTGATCTTCACGTCCGGGTCGACGGGCCGGCCGAAGGGCGTCGCGGTCACCCACGGTGCGATCGTGAACCGCCTGCTGTGGATGCAGCACGAATACACCCTGACCAGTGCGGACGTCGTTCTGCAGAAGACTCCGGTGACGTTCGACGTCTCGGTGTGGGAGCTGTTCTGGCCGCTGCAGGTGGGAGCCTCCCTGGTGATCGCCGCGCCGGACGGACACCGCGATCCGCGGTACCTGACAGGGCTGATACAGGAACGTCACGTGACGACCACCCATTTCGTGCCGTCGATGTTGTCGGTGTTCACTGCCGAACCCGCTGCGGCGGTGTGTGATTCGTTGCGGTTGGTGTTCTGTTCGGGGGAGGCGTTGACGCCGGAGCAGGTGTCGCGGTTCCGGGCGGTCAGTCGTGCGGATCTGCACAACTTGTACGGGCCGACGGAGGCGGCGGTCGACGTCACGTACTGGGAGACGGGTCCGGCGGACACGCACACGGTGCCGATCGGGCGTCCGGTGTGGAACACCGAGTTGCATGTGCTCGATGCCCGGTTGCATCCGGTGCCGAACGGGGTGGCGGGAGAGTTGTATCTGGCGGGGGATCAGCTGGCGCGGGGATATCTGAATCGTCCGGATCTGTCGGCGGACCGGTTCGTGGCGAACCCGCACGTGGCGGGTGGGCGGATGTACCGCACGGGTGATCTGGTGCGTCGCCGCCGCGACGGTGCGTTGGAGTATGTGGGGCGGACGGATTTCCAGGTGAAGTTGCGGGGGCAGCGGATCGAGTTGGGGGAGATCGAGACCGCGCTCGAGACCCATCCGGACGTGTCGCAGGCGGTCGTGGTGGTGCACCGCGACGACCGCGGCGAGGAAGCGCTGGTGGCGTACCTGGTGGGACGGCCCGCGGCCGACTGGTCCGACGTGCGGGCGCACCTGTCGGCCCGCGTCCCGTCGTACATGATCCCGGTGCACGTCGTGCACCTCGACACACTGCCGCTGTCGGTGAACGGCAAACTCGACCGCAAGGCCTTGCCCACACCGACCGTCCGGTCGGCGGCCGACGAGTACCAGGCGCCGCGGACGGCGGCCGAGCGCGCCGTCGCCACGGTGTTCGCCGACGTACTCGGCATCGACAGCGTCGGAGTCACGGACAGCTTCTTCGACCTCGGGGGCAACTCGCTGATCGCCACCCGAGTCGCGTCTTTACTCGGGTCCGAGCTGGGAATCGACTTCCCGCTGCAATGGATGTTCAGCGACCCCACGCCGGAGTCGCTGGGACAACGCATCCAGAAGTGGACGAACGACGGGGTGGACGGTGCGGGTGCGTCACTCGACGTGCTTCTCCCGATCCGCACGAGAGGGACGGCGGAGCCGCTGTTCTGTGTGCATCCGTTCATCGGGCTCGCCTGGAGCTACGCGGGGCTCGGCCGCGAGCTGACCCAGGACCGGCCGATCTACGGGCTGCAGTCGCCGGCGCTGACCGAGGACGAGCTGCACCTGGAGACGATCACCGACTTCGCGGCCCGCTACGTCCGGGAGATCCGTTCGATCCAGCCGCACGGCCCGTACCACCTGGTGGGGTGGTCGCTGGGTGGAGTCATCGCTCACGAGATGGCGGTGCAGTTGCAGGACGCCGGTGAAGAGGTGCGTCTGCTGGGGCTCCTCGACAGCTATGTCGGGATCGACCGCAGCGTGGAGAACTCCGCGACCACCGCGGATCTTCTCGGCGGAGTCGGCCTGGACCTCCCGGACGACAGCGTGCTCGACGAACTCGCGCCGGACGGGCAGTTCGACGCCGAGCGTGCGGCGGCACTGCTGCGGGTCGTCGGAGGGCCGCTGGCGGCGCTGACCGCTCCCGAACTCGGACGGATCTACGGCAATGCGCTGCGAGCCCCCACACTGATCGACGCACACCGGCCGAGGGTGTTCGCGGGCGATCTGGTGTTCTTCACCGCCGCCCTGGACGACGGTTTCCACGTGGACCCGGTGACCTGCTGGGGACAGTTCGTGCGCGGGAGCATCGTCGAGCATCCGGTGGACGCGACGCACTGGACGATGACGACGCCGGCTGCTCTCGCCGCGATCGCACCGCACCTCGAGCGTTCGCATCGTCGGCCGCGGCACGCCGCGCCCGACACCGGCAGGGACAGCGATCCCGACGACAGCGCGAACCGGCCGCACTCGGTGCGCTGACCGCAGCACCGCCCGACAGACCGGAAGGTTTGGTTTGGGCGGTGATGGGGGAATACCACGAAATGGCAGTGGTTGTACAGAAAACGAGCGGTTGACCACCCCGAATATCGTGGACGCCCGACCGGTCGTGGTTTCGGGGTGCCGATTTCATACCCCAGGTGTGAGATTTACCCGAAGAGAAGACCAAACCCTTGACTCCGCGGTACCGAATAGTAGATTGAGAGCGGTCATGTGACCTACCTCTCAAATGGTACGGAAGCCCGAGAGGTCGGTCATACGTGGTTTCTTCGACTGCGTGTTCGGGGCGTGACGCTCGGTGCTTTGTGTGCTCGGAATGTAACGCGCCCGCGTTCAGCAGATCGGAGTACTTGGATGAGTCCTGTCGAGACGGTGACCAGCCCAGTGACCAACAGAAGCTTGTCCGTGTCGAACACCCCGTCCGCGCCGAAGCCGGGGTCGCAACTTCCCCGGACGCGGCGAACGCCGCCCCGGCAGAGCCGAGACGGCGTTCGTACGGTTCGGTTGCCTGTGTCAGGCTCCGCGGCGCTTCGCCTTCAGCAGGTCGAGGCGCTCCTTCAGCAGCTCCTCCAGTTCCTCCTTGGAACGGCGTTCGAGCAGCATGTCCCAGTGGGTACGCGGCGGCTTGACCTTCTTGGCCTCGGGCGCAGTCCCCTCGACCAGGGTTCCCTCGAGGCCGTTACGGCACAGCCACGTGCCGGGAATCTCGGCATCGTCGGCGAAGGGAATGTCGAACACCTCACCGTTGTCGCACCGGTACTTGGCCATCCGACGGGGCGCGAGGTCGTGGTCACGGTCGGTCTCGTAGCTCACCGCTCCGAGTCGACTTCCTCGAAGTACGCGATCTGCCATGGTTGTGTCCTCTCCTCGATCGTCTCCGCGCGAGTACGCCTGGACCAGAACCAAGCGTTCACACTCATCTACAACGCCACGGCCTCCCGATTGGTTCCCGCACGCCGCGCAGATGCAACCTCGACATCTTACCGGGCGGGCCTCGAGGCGCCGCGCAGTAAGGTGGTTGACCATGACCGGCGCCTCCCGCAGACCCGATTCCTGTGTGTGGTGCGGGAGGGAAGTGGCCGAGACGGGGATGGGGCGGCGCCGCCGGTACTGCCGCCAATCCTGCCGGCAGCGCGCGTACGAGCAGCGCAACCAGGTCAAAGGCACGAGCATCCCCGCCGATGCGGTGGTGCTCACCTCGGAGGAAGCCTCCGCCATGGTCGACCGGGTTTTCCAGGTTCGATGTGCCGCCGAGGACGTGGCGACAGCCGTTGCCGAAGGTGCGGCGGCCCATGAGGTGGAGTCCCTGTGCGCCGACCTCGTGCAACTCGCGCGTGAGGCCGAACGCTTCCGCTGAGCCTCGGACAGAGGCAGGGGAGCGCAGGACGCACTCTGCTCGACCGGTCCGACCGTCGCCTGTCGATGGCGATTCCGAAACGAACATCACGAATCGACGCACACCGGGCCCACGCGTACAGCACGATCAGTACAGCGTGGGAGACCGGCGTCGGTTGGTCCGTCTCACGCGCAGGACTTGCGCATCCAAGGTCTTCTACCCGCTGGGGGAACGCGATGACGAGTGTGAATTCGCCGCAGCCGAATAACGGCGCCGAAGATGTGAACGTTCCCGAAGGGGCCTTCCCGCTCTCCTCGGTGCAACGGAGCATGTGGTTTGCCCAGCAACTGAGCCCGACGGTTCCCAAGTTCATCGCCCAGTACATCGAGTTGCGGGGCGAGATCGACCTGGACCTGTTGAGCGATGCTGCGGTGCGGGCCGGTCAGGAGTTCCAGTCGCCGTTCCTGCGACTGCTGGACGTCGACGGGGAGCCCTACCAGGCGGTCGATTTCAGCATCGACCCGTCGATCGGCTTCCTCGACTTCCGGGGCGAGTCGGACCCGATGGCCGCCGCGCAGGTGTGGATCGACGAGGATTACGCGACGCCGCTGCGGCTCACCCGGGACCGACTCGTCGAGATGACCGTCCTGCAGGTCGGCGATCAGCACTACTTGTGGTACACCAGGATTCACCATGTCGCGCTCGACGGGTACAGCGGTATGACCATGGTGAACCGGATCGCGGCACTGTACACCGCGGCGGTCGAGGGCACCGAACCGGAACCGAACCGTGCGCTGGATCTGCGCGACCTCTACGAGTTGGACCAGAAGTACCGGGCGTCGAGCCGATTCGAGAACGACCGGTTGTACTGGGCCGAACGCATTGTCGGCATCGAGCACGGTTCGACACTCGCCACCCACGATGCGCCCGCGGCGGCGAAGAGCCGGCTCGAGAGCGCGAAGATCTCCGAAACCGCACTGGGTTTCCTCGGAGAGTCGGATCAGCGGGTCGGCGCCACGTCGGCGGCCGTCCTGCTCGCCGGGTTCGCCTGTTACCTGTCCCGTATGACGGGCAAGCGGGACGTGCTCATCAACCTGCCGGTGTCGGCGCGCACCACGGCGCCCTTGCAGCGGTCCGGTGGCATGCTCGTCAACGTCGCCCCGCTGCGGATCACCGTCCGCCCGGAGGACACGGTGGCCGAGCTCGTGCAGCGGACGCAGCTCGAGCTGATGGGTGCGCTGCGCCATCAGCGGTGCAGTCTCGAGGACATCCGCCGCGATGCCGGACTCGCCGGCACCGCGGAGGGCCTCGCCGGTCCGATGGTGAACGTCATGCTGTTCCATCAGGCGTTCACGCTGGGCACGGTCACGGGCGAGTACCACATCGTGACGTCGGGCCCGGTGGACGACCTGCTGGTCAACATCTATCAGAGCGGTGACGGCCAGACGCTCCTCGATTTCCGCGGCAACCCCAACCGGTACGGCTCGGAGGAGTTGCGCGCACACCACCGCAGGTTCGTGGAGCTGGTCGAGGAGTTCGTCACGGCCGAGCCGCAGACGCGGACCGCCGACATCCACGCCGAGAGCGCACGCCTCGGCGCGCGGTTCCTCGAGCGGGAGGCCCAGCTCGCGTTCTGGAAGCGGGAGTTGGTGGGCCTGCCGGAGGTGACGGCACTGCCGCTGGACCGGCCCCGCCCGACCGAGCGGCTCGGGGCGGGCGAGGTCGTCGGGTTCGCCGTCGACGGCGACGTGCAGCGCCGCGCGGCGCAGCTGGCAGAGGAGGCGGGCACCGGGATCTTCACCACGCTGCACGCCGCGCTCGCGGTCCTGCTGGGCCGGCTGGGCGACACCGACGACGTCGTGATCGGAACGCCGATCGTCGGGCGCGAGGCGTCCGATTCCGACGACCCGGAAGCCGGAGCATTCTTCAACAAGACCGTTCTGCGGTCGCAGGTGGATGTCGCATCGTCGTTCGTCGACCACCTGAGCCGTGTCCGGGACGCCGACCGGGCCGCGTTTTCGCATGCGGCGCTGCCCTTCGACGATCTCGTTGCCGCCCTCGGGGCCGAATCCGATCCGTCGCACTCGCCGCTGTTCCAGGTGATGCTCGAATTCACCGACGGCGGGAAGCCGCACGACACGTCCGGGGACGTGACGGTCAGCCCGATCCAGCGCGAACATCGGGCCCTGGGACTGGATCTGGTGTTCTCCCTCACCGAATCCGAGACGGGCGGCATCAACGGCCGCCTGCGGTTCGCCACGGACGTGTGGGACCGTGACAGCGCGGAGGCGCTCGCCGCGCGCTTCGTCCGCATCCTGCAGGCGGTGACGGCGGACCCCGCCGCACCGGTCGGGGACATCGACCTCCTCGAACAGGTCGAGTACGCGGAACTCGCGCCGGTCCGTGACGAGCCCTCGGTGGAGCCCCGCACGCTTCCCGCGCTGCTCGCGCGCGCCGCGGAGGCGGGCGGCGACGGGGACGCCCTCGTCTACCAGGGACGCACGCTGACCTACCCCGAACTCGACGATCAGTCGGATCGTCTCGCCCGCATGCTGATCGGCCACGGAGTGGGGCCGGGTTCTGTTGTGGCGCTGGCGATCGCGCGGTCGATCGAGTCGGTGCTGGCCACCTGGGCAGTCGCGAAGTCCGGGGCCGCGTTCGTCCCGGTCGACCCGAACTATCCGGCCGACCGCATCGAGCACATGCTCACCGATTCCGGTGCGGTCGTCGGTCTCACCGTGGCGGCGCACCGGTCGTCGCTGCCCGAGACCACGCCGTGGCTCGTGATGGACGACGCGTCGTTCGCCCGGGACCTGCCGAAGCACGCGGCCGGCGCGGTCACCGACGCCGATCGTCTCCGCCCGTTGCGGACCGCGGATCCGGCCTACCTGATCTACACGTCCGGCTCCACCGGCACACCCAAGGGCGTCGTCGTCACCCACGCCGGCCTGGCGAATTTCGCCGAAGACGAGCGGCAGCGGTTCGACGTGACCGTGGGGGCCCGCACCCTGCACTTCTCCTCACCGAGTTTCGACGCGTCCATCCTGGAACTGCTTCTCGCCGTGGGTGCCGGCGCCACGATGGTGGTGGCACCGGCGACGGTGTATGGCGGCACCGAACTCGCGGACCTGTTGCGCCGCGAACGGGTCACGCACGCGTTCGTCACCCCGGCCGCGCTGGCATCCGTCGATCCCACCGGACTCGACCACCTCCGGTGCGTCGTCACCGGTGGCGAGAGCTGTCCGCCTGCGCTGGTGGCACAGTGGGCGCCGGGACGGGTCATGTTCAACGCATACGGACCGACCGAGGCCACCGTCGTCGCGAGCGTGGCAGGACCGTTGACGGTCGGTGAACCGGTGACGATCGGCCGCCCGTCCCGCGGTTGCGGTCTGCTGGTGCTCGATTCGCGGTTGCACCCCGTCCCGAGAGGGGTCCCCGGCGAGCTGTACATCACCGGCGACGGTGTGGCACGTGGGTACCACAATCGGTCGATCCCGACGGCCGAACGGTTCGTCGCCGACCCCCACGGTGCGCCGGGCGAGCGGATGTACCGCACCGGCGACCTGGCGCGGTGGAACGCCGCCGGTCAGCTGGAATACCTGGGCCGCACCGACTTCCAGGTGAAGATCCGCGGTTTCCGCATCGAACTCGGCGAGATCGACGCCGTCGTCCGCTCGCACCCGAGTGTCGCGTTCGCGACCACGGTCGGACGGACCGCACCGTCCGGCGACACGGTGCTGGTGACGTACGTGCTCCCCGAGGACGGGACGGACGTCGTCGTCGGCGACATCCTCGAACACGCCGCAGCAGCGCTGCCCGCGCACATGGTGCCCGCCCGGGTGATGGTGCTCCGCGAGGTCCCGCTGACCCCGGCGGGCAAACTCGACCGGAAGGCGTTGCCGGAGCCGCAGTTCGAGGCCACCTCCACTGTCTACCGGGCGCCGGTGACACCCACCGAGATGCAGATCGCGGAGGTGTTCGCGGCGCTTCTGGGAGTCGAGCGCATCGGTGTCGACGACAGCTTCTTCGACCTGGGCGGCGACTCCCTCGTCGCGACCCGCGTGGTGTCCCGGGTCAACGCGGCGCTGAGCACGGAGATCGGGGTGCTCGATCTGTTCGAGGCGCCCAGCGTCGCATTGCTCAGTGCCCGCGTGGACGCTCTCGGGCCCCGCACCTCCGCCCGGCCCGTGCTCGCTCCGCGGGCGGGGTCCGGCCCGGTGCAGGTGTCGCTGGCGCAGCAGCGGATGTGGTTCATCAACCAGCTCGACACCGCCTCGCCCGCATACAACATTCCCGTCGGTATCCGGCTGCGCGGCACGCTCGACGTGGAGGCGCTGCGGACCGCGGTGAGTGACGTCCTCACCCGGCACGAGTCGCTGCGGACGGTGTTCCCGAACACCCCCAACGGTCCCATCCAGGTGGTTCTGCCGGTCGCGGAGGTGAGCCCGCCCCTCGACGCGGTCGAGGTGGCCGAGTACGAGCTCGAATCCCGCCTGATCGCCGACGCCGCAGCGGGGTTCGACGTCACCGTCGAACCGCCGATCCGGGCGGAGCTCTACCGCACCGCGACCGACGATCACGTGCTGGTCTTCGTGGTGCATCACATCGCCGCCGACGGCCTGTCGATGACACCGCTGACCCGGGACGTGATGGTCGCCTACCACGCCCGTGCCGTAGGCGACACGCCGCAGTGGGCGCCGCTCGAGGTGCAGTACGCCGACTTCGCGGTGTGGCAGCGCGAGCTGCTCGGTTCCCCAGACGATCCGACGAGCCTCCTCGCCCGGCAGCTGGCGTTCTGGGCCCGCACCCTCGACGGCGCCCCCGAGGTCATGGATCTGCCGACCGATCGGCCGCGCCCGGCCCGGCAGTCGATGATCGGCGCCACCGCCGACTTCTCCATCCCGGCGCGCATCCACGCCGCGCTGCTCGAGATCGCAGGCGCCAACGACGCCAGCCTGTTCATGGTGGTGCACGCCGCCCTCGCGGTCCTGCTGTCCCGGTCGAGCGGGTCGTCCGACGTGTCGATCGGATCCCCGGTCTCCGGGCGTGGCGAACGGCAACTCGACGACGTCGTCGGCATGTTCGTCAACACCGTCGTCCTGCGCACCACCGTCGACCCCGATCGCAGCTTCCCCGAGATCCTCTCGCACACCCGCTCCGTGGATCTGGAGGCGTTCAGCAACACCGATCTGCCGTACGAGCGGCTCGTCGACGAACTGAAGCCGACCCGCTCCGAGGCGCATTCACCGCTGTTCCAGGTGATGCTGGTGCTGCAGGGATTCGCGAACACGCGGCTCGAGCTGCCCGGCCTCGACGTGGAGGTCGAGGCCCTCGAGACCGGTGCCGCCAAGTTCGACCTGCAGGTCATCCTCACCGAGCACACCGAGGAATCCGGCGCCCCGGGTGCGATCGACGTCCAATTCTCGTACGCGTCGGAACTGTTCGACCCGCCGACGATGACGGCGCTGGCCGAACGCTTCGTCACCCTGCTCGAGACCATCACCGCCGGTTCGGACGCGAAGGTCGGCGACATCGACCTGATCGGCGCGGACGAGACCCACCGGATGCTCGAGCAGTGGATCGACACCGACGTCGCCGTACCGGACTCGGCGACCCTGGTCAGCCTGTTCGAGGCGCAGGTGGCACGGACCCCGGACGCCGTCGCCGTGGTGTTCGCCGAAGAGGAACTGCTGTACGCGGAATTCGATGCCCGCGCCAACCGGCTGGCCCGCGAACTCCTCGCGCGCGGCGTCGGACCCGAATCCCGGGTCGCCGTCGCCCTGCGCCGTTCGCTCGAGCTGATGATCGCGATCTACGCGGTGGAGAAGACCGGGGCGGCATACGTTCCGCTCGACCCCGACCACCCGGCGTCGCGGATCGCCTACGTGATCGAGAGTGCCGAACCCGCATGCGTTCTCACCGCCTCCCGCGACCGGTGCGAGGGCGTCGACGGCGCGGCCGGTGCGTCCGTGATCGAGATCGACACCCTGAACCTGTCCCGGCGGCCGAGCACCCCGATCACCGACGCCGAGCGGGGCGGTCCGATCCACCCCGATTCGACCGCCTACGTGATCTACACGTCCGGATCGACGGGCCGGCCCAAGGGTGTCGCCGTCAGCCACCGCGCGATCGTGAACCGGTTGCTGTGGATGCAGGACACGTACCGGATGGACCACACGGACGTGGTGCTGCAGAAGACCCCCGTCACGTTCGACGTGTCCGTGTGGGAACTGTTCTGGCCGCTCGAGGTCGGTGCGCGACTCGTCCTCGCCGCGCCGGACGGACACCGCGACCCGACGTACCTGTCCCACATCATCGCCGACCACCAGGTCACCACCATGCACTTCGTGCCGTCGATGCTGGCGGTGTTCACGGCGGGCGCCGAACCGGAACTCTGCGGTTCGCTGCGTCAGGTGTTCTGCAGCGGTGAGGCGCTCCCGCCCGCCACCGCCGACGCATTCCGGGAATTCGGTTCCGCGGCGCTGCACAACCTGTACGGCCCGACGGAGGCCGCCGTCGACGTCACCTACTGGGAGTGCACGGAAGGCGACCGGGCCTCGGTCCCGATCGGCGCGCCCGTGTGGAACACGCAGGTGTACGTCCTCGACTCCCGGCTGCACCCGGTGCCGGTCGGGGTGCACGGCGAGCTGTACCTGGCCGGCACCCAGCTGGCCCGCGGGTACGTCGGGCGCAGCGATCTGACGTCGGACCGGTTCGTGGCGAACCCGTTCGGCGCGCCGGGACAGCGGATGTACCGCACCGGCGACGTCGTCCGCTGGCGTGCCGACGGCAACATCGAATACATCGGCCGCCGCGACTTCCAGGTCAAGCTCCGCGGTCAGCGCATCGAACTCGGCGAGGTCGAGGCGGCGGTGCTGGCGCACCCGTCGGTGGCGCAGGCCGTCGTGACCGTGCATCGCAGCGAGGCCACCGGCGAAAGCCTCGTCGGCTACGTGATCCCCGTGGCAGGCGCCGACATCGACACCGCCGTCGTGCGCGACGCGGCGGCGGAGGCGCTGCCCGCCTACATGGTGCCGACCCGGATCATCGTCCTCGACCGGTTCCCGCTCGGGGCCACCGGCAAGTTGGACCGGGGCGCACTGCCCGAACCGGAATTCCTCAGCCCGTCCGCCGAATTCGTCACCCCGCGCAACCCGATCGAGGAGATCCTCGCGTCGATCTTCGCGGATCTGCTCGACGCTCCCCGTATCGGCGTGCACGACAGCTTCTTCGACCTCGGCGGCAACTCATTGGTGGCCACCCGGCTGGTGGCGCGGGTCAATGCCGCGCTGGGCAGCCGGATCGGGGTCCGGGAGATCTTCGACGCCCCGACCGTCGCGACCCTCGCCACCCGGATCGAATCCGAGGCCGTGCAGGGCGCCGAACGCCCGCCGCTGGTGGCCGGGGTGCGCCCCGACCGACTGCCGGTCTCGCTGGCGCAGAAGCGCATGTGGTTCATCAACCAGTTCGACCTCGACTCCCCGGCCTACAACATCGCGCTCGCGGTGCGGTTGACGGGCGACCTCGACGAGGACGCGATGCAGGACGCCGTCGCCGACGTGATGGACCGGCACGAGTCGCTGCGCACCCGGTTCCCGATGGTGGAGGGCGAACCCGTCCAGGTGATCCTGCCGACCGAGGACGTGGTGCCCGATCTGTCGCCGATAGTGACAACGGAAGCCGAACTGCCCGAGCACATCTCGCGACTGGCGGGCGCCGGTTTCGACGTCACGGTGTCGGTGCCGGTGCGTGCCGCCCTGTTCCGGACCGATCCCGGCGAGCACGTTCTCGTCATCGTCGTCCACCACATCAGCGCCGACGGCTTCTCCATGGCCCCGCTCGCCCGGGACGTGATGACCGCCTATGTGGCCCGCACCGGGGGACAGGCACCGGACTGGACGCCGCTGCCGGTGCAGTACGCCGACTTCGCACTCTGGCAGCACCGGGTACTCGGCAACGCCGACGACCCCGACAGCCTGCTGGCCGCCCAGCTCGACTACTGGACGCACACGCTCGCCGGGCTTCCGGAACTGCTCGCGCTGCCGACGGACCACCCCCGCCCCACGCAGCAGTCGATGCGCGGCGGCATCCACTCGTTCAGCATCGACCCACAGGTGCACGGCCGATTGATCACGACTGCCCGCGAACACAATTCGAGTGTGTTCATGGCCGTCCACGCGGCGCTGGCCGTGCTGCTGGCCCGGCTGGGCGACACGGACGACGTGTCGGTGGGTACCCCCATCGCCGGTCGTGGTGACGCCGCCCTGGACGACATGGTCGGCATGTTCGTCAACACCCTGGTGCTGCGCACCCCGGTCGAACCGGCCGACACGTTCACCGACCTGCTGTCCACGGTCCGCGACACCGACCTGAGCGCCTTCCACCACGCCGATCTGCCGTTCGAGCGACTGGTCGATGCGATCTCGCCCGAACGCGCGACGTCGCATTCGCCGCTGTTCCAGGTGGTGCTCGAGTTCCGCAACAACGAGCGGCCGCGGCTGGAGCTGCCCGGGTTGACCGTCACCGGCCTCGACCTGGCCACCGACATCTCCAACTTCGACCTGCAACTCACCCTCACCGAGGAATTCGGGGTGTCGGGAGAGCCCGCCGGGATCTCCGCGGCCTTCACGTACGCGTCGAGCCTGTTCGACGCGTCCACGATCGCCGGTTTCGCCGACTACCTGCAGCGGATCTTCGACGCGGTGACGTCCGAGCCGGGCATGGCTGTCGGTGACATCGACCTGATGGTGGCGTCCGAACGTGCGGCGCTCACCCCGGTGATGGACGGGCCCGACGCCGAACCGCGGACCCTGCCCGAACTGCTCGCGGCCGCGGCCTCCGTGGATCCCAAGGCGGCCGCGCTGTCCTACGAGGGCAGCGAGGTGACGTACCGCGAACTCGACGAGCAGTCGAACCGTCTCGCCCGCTTGCTGATCGGGCGCGGCATCGGCCCCGAATCGGTGGTCGCGCTGGCGCTGGCGCGGTCGCCGGAGTCGGTCCTGTCACTGTGGGCGGTCGCCAAGACCGGTGCCGCGTTCGTCCCGGTCGACCCGAACTACCCGACCGACCGGATCGTCCACATGCTCAGCGACTCCGGTGCGGCGCTCGCGCTCACCGTCGCCGAGTTCCGTCCCACGCTGCCGGACTGCACGTCCTACGTCGTGGTCGACGCACCCGGATTCGACGACGAGGTGAGTGCGCACTCCGCCGCGGTCGTCACGGACGCCGACCGGACACACCCGCTCGCGCTGGAGAACCCGGCATACCTGATCTACACGTCCGGGTCCACCGGCACCCCGAAGGGTGTCGTCGTCACCCACCGCGGCCTGGCGAACTTCGCGACCGATGAACGCGTCCGCTTCGGGGTCACCCCGCGGTCGCGCACGCTGCACTTCTCGTCGCCGAGCTTCGACGCGTCGATCCTGGAACTGCTGCTGGCGGTCGGCTCCGGCGCGACCATGGTGATCGCTCCGGCGTCCGTCATCGGCGGCACCGAACTCGCCGACGTGCTCCGGGAGGGCCGGGTCACGCACGCGTTCATCACCCCCGCCGCCATGGCGTCGGTGGACCCCGCGGGCCTCGACCAGCTCGAGTGCGTCGCCACCGGCGGCGACGTCTGCCCGCCGGAGCTGGTGGCGCAGTGGGTGACCGGGGGCAGGCGGATGTTCAACGCCTACGGCCCCACCGAGGCGACGGTCGTGTCGAGCGTGACGGGACCGATGCTTCCCGGTGAGGGCGTCACCATCGGCCGTCCGCCGATGGGAACCGGGGAGATGGTGCTCGATTCACGCCTGCACCCGGTGCCCAACGGGGTGACCGGCGAGCTGTATGTCACCGGTTCCGGTCTGGCCCGCGGCTACAAGGACCGGGTGGGCACGACGGCGGAGCGTTTCGTCGCCAACCCGTACGGGGGCCTCGGCGCCCGCATGTACCGGACCGGAGACCTGGCGCGCTGGAACGGTGACGGTCAGCTCGAGTACCTGGGCCGCAGCGACTTCCAGGTGAAGATACGCGGTTTCCGCATCGAGCTCGGCGAGATCGAGACCGCCCTCACCCGCTACCCGGGAGTCGCCCGTTCGGTGGTGTCCGCGCACATGGGCAGCACCGGCGCCAACCGGCTCGTCGGGTACCTCGTCCCCACGGCGGGCGCGGAACTCGACCCGGAGGCGGTCCTCGATTTCGTCGGCGGATTCCTCGCCCCGTACATGGTGCCGTCCGCACTGATCGTCCTCGACGAGTTGCCGCTCACTCCCGCGGGCAAGCTGGACCGCCGCGCGCTGCCCGAGCCGGACTTCGGGGCCCGGGTATCGACCGGCCGCGCGCCGGTGTCGGAGATGGAAGAGGTGCTCGCCGGACTGTTCGCCGAGGTCCTCGGTCTGGAAACCGCCGGTGTCGAGGACTCGTTCTTCGCCCTCGGCGGCGACAGCATCATGTCGATCCAGTTGGTGGCCCGCGCGAAGGCGGCGGGTGTGGTGCTGACCCCGCGGGACGTGTTCGAGGCCAAGACCGTTGCCGGTCTCGCCGCGGTGGCGTCGTGGGTGGGCGCCGCTGACATCGTCGTGCTCGACGAGCTGCCCGGTGGCGGAGTCGGCGACATGCCGACCACCCCGATCACGAAGTGGCTGCTCGAACGGGGCGGCGAGTTCAACCGGATGTCGCAGTCCGCGCTGCTGACCGCACCGCCGAACCTCCGCGAACTCGAACCTCTGATCGCCACGTTCCAGGCCGTCCTCGACCGGCACGACATGCTGCGCGCGCAGCTGATCGTCTCCGCCGAGGACTCGCACCTCGCCGTCCGCCCGGTCGGTGCGGTCGACGCGCAGGACCTGATCCGCCGGGTCGCCGTGTCCACGGCCCCGGGAACCCGGGCGTTCGCGGCGACCGTGATCGCGGAACTCGACGCCGCGCTGGACCGCCTCGATCCCGCGGCCGGCGTCATGGTGCAGGTGGTGTGGTTCGACGCCGGGGAATCCGGCGGTCGCCTGCTCGTCGTCGCGCATCACCTCGTGGTCGACGGTGTGTCGTGGCGCATCCTCGTCCCCGACCTCGCGACCGCGTGGGCGCAGATCTCGGCAGGCCAGGAACCGGTCCTCGAACAGGTCGGCACGTCCATGCGCCGGTGGGCGCACGGACTGGTCGACGAGGCGGCGAACCGGGCAGGCGAACTGGACCTGTGGCAGCGCATCCTCGACTGCGAGGACCCGCTCGTCGGCAGCCGTCCGCTCGACCCCGACATCGACGTCAACGCGACCGTCGGCCGCGTCACGGTCCAGCTGCCCGCCGAGGTCAGCGAGGCCGTCCTCACGGCTCTACCGGAGGCGATCCACGGCAGCGTGAACGACGGACTGCTCACCGCGTTGGCGATGGCGGTCACCCAGTGGCGGCGCTCCCGCGGCCACACCCTGCACGGCAGGTCCGTCGAGGGCACCCTGGTGAGCCTCGAGGGGCACGGCCGTGAAGACCAGGTCGTGCCGGGCGCTGATCTGGGCCGCACCGTCGGCTGGTTCACGGCGATGTTCCCGGTGCGTCTCGACCTGTCGGGCATCGACCTCGACGACGCGTTCGCCGGTGGCAAGGCCGCCGGGTCCGCGATCAAGGCGATCAAGGAGCAGCTGCTCGCGATCCCGGACCACGGCATGGGTTACGGCATGCTGCGGTACCTCAACGCCGACACCGGACCGCTGCTCGCGGCCCGCTCGCTGCCGCAGATCAGTTTCAACTACCTGGGACGCTTCGCCGCCGACCTGTCCGAGGCGGCCACCCGCGCCGGCTGGACGCCGACCGGTGAAGTCGACATGGACCGCGCGCAGGACCTCGACACCCCGGTCACCTCGGCCATCGACGTCAACGCGGTCACCACCGAGGTGGACGACCGGCCTCAGCTGCGCGCCACCTGGGCGTACGCGGCCGGTGTCCTGACCGTCGCCGAGGTCCGGGAACTCGCCGAACTGTGGGTCCGGGCGCTCACCGCGCTCACGACGTACGCGGCCCGCCCCGACGCCGGCGGCGTGACCCCGTCCGACCTCGAACTGGTGAGCCTCGACCAGGACGCCATCGATCGCATCGAATCGCGCTTCCCGGCGCTGTCCGACATCTGGTCGCTGTCGCCGCTGCAGTCCGGACTGCTCTTCCACGCACTGCTGGCCGATCAGACGATCGACTCGTACACCGTGCAGGTGACACTCGAACTGCGCGGTGCCGTGCCGTCCCGCATGCGGGTGGCCGGGCAGGCCCTGCTCGACCGGCACGCGAACCTGCGGGCGTCGTTCGTCTACGACGAGGGCGGCACCCCCGTCCAGGCGATCCACGGGTATGCGGAACTGCCCTGGACCGAGATCGACCTGTCCGGTCTCGACGCGGAGAGCCGCGAAGCCGAGATCGTGCGACTCCTCGACGCCGACCGGCGCCGCGGGTTCGACATGGCCACCCCGCCGCTGTTGCGGTTCATGCTGATCCAGATCGGTGGGGACGAGCAGCGCCTGATCGTCACCAATCACCACATCCTGCTCGACGGCTGGTCGATGCCGCTCCTGATCCGCGACCTCCTGACCCTGTACGCCACGGAAGGTGACGCCACGGCGCTGCCGCGGGTGCACCCGTACCGCGACTACCTCGCCTGGATGTCGCACCGCAGCACCGAGGACTCGCTCGGTGTGTGGCAGCGTGCCCTCGCCGGGGTGGAGGAGCCGACGCTGCTCGCCCCGGCCGACGCGTCGGTGCAGAGCGACACGCAGTCCGGTCAACTGCTCGTCGAACTCGACGTCGACCGCACCGATCAGCTGAGTGTGCTCGCACGCGAGCACGGTCTGACCCTCAGCACCCTGATCCGCACCGCGTGGGGAATCGTGCTGGGCGGCTTGGTCGGCCGCTCCGATGTGGTCTTCGGTGGGACGGTGTCGGGTCGACCTCCGCAGATCGCCGGAATCGAGTCGATGGTGGGTCTGTTCATCAACACCCTGCCGGTGCGGGTGGTTCTCGATCCGCGGGAAACGCTGGGGGAGTTGCTCGAACGCATTCAGGGCGAGCAAGCCGCGCTGCTGGACCACCATTACGTCGGATTGACGGACATCCAGTCGGTGGCCGGTCCCGGTACCGGTTTCGACACGCTGACGGTGTTCGAGTCGTATCCCGTCGACCGGGAGGGGCTGACCGATCAGACCGACATCGCCGGCATGCACGTCCTCGACGTGCACGACAGCGCGAACGCCGCCCACTACCCGCTCGCGCTGATCGCCTCGGCGCACGAGAATCTGCAGCTGAAGCTCGAGTACGTCGAGGAACTGTTCGACCGGGCCGACGTCGAGCGGATCGGCGACCGGATCATCCGGGCACTGATCGCGCTCGCCGAGCACCCCGGGATGAAGCTCGCGCAGCTGCGCCTGCTCACCGAGGCAGAGGAAGCCGAACTGGTTCCGGCCCGCGGCGTGCCCGGCCGCTCCGTGCGCACACTGCCGCAGATGTTCACCGACACGGCCGCGACCTCGGGCGACGCCACCGCCCTCGTGTTCGGCGACCGCCGGATGTCCTACCGGGAACTCGACGAACGGTCCAACCAGCTCGCGCGCCTGCTCATCGACCGCGGCGTCGGACCGGAAGACATCGTGGCCCTGGGTATCTCACGGTCCATCGAATCGGTCCTCGCGGTCTGGTCGATCACCAAGACCGGCGCGGCGTTCGTTCCGGTCGATCCGACCTACCCGCGCGAGCGGGTCGAGCACATGGTCACGGATTCCGGGTGCACGTTCGGTCTCCGCCTGGACGCCGACCACGGCCGGCTCCCGGACACGGTCAGCTGGCTGACCCTCGACGACCCCGACACCGACGCCGCCATTCTGGCGATGTCCACCGACACCGTGACCGACGACGACCGCGTCGCGCCCCTGCGCTTCGCACACCCCGCGTACGTCATCTACACGTCCGGTTCCACCGGCAAACCGAAGGGCGTGGTGGTCAGCCACCGCGGTCTCGACAACTTCGCCGAGGAGCAGCGGACCCGCTACGCGACGGATTCGACGTCGCGGGCGTTGCACTTCTCCTCACCGAGCTTCGACGCTTCCGTCCTCGAATACCTCCTGTCGTTCGCCGTCGGCGCGACCATGGTGATCGTGCCGCCGTCCGTGTACGGCGGCGAGGAACTCGCGGAGCTGATCCGCACCGAGAGCGTCACCCACGGGTTCGTCACCCCCGCGGCGCTGGCCTCCGTGGACCCCGAGGGGCTCGAGGTGTTCCAGAACGTGGTCGCCGGCGGTGAGGCGGTTCCTCCGGAACTGGTGACCCGCTGGGCACCGGGCCGCACCATGTACAACGGCTACGGTCCCACCGAGACCACGATCATGAGCAACCTCAGCGACCACCTGCAGGTGGGGGAGACGGTCACCATCGGTGCCCCCGTCCGCGGCGTCTCCGAGGTGATTCTCGACTCGCGGCTGCAACCGGTCTCCGTCGGCGTCGCCGGCGAGCTCTACATCTCCGGTGAGGGCCTGGCCCGCGGCTACCATGCACGCGCCGGGCTGACCAGCGAGCGGTTCGTCGCCAACCCCTACGGCGGACCGGGCGACCGGATGTACCGCACCGGCGACCTCGCGCGGTGGCGGTCCGATCACACGGTCGAATACCTGGGCCGCACCGACTTCCAGGTGAAGATCCGCGGCTTCCGCATCGAGCTCGGCGACATCGACAGCGCACTCGCCGCGCATCCGTCCGTGTCGTTCGCCGTCACACTCGGGCGCCCCGGCCCCGCCGGCGACACCGTGCTCGTGTCCTACGTGCTGCCGGAGACCGGGTCGGCACTCGAACCGCCGGAACTGAAGGAGTGGACGGCGAACCTGCTGCCCGCGCACATGGTGCCGTCGAGCATCATGATCCTCGACGAGATCCCGCTGACCCCGGTCGGCAAGCTCGATCGGGCCGGGCTGCCCGAACCGCAGTTCCTGCCCACGTCGGACGACTTCCGCCCGCCGTCGACGGTCCTCGAACACACGATCGCCGACGTCATCACGACGGTCCTGGGAATCGAACGAGTCGGCATCGACGACAACTTCTTCGACATCGGCGGAAACTCGCTGATCGCAACCCGTGTCGCCGCACGCCTGACCGCGGAACTGGACACCGACATCGGCGTCCGCACCCTGTTCGAGGCACCGACGATCCATCAGCTGGCCCGCCTCATCGAGTCGACGGCATTCGCACCCGCGCAGGACGGCGCCCACGTCCGGATCCCGCTCGGCCCGGTGCCGCGGCCCGCGCACGTGCCGGTGTC
Organism: Rhodococcus sp. IEGM 1351; assembly: GCF_030056875.1. NCBI lineage: Bacteria > Bacillati > Actinomycetota > Actinomycetes > Mycobacteriales > Nocardiaceae > Rhodococcus > Rhodococcus sp. IEGM 1351. Next base: position 127,171 of record NZ_JASHKU010000013.1, on the reverse strand, counting down.
GCTGGCGCAGAAGAGGATGTGGTTCCTCAACCAGTTCGACACGTCGTCGGCGGCCTACAACATCCCCCTGGCGGTGCGGCTGACCGGTCACCTGGACGTGGAGTCGCTGCGTGCAGCGGTGACGGACGTCTTCGTCCGCCACGAATCGTTGCGGACCGTGTTCCCGTCCCACGACGGCGAACCGACCCAGGTGGTGCTCTCACCCGGTCAGTGGACGCCGAACCTCGAGATCGTCGAGGTGTCCGAGCACGAACTCCGGGGGCACATCGCCGGTCTCGCGACCGCCGGCTTCGACGTGACGGCCGACGTGCCGATGCGGTCGGCGCTGTTCGCACTCGCCCCCGACGATCACGTGCTCGTGATCGTGGTGCACCACATCTGCGCCGACGGGTTCTCGCTCACCCCGCTCGCCCGGGACGTCATGACCGCGTACGCGGCCCGCATCGCGGGGAGCGCGCCGCAGTGGAACCCGCTGTCGGTGCAGTACGCCGACTACACGCTGTGGCAGCTCCAATTGCTGGGCGACGAGAGCGACGCCGAATCGCTGATCTCCCAGCAACTCCGGTACTGGACGGATCAGCTGGCCGACCTGCCCGAACTCCTGCAGCTGCCGACCGACCGGGCGCGACCGGTCCAGCAGTCGTTCCGCGGCGCGCAGGTCGACTTCACGATTCCGGCGGACGTGCACCGGGCGCTGGCGGCGTTGGCGCGCAAGCACAACTCCACCATGTTCATGGCCGTCCACGCGGCCCTGTCGGTGCTGCTGTCCGCGCTGTCGTCCACCGAGGACATCGCGGTCGGCACACCCATCGCGGGCCGTGGTGACGCGGCACTCGACGACATGGTCGGCATGTTCGTCAACACCCTGGTGCTGCGGAGCGCCGTCGACCCGGCGGAGGGTTTCGGTGCCCTGATGGATCAGGTGCGGGCCACCGACCTCGCCGCGTTCCACCATTCGGACCTGCCGTTCGAGCGGCTCGTCGACGTCCTCGCGCCGGAGCGCTCCACCGCGCACTCGCCGCTGTTCCAGGCGCTGCTCGAGTTCCGGAACAACGAGACACCGCGGCTCGAGCTCCCAGAACTGACCGCGGCCGCCGTCGATTTCGATCTGGAGGTCGCCAAGTTCGACCTGCAGCTCAGCGTCGAGGAAGGATTCGACGCGGACGGGGTGGCGTCGGGTATCGCCGCGTCGTTCATCTTCGCCACCGATCTGTTCGACGCCGGCACCGTCCGCACGTTCGCCGACCGGTTCCTGCGCATCCTCGGCGCCGTCACCTCCGACCCGCACGCCCCGGTCGGTGACATCGTGATCACCGACGCCGCCGAGCGGTCGGCGATGGCGACCGAATGGAACACCGCCGGACTCGACGCGGGCACCGACACCCTCGCAGACCGCTTCGCGCAGAGCGTGGCCCGGTTCCCCGGCGCCACAGCCGTGACGTCGGAGGACGTGGCACTGACCTACGCCGAGCTCGACGCCCGGTCGAACCGGCTGGCCCGCCTGCTCATCGCCCAGGGAGTGGGGCCGGAAATGCTGGTGGCCGTGGCACTCCCACGCACCTGCGATCTGATCATCGCTCTGCTCGCGGTGATCAAGACCGGCGGCGGCTACCTGCCCGTCGACATCACCTACCCGGCGGACCGGCTGGCGTTCGTGTTCGAGGACGCCGCACCGAACTGTGTCATCACCACCACGGGAGACGTCTCCGCCCTGCCCGACTCGGAGACCCCGGCGATCCTGCTCGACGACCCCGAGACCACCGCGGACCTCGTGCATCAGTCGCCCGCGACGATCACCGACGCCGACCGGGTGACACCGCTCGACTCCTCGTCGGTGGCGTACGTCATCTACACCTCCGGGTCGACCGGCCGCCCCAAGGGCGTGGTCGTCTCGCACCGCAACGTGCTGACGTTGTTCGCGAACACACAGCCGCTCTACGGGTTCGACGAGAACGACGTGTGGACGATGTTCCACTCGTACGCGTTCGACTTCTCCGTGTGGGAGCTGTGGGGTCCGCTGCTCTACGGCGGCCGACTCGTCGTCGTCGACTACTACACGGCGCGGTCGCCGGAAATGTTCCACGAACTCCTGCGGAACGAGCAGGTCACCGTCCTCAACCAGACCCCGACCGCGTTCTATCAGCTCGCCGAGACCGACCGCATCGTCTCGGAGATCGACGTGAACGCCGCGGCACTGGCGCTGCGGTACGTGATCTTCGGTGGTGAGGCTCTCGACCTCGGACAGCTCGGCCGCTGGTACTCCCGGCACGACGACTCCGCCCCGACCCTGGTGAACATGTACGGCATCACCGAGACGACGGTCCACGTCAGCTATCTGGCGCTCGACCGCGAGTTCGCCGAGTCGGCGTCGGCCAGCGTCATCGGCCGCGGAATCGCCGGGCTGCACGTACACGTCCTCGACCGGCGCCTGCACCCGGTTCCCCCGGGCACCATCGGGGAGATGTACGTCTCGGGTGACCAGGTGACCCGCGGTTACCTCGGCCGGGCCGGGCTCAGTTCGACCCGGTTCGTGGCCGACCCGCTCCGTCCCGGGGCGCGGATGTACCGCACGGGTGACCTGGCGCGCTGGAACACCGACGGCCAGCTCGAGTACCTGGGCCGCAGCGACTTCCAGGTGAAGATCCGCGGTTTCCGCATCGAACTCGGCGAGATCGAATCCGCGCTGCTCCGGTACCGCGGCATCGCCCAGGCCGTCGTCCTCACCCGCGACGACGGGCACGGCGGTCACCGGCTGATCGGCTACGTGGTTCCGGAATCCGGCGCCACCGTCGAGGTGTCCTCGGCGCTCGAATTCGTCGGCACCCAGCTCACCTCGTACATGGTGCCCGCCACCCTCGTGGTGCTGGACGCGCTGCCGTTGACGAGCAACGGCAAACTCGACCGCCGCGCGCTGCCGGAACCCGACTTCGGGGCCCGGGTGTCGACGGGCCGCGCCCCGGCCACGGAGATGGAAACCGTCCTCGCCGGTCTGTTCGCCGAGGTGCTCGGTCTGGAATCGGTGGGTGTGGACGATTCGTTCTTCGCACTCGGCGGCGACAGCATCATGTCCATCCAGTTGGTGGCCCGCGCGAAGGCGGCGGGCGTGGTGCTCACCCCGCGGGACGTGTTCGAGGCCAAGACCGTTGCCGCGCTCGCCGAGGCCGCCTCCTGGGCGGGCGCCGCAGACGTGGTGGTGCTCGACGAACTGCCCGGTGGCGGGATCGGCGAGATGCCGATCACCCCGATTACCGCGTGGCTGCTCGAACGGGGTGGCGACTTCCGCCGCTACACCCAGACCGCGCTGCTCTCCCTGCCCGCCGCGGCCGACGAGACACTGCTGAAGCGCACGATCGCGGCGGTCGTGGATCACCACGACATGCTGCGGGCGCGTCTCCTCGGTGCCGAGCCGCAGTGGCGGATCGAGGTGCAGGCCGTGGGCGCGGTCGACGTCGACGACGTGCTGCACCGGGTCGAGGTCGCGTCGGTCGTCGGTTCCGGATTCGCGGAGACCGCGACCCGGGAACTCGATGCCGCGGCAGGACGACTGGACCCCGAGGCCGGCGTGATGCTGCAGATGGTGTGGTTCGACGCCGGCGACGAGGGCGGACGGCTGCTGGTCGTCGCCCACCACCTGGTGGTCGACGGCGTGTCGTGGCGGATCCTCGTCCCCGACCTGGCGACCGCGTGGGCGCAGGTCTCCTCGGGTCAGGAACCGGTCCTCGAGCCGGTCGGCACATCGATGCGACGCTGGTCGCACGGACTCGTCGAGGCGACACGCGACCGCGCCGACGAGATCGAACTGTGGCGCCGGGTGCTCGAAGCCGACGACCCGCTGATCGGATCGCGTCCACTCGACGCCGCGATCGACGTGGCAGGGACAGTCGAGAAGGTCACGGTGGAGGTGCCCGCCGACGTCACGGACGCACTGCTGACCCGTGTCCCCGAGGCCTACCACGGCGGCGTCAACGACGGACTGCTCACCGCGCTGGCGCTGGCACTGGCCCAGTGGCGGCGCACCCACGGCGACTTCACCCGGGAGTCGCTGGTCAGTCTCGAAGGCCACGGCCGCGAGGACCAGGTGCTGCCGGGCGCCGATCTGGGCCGCACCGTCGGCTGGTTCACGGCGATGTTCCCGGTGCGCCTCGACCTGTCGGGCATCGACCTGGACGACGCGTTCGCCGGTGGCAAGGCCGCCGGGTCCGCGATCAAGGCGATCAAGGAACAGCTGCTCGCGATCCCGGACCACGGCATCGGCTACGGCATGCTCCGCTACTTGGACCCGGAGAGCGCCGATCAGCTGCGGGCGCTGGCGAAGCCGCAGGTCACGTTCAACTACCTGGGCCGGCTGGGCGGCGCGACGTCCACCGACATCCACGGTCACGCCTGGGTTCCGGTGACGGACACGAAGCTCGACGACATTCCGGCCTCCGACATCCCGGTGGCATCGGCGCTCGACATCAACGCCGTCACCGGCACCGGGGCCGACGGCAACCGGCTGCGGGCCACGTGGGCGTTCCCGACCGGGGTCCTCACCCCGTCCGAGGTCCGCACGCTCGCCGACCTGTGGGTGCAGGCCCTGACCGCGCTGACCACCCACGTCGCGCGACCCGACGCGGGCGGCGTGACCCCGTCCGACCTCGATCTGGTCACCCTCGACCAGGACGCGATCGACCGGCTCGAGACCAGGTTCCCGGCGCTGTCGGACATCTGGTCGCTGTCACCGCTGCAGTCCGGGCTGCTGTTCCACGCCCAGTTCTCGGACGCCACGGTCGACCCGTACCTGGTGCAGCTGGCGCTGAAACTGCGCGGCGACGTCGACCCGGACCGGATCCGCCGGGCCGGGCAGGCCCTGCTGGAGCGGCACCCCAACCTGCGGGCCGCGTTCGTCCACGACAGTGCGGGGGCCTCCGCCCAGATCATCCAGCAGCACGTGGAACTGCCGTGGTCGGAGTTCGACCTCTCGGCACTCGACCCCGACGAGACCACCCGCGAATACGACCGGATCGTGGCACGGGACCGGTCGGTGAAGTTCGACATGGCGAACGCGCCGTTGCTGCGCCTCGCCCTCGTCCGGCTCACCGAGGACGACTACCGGCTGATCCTGACCAACCACCACATCCTGCTCGACGGCTGGTCGACTCCGCTGGTCATCCGCGACCTGCTGACCCTGTACGCGTTGGACGCCGACGGCAGCCTGCTGCCGCGGGTCCATTCCTACCGTGACTACCTGTCGTGGATGAAGCGCCACGACACCACGGACTCCCTCGACGCCTGGCGCACCGCGCTCGACGGGGTCGAGGAGCCGACCCTCCTGGCCCCGCTGGAGCGGGGTGAGGCGCACTCCGTTGTCGCGGAGGAAACGGCCTTCACACTGTCGGAGGAGCAGACCACCCGGTTGCGGGACTTGAGCCGGGAACGCGGGCTCACCCTCAACACCGTCGTCCAGACGGCGTGGGGAATCGTGCTGGGCGGCTTGATCGGCCGCTCCGACGTAGTGTTCGGCGGGACGGTCTCGGGCCGGCCGCCGCAGATCGCGGGCATCGAATCGATGGTGGGTCTGTTCATCAACACCCTGCCGGTGCGGGTGACCCTCGACCCGTGGGAGTCGCTGGGTGAGCTGCTCGAACGTGTGCAGAGCGAGCAGGCCGCGCTGCTCGATCATCATTACCTGGGCCTGACCGACATCCAGTCGGCGGTCGGCGGCGGCGGTGCCTTCGACACGCTGACCGTGTTCGAGTCGTACCCGGTGGACGAGGCGGGGCTGACGGAACAGACCGACATCGCCGGGATGTTCGTCACCGGCATCGACGGCAAGGACTCCGCGCACTACCCGCTCGCCGTCGTCGCCTCCGGGGACGCGCGGCTGAACTTCAAGTTCGAGTATCTCCCCGAGGTGTTCGAGGAGAGCGCGGTCGACGAGATCGCGGACCGGCTGCAGCGGGTGCTCGACGCCCTCGCCGACCGGCCCCAGATTCCGCTGGCCCACATGCAACTGCTCACCGAGGCCGAACTCGCCGAGTTCGCGCCGGTACGCGGCCGCCCGGGGTTCTCCGTCCGGACGCTGCCGCAGATCTTCGAGGACGCCGCCGCGTTGGATCCGAACCGCACGGCGCTGACGTTCGAGGGCCGCAACGTCTCCTACCGGGAACTCAACGAACGCTCCAACCAGCTCGCCCGGGTCCTCATCTCCCGCGGCGCCGGCCCGGAGACGTTCGTGGCGCTCGGCATTCCCCGGTCGATCGAGTCGGTCCTCGCCGTGTGGGCGGTGGCCAAGACGGGCGCCGCATTCGTCCCCGTCGACCCGAACTACCCGATGGACCGCATCGAGCACATGCTCACCGATTCGGGTGCCACCATCGGACTGACCATGGCCGCGTACGAGAAGGCGCTGCCCGACTCGGTGCCGTGGCTGCAGCTCGACTCGCCCAAGTTCGAGAAGGCCTGCCAGTCGAAACCTGCTCTGCCGGTGGCTGATTCGGATCGACGGTCGCCGATAAGCCTCGACAACGCCGCCTACATCGTCTACACCTCCGGTTCGACGGGCAAGCCGAAGGGCGTCGTGGTCACCCACGAGGGCCTCGACAACTTCGCCGAGGACCAGCGGCAGCGTTTCGCCGCCGCGCAGACGTCCCGCACACTGCACTTCTCGACGCCCAGCTTCGACGGGTCGGTGTTCGAGTACCTGCAGGCGTTCGGGGTCGGCGCCACGATGGTGATCGCACCGCCGACGGTGTACGGCGGAGCGGAACTGGCCGAACTGATCAGGTCCGAACACGTCACCCACGCCTTCGTCACCACCGCGGCGCTGTCCACGGTCGACCCGGAGGGGCTCGACGAGTTCCAGCACGTCGTGTTCGGCGGCGAGGCGTGCCCGCCGGAACTGGTGACCCGCTGGGCGCCCGGCCGGCAGCTGTCCAACGCATATGGCCCCACCGAGACCACGGTGATGGCCAACATCAGCGACCCGATGACGGTGGGCGAACCCATCACTCTCGGCGGCCCGATCCGCGGAGTCGGTGAGCTCGTGCTGGATTCACGTCTCCAGCCGGTGCCCGTCGGGGTGCCCGGCGAGCTGTACATCACCGGTGCGGGTCTCGCCCGCGGCTACCACCGCCGCCCGGAACTGAGCAGCCAGCGGTTCGTCGCCAACCCGTTCGGGGAGGCGGGGGAGCGGATGTACCGCACCGGCGACATCGTCCGGTGGCGTGCCGACCACACCGTCGAGTACGTGGGCCGCAGCGACTTCCAGGTGAAGATCCGCGGATTCCGCATCGAACTCGGCGAGATCGACAACGAGATCGCCACGTTCCCCGGGGTCAGCTTCGCCGCGACCCTCGGTGTTCCCGGCCCGTCCGGTGACACGGTGCTGGTGACCTACCTGCTGCCCAACACGGCCGGCGGCATCGACCCGGCCGAGCTGACCGCGCACCTGTCGACCCGGCTCCCCGCGCACATGGTGCCGACGAGCGTCATGTTCCTGGACGAGATCCCCTTGACCCCGGTGGGCAAACTGGACCGATCGGCGCTGCCCGCGCCCGAGTTCCACGTCACCACCACCGAGTTCCAGCCGCCGACCAACGATCTCGAACGCACGATCGTGGACATCTTCGCCGACGTCCTCGGTATCGAACGGATCGGCATCGACGACAACTTCTTCGATCTCGGCGGAAACTCGCTGGTCGCCACCCGGGTCACGGCACGGTTGCGGGACGCCCTCGACACCGACATCGGTGTGCGCGCCTTGTTCGAGGCGCCCGACGTCCGGTCCCTGGCCGCACGTGTCGCCGACAGCGTGAGCGGCGGCGCCCGCCCCGCGCTCGCGCCGGTCGAACGGCCCGACCGGATTCCGCTGTCGCTGGCGCAGAAGCGGATGTGGTTCCTCAACCAGTTCGACACGTCCTCACCGGCCTACAACATTCCGTTGGCCGTCCGGCTGACCGGGGCCCTGGACGAGGACGCCCTGCGGCTGGCGATGGCCGACGTCCTCGAACGTCACGAGACGCTGCGCACCGTCTTCCCGACGGTCGACAGCGAACCGACCCAGCGGATCCTGCCCGCCGCCGATACGCAACCGGAGGTCGACACCGTCGCGGTGGCGGCGGAGGACCTGCCGCGGCACATCATGGATCTGGTGTCCCGGGGGTTCGACGTCAGCACCGACGTGCCGGTCCGGGCGGCGCTGTTCCGGATTGCGCCCGACCATCACGTGCTGACGATCGTGGTGCACCACATCAGCGCGGACGGCTTCTCCCTGGCGCCGCTCGCCCGCGACGTCATGGTGGCGTACTCGTCACGGCTCGGCGGCGACGGCCCGCAGTGGGATCCGCTGCACGTCCAGTACGCCGACTACACGCTGTGGCAGCACGCCGGACTCGGCTCGGAGAACGATCCCGAGTCGATGATCAACCAGCAGTTGCGGTTCTGGTCGGAGACGCTGGCCGGCGTGCCGGATGTCATCCAGTTGCCGACCGACCGACCGCGCCCGATCCAGCAGACGTTCGAGGGCGATCGGGTCGAGTTCGCGATCGACGCCGACATCCATCAGCGGCTGACGGCACTGGCCCGGGCCAACAACGCCACCATGTTCATGGCGGTCCACGCCGCGCTGGCCGTGCTGCTCGCGCGGCTCGGCAGCACCGACGACGTCGTCATCGGCACCCCCGTCGCCGGGCGCGGTGAAGCCGCCCTGGACGACATGGTCGGCATGTTCGTCAACACGCTGGTCCTGCGGAACCGGATCGACCCGGCGTCGACGTTCACCGAACTGGTGCAACGGATCCGGGAAACCGACCTGGCCGCGTTCCAGCACTCGGACCTGCCGTTCGAGCGGCTCGTCGAGGAACTCAACCCGACCCGGTCCACGTCGTACTCACCGCTGTTCCAGGTGGCCCTCGAATTCCAGAACAACGAGAACCCGACACTGGAACTGCCGGGCCTGCGGGTCGAGAACGTGGACCTCGAAACCAAGGTGGTGAAAGAGGATCTCGAGGTGATCCTGGCCGAGCGGTTCGATCAGGACGGCGCGCCCGCGGGTGTCGCCGGCGGACTCGACTTCGCAGTCTCCCTCTTCGACCCCGCCACGGCACGCTCGATCGCGGACCGCTTCGTCCGGATCCTCGCGGCCGTCACCGCCGACCCGGACCGGTCGATCGGCACCCTCCCGCTGCTCGACGACGCGGAGATCGAGGAGATGGTCCCGGCGCGCGGCAAGCCCGACGTGCGCCCCGAGGTGTGGCCCGACCTGCTGACGGCCGCCGCGGCACTCGACCCCGATTCGATCGCGTTGTCCTTCGAGGACCGGCAGGTCACCTACCGCGAACTCGACGAATGGTCCAACCGGCTGGCGCGGGTGCTGTGCGCCCAGGGCGTCGGGCCGGAGACGTTCGTGGCGATCGGTATGCCGCGATCGATCGAGGAAGTGGTGTCGATCTGGTCGGTCGCGAAGTCGGGTGCGGCGTTCGTGCCCGTCGACCCGACCTACCCGCGGGACCGCATCGACTACATGCTGACCGACTGCCGCGCGTCCGTCGGCCTGACCGTCGCCGATCGTCGCGACAATCTGCCGGACACCGTGCAGTGGCTGGTGCTCGACGACGAGTCGTTCGCCGAGCAGGTCGCGGCCGTCTCCTCGGCGCCGGTCACCGACGCCGACCGCCCGCGCCCCCTCCATCTGGCCAATCCGGCGTACCTGATCTACACGTCGGGATCGACCGGTAAACCGAAGGGCGTCATCGTCACTCACCGCGGCATGGCCAACCTCACCGCGGAGGAACACGAACGGTTCCAGGTCACGCACGACTCGCGGGTCTCGCATCTGGCGTCCCCGAGCTTCGACGCGTCGATCTTCGAGCTGATGATGGCGTTCGGGGCTTCGGCCCGGGTCGTGATCGTGCCGCCCACCGTCTTCGGTGGCACGGAACTGGCGGACCTGTTCCGGCGCAACGCGGTGACGCACGCGTTCATCACACCCACCGCGCTGTCGTCCATCGAGGACGTGGGACTCGAATCGCTCCGCGTCCTCGCGGTGGCCGGTGAGGCCTGCCCGCCGGAACTGGTGGAGATCTGGGGCAAGCACCGCAACATGCACAACGGGTACGGGCCCACGGAGACCACCATCCAGGCGAGCGTCAGCGCCCCGATGCGTCCGGGTGGCGTCGTGAACATCGGCGCACCCGCGCTGGGATTCGGTTCGCTGGTCCTCGACGAACGCCTGCAGCCCGTCCCGGTGGGTGTGCCCGGCGAGCTGTACATCACCGGACCCGGACTGGCACGCGGGTACCACAACCGGTCGGCGCTGACGTCGGAGCGGTTCGTCGCCTGCCCCTTCGGAGAGCCCGGTCGCCGGATGTACCGCACCGGCGACGTGGTGCGCTGGCGCGGCGACCACACCATCGAGTACATCGGCCGCACCGACTTCCAGGTGAAGGTCCGCGGATTCCGCATCGAACTCGGTGAGATCGACGCCGTCCTCGCCCGCCACCCCGCGGTCGCGTTCGCAGCCACCATCGGACACACCGGACCGTCCGGGGACACGCTCCTCGCGTCGTACGTGCGGGCGGCCGAGGGACACGATCTCGAGCCGGCGGAGTTGCGTACCCACGCCGCCGACCGCCTGCCCGCGCACATGGTCCCGTCGGCCGTGGTCGTCCTCGATCAGATCCCGATGACCCCGGTCGGCAAACTCGACCGCAAGGCGCTGCCCGCGCCCGAGTTCGGCACCACCGGCGCGGCCTTCCGGGCCCCGACGACGGCGACCGAGAGGATCATCGTCGAGGCCTTCGCCGAGGTGCTGGGCGTCGACCGGGTCGGCACCGCCGACAGTTTCTTCGACCTCGGCGGCAACTCGATCGTCGCCACCCGGGTGATCACGGTGCTGCAGGAACGCCTCGGACGGCAGATCCCGTTGCAGTCGATGTTCCTGGACCCGACACCCGCGGGCCTGGCACTGCGGGTCGACACCGAGAACGCGGCCGGGTCGCCGGTGGACGAGGCGCTCGGTGTGGTCATCCCGCTGCGGCCGACAGGGGAGAAGCCGCCCCTGTTCTGCATCCATCCCGGCATCGGCCTGTCGTGGGGTTATGCGGGACTCCTGCAGCACCTCTCGCAGGACCGGCCGGCGTTCGGCCTGCAGTTGCCGATCATCAGCGGCGGCCCGAGCTTCGAGTCGATCGAGCAGCTGGCGCACCAGTACGTGCTGGAGATGCGCAAGGTCCAGGCGCACGGGCCCTACCACCTGCTGGGCTGGTCGCTCGGCGGCGTCATCGCCCACGCGATGGCCGTCGAACTGCGGCGGGAAGGCGAGGCGGTCGACACGCTGGCCGTCATGGACAGCTACGTGACGAACGGGACCGACCAGGGCCCGGAGAGTCTCACCGTGTCCGAGTTGCTCCACGGGCTCGGACTGGACCTCGAGTCCGTCTCCGGAGAGGAACTCACCTACGAGCGCGCGGTCGAGTTGCTGGACGACGCATTCGGGCAGAAGACGGGACTGACGCCGCAGCACCTCGAGCGGATCAGCGCCGGATTCACGAACTCCTCGCGGATCATGAACAACTTCCGTCCGCAGGTGTTCGACGGGGATCTGCTGTTCTTCACCGCCGCCGGATCGGCGTCGACGGACCAGCATTCACCCGAGGAGTGGCGGAGTTCCGTCACCGGAGGCATCCGGGAAGTGAAGATCGAGTGCGAGCACAACCAGATGATCGAACCCGAGGTCCTGGCCGTGGTGGGGCCGGTCCTCGAGGATTATCTGAGCACGCATTGACCCGATTTCGTTGCGGCGGGCCCGCCGTCCATTGCATTGCCGTAACGGGCGGGCCCGAATACCGATATCTCCTGCGAACTCGGTAACAATCGATCTCTAGGCAAACTAGGAGGCGGCATGAAGCGCGCACGTATCACGAGCCTCACCGCGGGTGCGTTATGTGCCGCGTTCGTCGCCTGCACCACCGTCGCGAACGTCGGAGTCGCGGCCGCCGTGCCGATCTATCCCGCATCCGACCCCGACCCCTTCTACCTGCAGTCGCAGGGGCTGGCCGCTGCAGCGGTCGGGGAGCCCCTCGCGGTCCGTCCGATGCCGCCGCTGCTCGCCTTCCCCGACACCGACGTCTGGCAGGTGAAGTACCGCACCACCAACTCGGAAGACCACCCGATCTCGTCGGTCACCACCGTGCTGGTACCCCGCACCCGGCCGGTGAACGGGCCGCTGCTGTCGTATCAGCACATCATCAACGCGCTCGGACCGCGGTGCGCGCCGTCGCGGACCCTGTACTCGAACGACCCCGACCTCCAGATCAAGGAGGCGCCGGCACTGAACCTCGCACTGCAGCGCGGCTGGACGGTCGCGCTTCCCGACCACCTCGGCCCGAACAGTGCCTACGGTGCCGCGAAACTCGGCGGAACCATCACTCTGGACGGCATCCGCGCGGTTCAGCGGGTGCCCGAACTCGGTGTGGCGGAGAGCCCGGTCGCGCTCGCCGGATACTCCGGCGGCGGCATGGCGTCGGCGTGGGCCGCGGCGCTCGCACCCACGTACGCGCCGGAACTGAACATCGTCGGTGTCGCCGAGGGCGGTGTGCCCATGAACATCGGCAAGATGGCCAACGGACTCGGCATGCAACCGCATCCGGCATTCGGTCTCGCGATGGCGGCGGCACTCGGACTCGAGCGTGAGTACCCGGACCGCCTGCCGATCAGCGAGCAACTCAACGATCGCGGCCTGGCGATGCGCGACGAGATGGTCAACGCGTGCACCAACGGCATTCTGGCGGCCGGCGCCGGTCGCAGCGCGACGGAGGTCGCCAAGACCACCGACCTCATGAGCAGCCCGCAGGCCTGGGAGGTGCTGAACGAGAACAGCGTCGAGCTGTACCCGGGTGTTCCGACCGCGCCGATCTTCGAATGGCACAGCCCGACAGACGTACTCATCCCGGTCGACTCGATCGAGGCGACCGTCGCGCGTTACTGCGCCGCCGGCGCCAAGGTGCAATCCGATCTGTTCCCGAGCCCCGACCACCTGACCACCGCCGTGCTGGGCCTGCCGACCGCCCTGGACTACCTCGACGCCCGGTTCCGGGGCGACCCGGCGCCGTCCAACTGCTGATTGGTGCGGCGGCGATCAGCGACGGGTTGCGGGTGCGGCTCGTCGCCGGATTGTGTTCTGCCCGTACACAGTCCGAAAGTTGAGCGTTTGAGCAGATCTACCAGGGGGTATTCGGAACTCATGCACCCCAGCACACGCACCGCAGTCGTGACCGGATCGGACTCGCCGATGGGCCGAGCGGTCGCACTGGCGCTCGCGGACGACGGGTTCCACATCGGCCTCGCCTACGCCGCGGACCGGGACAGCGCCGAGTCCACCGCCGCCGACATCCGGTCCAGATCGGTGAACGCGGCCGTGCAGCGCATGGATCTGGCCGACCTGCCCGACTCCGCGGCCGCCGTCGACGAGTTCGCCCGGGAACTGGGCGGAATCGGCGTTCTCGTCAGCTGCCCCGGCAGCACCGCCGTCGAGTGCATTCAACGCGCCGTGCGTTACATGATCGCGAGCGGTGAGGGCGGCCGGATCGTCAACATCACCCCCTCGTCGTCCGGGCTCGGCGGACTCACCGGCCTGCTCGCCGCCGAACTGGCGCGATACTCGATCACCGTCAACTCGGTCGTGGTGCCCGCAGTCGAACCGGACTTCGCATCGCCCGGCCCCGACGACCGGGAAGTCGCCGCCGTCGCGTCGTACCTGACCGCGCCGGCCGCAATGTTCGTCACCGGGGCCGCCTACGTGGTCGACGGCGCCCGGATCGCCATGATCCCGCACAGCCTGACCGAGGCCGCCACTCGCCGGCCGGCCCGCCGCGCCAACCGCATCCGGTCCTACACCGGTCGCTGGGCGCCCACCCGCTGGACGAGGTGATCCGGTTCGCAGGGCCCCGAGACCGCGGACCCGCAGCCGAAAGCGTCGTTGCCGCCGCGCACCGGGAGTACCGTGTGCGCAGGGGGCTGCGAGTCGAGAGTGACGGTGTGATGCCGGCGGCAGTGAAGGGCACAGTGGGAAACCTGCCCCACGAACTGACGAGTTTCGTCGGCCGTCGCCGTGAGGTGACCGAGGCGCGACGTCTGCTGTCCGTGTCACGTCTGGTGACACTCGCCGGGATCGGCGGTGTCGGGAAGACCCGGCTGGCGTTGCGCGTGGCCGCCGATGCGAGCCGCGCATTCGAGGACGGCGTGTGGCTGGTCGAGCTGGGGGAGCTGGACGACGACACGACACTCGTCGACGCCGTGTCGGCGGCACTGCGACTGCGCGAGCAGCGCTCCGGGAACCCGGAGGTGCTGCTGACCGAGTACCTCGCGACCCGGCAACTGCTGCTGGTGCTCGACAACTGCGAGCACGTGGTCGCCGCGGCCGCCGCGTTGTCGGAGACGTTATTGCGGAGCTGCCCGGAGTTACGGATCCTCGCGACGAGCCGCGAACCGCTGGCCATCGGCGGCGAGGCGGTACTGCGGGTGCCGCCGCTGACAGTGCCCGAACCCGAACGCTCGTCCCTGCAGGGGCTGCCGCAGTACGAGGCGGTGACGTTGTTCGTCGAGCGGGCGGCCACCGCGGTGCCGGAGTTCGAACTCACCGAGGAGAATCATGTGGCGGTGGCCCGGATCTGCCGCCGGCTGGACGGATTGCCGTTGGCGATCGAGCTGGCGGCGGTGCGGCTGCGGGTGATGTCGGCGGAACAAATCCTGCAGCGGCTGACCGACCGCTACCGGCTGCTGACGGTCGGATCGCGGGGCGCGCCGAGCCGGCAGCAGACCCTGCGGCTGTGCGTCGACTGGAGTCACGAGCTGTGCACCGAGGAGGAACGCGCGCTGTGGGCGAGGCTGTCGGTGTTCGCCGGCGGCTTCGAACTGGACGCGGTGGAGGGAATCTGCGCCGGCGACCTGCCGGTGGAGAACGTCCTCGACGTGGTGGCGTCGTTGATCGACAAATCGATCCTGATCCGCGAGGAGTCGGGGCCGGCGGTGCGGTACCACCTGCTCGAGACGGTGCGTGACTACGGCCGTGAGAAATTGCAGGAGACCGGGGAGTACGTGTCGCTGCGCCGGCGGCACCGCGACTGGTACGAGCAGCTGGTGGTGCAGTGCGAGGCCGAGTGGATCGGACCCCGGCAGGTGATGTGGATCAGCCGGCTCGACGCGGAGACGCTGAACGTGCGGGCGGCCCTCCATTTCAGCCTGACCGAGCCGGGGGAGGCCCAGACGGGGCTGCGGATCGCCGCCGCCCTGTACCCGTACTGGCGCGCCCGCGGACTGCTCCGTGAGGGTCGCCGTTGGCTCGGACAGCTGCTGGGACGGCACCCGGGCGGCGCGAGCCGGGAACGGATCGAGGCGCTGTACGTCGACAGCGTGCTCGCGGGCATGCACGGCGACCGCGAGGCCGCGAAAGCACTGGTCGACGAGGGCGCCGTCCTCGCCGACAGGAACGGTGACATGCTGATGCGTGCCCTGGTGGTCCACGCCGCCGGGTGCTGCGCCATGTTCGCCGGGGACCTCCCGCGCGCACGGGCATGCTTCGAAGATGCGCTCGCCGAATTCCGCGACAAGGGCAACCTGCTCCAGTTGACGTGGGGACTGCTCGGGTTGGCGCTGGTGAGCGGCATGCAGGGCGACGGGGCAGTGGCGAAGATGTGCGGATCCGAGATCTTCGCCCTGACCGAGGCCCACGGCGAGTCCGTGTACCGGGGCTGGTCGCTGTGGGCGGCGGGAATGGCTGCGTGGCAACGCGGACACCTCGCCCTCGCCGACGACTACGTGAAGCAGGGACTGCGGCTGTCCCATCTGGTCGACGACCGGATCAGCGCGTGCGGGGCACTCGAGGTGCTCGCCTGGGTCGCCGTGGGTGCCGGCCGGGCCCAGCAGGCCGCCGAACTGATGGGCGCCGCGGAGGCGGTCGCGCAGACCGTCGGCAACCCCAGCACCGTCTACCCCAACCTGCTCGTCCACCACGCGGAATGCGAGCAGCAGGCCCGCGCCGTGATCGGGGACCGCGCGTTCGACGCCGCCTTCGACCACGGTATGCACACGTCGTTCGACGATGCGGTCGCGTACGCGCTCGACGAGCAGCGACCGGAGGCGGTGTCGGCGTCGAACGGGGCGACGCACCTGACCCGACGCGAATGGCAGGTCGCGGAACTGGTCGCCGACGGGCTCACCAACAAGGCGATCGCGGCCCGGTTGGTGATCTCCCAGCGCACGGCGCAGGGGCATGTCGAGCACATTCTCGCGAAACTGGGTTTCAACTCGCGCACCCAGATCGCGGCGTGGATCGTCGAACACGCACAGGACCCGCGCCCCTGACCGGGCACCTGCACGGGACGAAATATAGGTATGTCCCCGGGTCGTTCAGCCGCTGTACTTCGCCGCCGCGGACGGGATGCTCGTACGCGTCCCCCCAATCCGGCTCCAGACCGAGGCCCCCGATGTCCACTGATCCCCGAACACACCGAAAGCCTGACCCCCAACTTCCACGGCCCCCGATTCTCCGTCGGGCGCACACCGACCGGTGTCTTGTGTGGATCGGGGGAAACCGAATGGCAGACGACGTGGTGGGGCAGGAACTCACGGGGGTGACGGCGTGACCACGGACGGCATGACCCGCTGGCAGGGACTCGCCCAGAAATGCGAGCTGATGATCCAACGCTGCCTCAACTGCACGACCCTGCTCGCGCCGTTGATGGCCACCTGCTCCGCTTGTCAGGGGTCGAACCTCGAGCGTGTCCCGTCGTGTGGCGTCGGATCGATCGTGTCCTCGAAGGTGGTTCACCGTGAGGTGAACGAGGCGGACCGTGGTCTCGTCCCGTGCACGATCGCGATCGTCGAACTCGACGAGGGTCCGTGGGTCTACACCTGGATCGACGGCGACGTCCCGGCACCGTCCGACTGTCCGGTTCGCGTCGAGTTCCGCCCCGCGTCGAGGGCGGAACAATTGCCGGTGTTCGCGGTCCGCTCCGCCGGTCAGCGGTGATCGGCGTGACGACACAGACCGCGGACGAACCGGAGGAAGCGTTCGGCACCGAGTGGCTGCGCCTGGCGCTTCGCCGGTGCGATCTGCTCGCGCAGATGCACTCGGTGAGCTCGGATGCCCGGTGGATGATCAGCTTCGCGATCCAGTGGGCACCGTTCGGTGGTGCCAGCGCGGCGGAACTGCTGGAGCGATTCGGTGTCAGCCGCCGACGCTTCATGGAACTCGTGCTCGAGGGACTCGCACCGAAATCCACCGATGTCCAGAAGATCCGTGCGATGAAAAGTCACCTGCGCACGTCCCTCGCGCAGGCGTGGGACGTGCGCTAGCTGCCCCGGTGGATCACCCGGGCAGCAGATCGTCCAGGTGGATCGGCACCTTCCGGACCCGGACGCCGGTGGCGTGACGAACAGCGTTCGCCACCGCGGCCGCGGCCCCGACGATGCCGATCTCGCCGGCGCCCTTCGATCCCATCGGGTTGGCGTGCTCGTCGACGTCGTCGAGGCACACCGCGTCGAGGTACCTGATGTCGGCGTGCGTGCTGACGTGATAGGAGGCAAGGTCCTGGGTCACGACGTGACCGAATCGGGGGTCGTTCACACTGCTCTCGTGCAAGGCCATCGAGATGCCCATGGTCATCCCGCCGAGGAGTTGCGACCGAACCGTGCGGGTGTTGATCACCTGGCCGATCGCGAACACCCCGAGCATGCGTTCGACGCGGATCTCGCAGGTGTCCCGGTGGACGTGCGCCTCCACGAAGTGGGCACCGAACGAGTGGAGCGCGAACTTGTCGGCGTCGGGGTTGTCGGGCGTCCCCGCACTCGTCGCCGCGCCCGGGGCGGGTGACGTGCCGTGCTGGTCCCGGAACGCCCGGGCCGCCGCGACGATCGCACTGCCCCAGGAACTGGTACCCGTGGAGCCGCCTGCGACGGTCGCCGACGGAAGATTCGTGTCGCCGATCTGCAGGACGATTGCGTCGAGGGGACAGCCCAGAGCGTCGGCGGCGATTTGCGTGAGCGCGGTCCATGCGCCGGTGCCGATGTCGACCGACCCGATCTGCACGGTGTACGTGCCGTCGGATTCGTACACGATCCGGGCAACCGATCCCGGTGACGTGTTGGCGGGATACGTTGCGGACGCGACGCCCATCCCCACCTGCCACTCGGAGTCCGACCCGGCCCGCGCCGTCGCGTCGCGGTCCGCCCACCCGAAGCGCCGGGCGCCCTCCCGCAGGCAGTCGGTGAGGCGCCGACCCGACCAGGGGCGGCCCGTACTCGGGTCGACGTCGGGTTCGTTGCGGATCCGCAGTTCGATCGGGTCGAGTCCGCAGGCCTCGGCCAGTTCGTCCATCGCCACCTCGGCCGCGAACATGCCCGGGGTCTCGCCGGGCGCACGCATCCAGGAGGGGGCGGGCACGTCGAGGGACGCGAGACGGTGGGTGGTGTACCGGGTGCCCGCGGAGTACATCAGCCGCGACGGGACTGCCGCCTGTTCGGCGAATTCCTTGATCTTCGCGGACTGCACGATCGCCTCGTGGGAGAGCGCGGTCAGCCGTCCGTCCGCATCCGCCCCGAGCCGGATGTGCTGCACCGTCGGGGTGCGATACGCGGAGAGGGCGAACATCTGCTGCCGGGTGAGCGCGAACTTCACCGGCCGGCCGTCCACCCGCTGCGCCGCCAGCACCACGAGCACGTCGTGCGCGTGCGGCAGTCCCTTGGAGCCGAAGCCGCCGCCGACGTACGGGGCGATCACCCGCATCTGCTCGACTTCGAGTCCGAACATCGGTGCCAGCGTCTGCCGCACGGAGTGGACGCCCTGCGTCGAATCGTGCAGCGTCAGAACCGGTCCGCTGCCGCCCGGGGTCCATCGGGCGATGGCGGCGTGCGGTTCCATCGGATTGTTGTGTTCCATCGCGGTGGAGTACACCTGATCGACCGTGACCGCGGCGGCGGCGAGTGCCGCGTCGACGTCGCCGTCCTCGGTGTCGGTCGGGAACCCCGCGTTCACGTCTTCGGGGGCGTACAGGTCGTCCCGGCCGGAATGGAAGTCGGTGTCGTGGGATTCCACGTCGTAGTCGACACGCACGAGGCTCGCGCCGTGCCGGGCGACCTCCGGTGTCTCCGCGACCACCGCACCCACGAACTGGCCGCGGAAGTGAACCTCGGGGTCCTGCAGGATCGCGAGTTCCCCGTCCGAGGTGTCCGCGAGGCGGGGCGCGTCGAACACCGTCAGGACCGCGAGCACCCCGTCCAGGGCTTCCGCGTCGGCCGTGTGCATCGCCCTGACCCGGCCGCGTCCGATCGTCGACAGGATCGGATGCAGATACGTCGGCTGCTCCACGGGGTACTCGAACGCATACAACGCCGAACCGGTCACCTTGTCGTGGGCGTCCAGCCGCTCGGCGGAGGTTCCGATCACCTTCGGATCGACGAGGGTCATCGGCGCGCCTCCTCGGTGAGTGATCGAAGTACCGACACGAGCACCCGCCGGGTCAGTTCGACCTTGAATTCGTTTCCCGGAAGTGGTTGTGCCGCCGCGAGTTCCGCGCCAGCGGCCTCGGTGAACGTGTCCTCCGTCGGCTGCGATTCGACGAGGACCTCCTCGGCGAGCGTGGCGCGCCAGGGCCGGTGTGCGACCCCGCCGAGCGCGACCCGTGCCGACGTGATCGACGCATCCTCGATCGTCAGCTCGGCGGCCACCGACACCAGCGCGAACGCGAAGGAGGCACGGTCGCGCACCTTCCGATACGCGGACCGGTTTCCGGCGGGCGGCGGGGGCAGCTCCACGGCGGTCACGAGGTCGCCGTGCGCGAGGACGGTGTCGTGCTCGGGCCGGTCCCCGGGAAGCCGGTAGAACTCGCTCAACGGGATTCGCCGTTCACCGTCGGCACTGCGCACCACCACGACACCGTCGAGCGCCGCCATCGCGACGGCCATGTCGGACGGGTGCACAGCGACGCAGTGCTCCGACGCGCCGAGAATGGCGTGGTAGCGCACGTAACCGCCGATCGCGGAACATCCGGTGCCGGGCTCCCGCTTGTTACACGGCGTCGAGACGTCCTGGAAGTACACGCACCGGGTCCGCTGAAGCAGGTTTCCCGCCGTGGTCGCGACATTGCGCAGCTGTCCCGACGCACCGGAGAGGAGCGCGCGCGACAGCATCGGGTACCGGGCGCGGACGACGTCGTGCGCGGCGAGATCGCTGTTGCGGACGGCCGCCCCGATCCGGAGCCCGCCGTCCGGAAGTTCGACGACGTCGTCGAGGGGGAGACGGCTCACGTCGACGAGGAGATGCGGGTGCGCCACCCCCAGCTTCATGTGGTCGACGAGGTTGGTGCCGCCGGCGAGGAACGACGCCCGCGGGTCACCCGTGACCGTGGCGACGGCACTGTCGACGTCGGTGGCCCGCTCGTAATCGAAGGGAATCACGCCTCCGCCGCCTGCCTGATCGCCGCGAGGATGTTCGGGTACGCGCCGCACCGGCAGAGGTTTCCGTTCATCCGCTCCCGTATCTCGTCGTCGGTGAGTTCGGGCGGAGCGGTCAGGTTCTCGGTGACGGCGCTCGGGTGCAGGGCCAGGAACTCGTCGAACATCCCGATCGCCGAACAGATCTGACCGGGCGTGCAGTAACCACACTGCAGTCCGTCCTGCTCGACGAATGCCTGCTGAACGGAATGCAGCACCTCTCCGTCGGCCAGTCCGTGCGCGGTGACGACGCGGTCCCCGTCGTGGGCGACGGCGAACGTGAGGCATGACGTGGCCCGTCTGCCGTCGAGGAGGACGGTGCACGAGCCGCACTGGCCGTGGTCGCAGCCCTTCTTGGGCGCGGTCACCCCGAGGTGATCGCGAAGCGCGTCGAGCAGCGTCGTGCGGGTGTCGACTTCGAGTGTCCGTTCCTCACCGTCCACGGTGAGGGTGATCTTCCGGTAGCGGGGGCTGTCCGCGACATTCATGGCGGGAGGTTACCCGCGGGCACAGATCCCGAATCAGAGTCGGCTCCCGCGGGAATTGCTGGTATATCGGACCACATGGCCTCTGCTCAGTGGATCGACACGCACGTGCATCTGGTGGACTTCCTGCAACATCCCGCCGCCGTGCACGAATTACGCGACACCCTGGTCGACGCCGGTGCGCAGCGCGCCGTGGTGTTCGGTCTCCCGCTGAAGAAGAAGTGGTCGACGGCCGAGCCGGTGCGGCCGGACTACTACCTCGACGACAACGCGCCGTGTCATTACCACTCGCTGACCGACGCCATCGTCCTCGACCTGCTACCCGAACTCGAATCCGACGGCCGGTTGACGGTGGCGCCGCTCGTCTGTGGTTTCGATCCCACCGACCGCCTCGCGGTCGAGCATGTCGAATTCGTGTGGAGTCGCACCGATCGCTGGGCCGGTGTCGGTGAGGTCATGTTCCGGCACGACGACCTCACGAATCTCACGCTCGGCGAGGTGCCCTCTCCCGACCACGTGGCGATGGACGAGGTTCTCGCGTTCTGCGCCGAGAAGGAGGTGCCGATCTCGCTCCATCACGACTCCGCCTCGACCGGAATGCCGGGCAGGCACGAATACATCGGCGCACTCGAGCGAGCCCTCGAACGGCATCGGTCGACCTCCGTCGTCTGGTGCCACGCGGGCGTGTCGCGCCGCGTCGACCCCAGCGGTCAGTTGGGCCTGGTCCGCGAACTACTGGGTCGGCACCCGAACTTGACCGTCGAACTGTCGTGGGTGCTGCTGGATCGAATCGTCGACGGCTCCGACGTCGCCGCCGACTGGGTGGAAGTGATCACCCGGCATCGCGACCGATTCGTCGTCGGCACGGACACCGTGGGCAGGGCGGAGACGGTGAAGACCCGGGGACGTCAAATCCGTACGTTGCTGGGTGCGCTACCCGTCCCGGTCGCGCACCAGGTTGCCGTCGTCAACGCCGAACGGTTGTGGTTCCTCTGACGACGGACTGGGTACTTGCTGAACCCGGAAACAGTGAGTGATCAGGAGGGGGACGTCATGCGCGTCGAGCACATCACGGTGGTCGTGCCCGCCCACGACGAAGAAGCGCTGTTGCCGCACTGTCTGGAGGGGTTGCGTGCCGCCGCGCGGGAGGTGTCCGTGCCGGTCACGACGGTGGTGGTGCTCGACGGATGTACCGACGGCAGCGAAGCCGTCGTCCGTGAAGCGGACGTCGACGTCGTGGTCCTGGGTGCGCGGAACGTCGGCGCGGCCCGTCGTGCGGGTTTCGACTGGGTCGCCCCACGCTCACACGAATGGTTCGCCACGACGGACGCGGACTCGCAGGTCCCCGCCCACTGGCTCTCGTCCCACCTGCAGCACGCGAGTCGTGGGGCGCAGTTGGTGGCGGGCACGGTGGCGGTCACCGACTGGTCGGGCTGGCCCGACCACGTCCGGTCGCGGTACGGCAGCGCCTACCGGTCCGGCGCCGCCCATGGGCACGTGCACGGCGCGTCCCTCGGATTCTCCGCGGATCTGTATCGGGCGGTGGGAGGTTTTGCCGCACTGCCCGCGCACGAGGACGTGGATCTGGTGCAGCGGATGGTCGGGCGGGGAGCGAACGTGGTGTGGAGTATCGACGCCCCGGTGGAGACGTCGGCGCGAGTCGAGGCCCGAGCTCCGCAGGGGTTCGCCACGTACCTCGAGGGATTGCAGGACCGATGAGCGCCGACGTGACCCACGACAGCAGCCCCGCCGCCGCAGCAGTGCGGGCGATCATCCTTTCGGGGGACGCGGAACTGCCGCTGCCGGGCGGCGGCTCGACCGCAGCCCGATGGGCGCGGCTGACGCAGTGGTGCCGCCACGACCTCTCGGTCGGCCGGCTCCTCGAGGCGCACGCAGACGCGGACGCGATCCTCGCCGAACTCGACGGGACCCGCGCCGGCCGGAACGAGTTCTGGGGTGTGTGGGCCAGCGAGCCACCGCACCCCGTGCTGGACGCCTCCCACGACGCGGCCGGGTGGCGCCTGCGGGGGACGAAGGCATGGTGCTCCGGGGCGTCGATGTGCACGCATGCCCTGGTCACGGCACGAGTCGACGGGCAACCCCGGCTGTTCGCCGTCGACCTGCGGGAATCGGGTGTCACGGCGGGCCACGGAGGCTGGCGAAATTCGGGCATGGCGGCGACCGACACCGAATCGGTGACGTTCGACGGCGTTCCCGCGCGACCGGTCGGCGCTGCGGACGAGTACCTCGACCGTCCCGGGTTCTGGCACGGCGGCATCGGGGTGGCGGCGTGCTGGTTCGGGGGCGCGCTCGCCGTCGCCGAACCGCTGCGGGTGCGGGCCCGGAGCGGCCGCGCGGACAGTCACCAGCTCGCGCACCTCGGCGCGATCGACGTCGCCGTCAGCGCGGCACGATGGGCATTCGAGTCCGCGGCCGGGGAGGTGGATGCGAGCCCCCTCGATCGGAGGTCCGCTCAGACGCGCGCGTTCCGGGTGCGGGCGCTGATCGAGCGGACCGCGAGCGACGTTATCGACCGCGTCGGCCGCGCGCTGGGTGCCGCGCCCCTCGCGACGGATGCCGGCCATGCCCGCAATGTCGCGGACCTCCTCGTGTACATCCGGCAATCCCACGCCGAGCGCGATCTCGCGACACTCGGCGCACTCGTCGCGGGGGAGGACTGACAGTGGACAACGGCACCAGATTCCGGGAGCTCCCGGTGGCCGCGCGCGGCACACCGGAGGACGAATGGCAGCCGTGGCTGGCGTCCACCCCCTTCCAGCCGGTACCACTCGCGGAGTGCGACCGGTTGGTCGTCGTCGCACCACATCCCGACGACGAGGTACTCGGTGTGGGCGCGCTGATGGCCACTGCCGCGGCCGCCGGTATTCCCGTCGTGGTGGTGGCGGTGACGGACGGTGCGGCGTCCCACCCCGACTCGCCGACGCTGACGCCCGACGCACTGGCCGCCGCACGGATCGCGGAATCGAACCAGGCGACAGCACTGCTGGGTGTCGGCGAACCACTGCGACTCGGAATACCGGACGGCGGGGTGAGCGCGCACGAGCACGAACTCACCACCCGCCTCGTCGACGTGCTCACCGCGACCCCCGGAGAAGCGGAGAGGGTGTGGGTGCTCGCCACCTGGCGAGGCGACGGCCATCCCGATCACGAAGCCACCGGAAGAGCTGCGGCAGAAGCCTGTTCGATCACCGGTCACCGACTGATCGAGTATCCGGTCTGGATGTGGCACTGGGCGCGGCCGGCCGATCCGGCGGTGCCCTGGAACCGGATACGCGTCCTGACCCCGGCCGCGGAGATCCTGGAACGCAAACGCCGTGCCGTCGACGAATTCCGCACCCAGATTCTCCCGCTTTCCGAAGACCCGCGGGACGCCGCGATCCTCCCGCCGTGGGTGCTCGCGAGACTGATGCGGACAACGGAATGGGTGCTGTGGTGAGCGCGATGGATCCCGGCTACTTCGAAACGATGTACGCCGAATCGGCGGATCCGTGGGGCTTCGACGAACGATGGTACGAACGCCGCAAGTACGCGCTCACTCTCGCGGCCCTGCCCCGTCCGCACTATCGGCGGGCGTTCGAACCGGGGTGCTCGATCGGCGTGCTCACGGCGCACCTGGCGCGACGCTGCGACCGGGTCGTCGCAACCGACGTGGTACCGCGTGCGCTGGAGAGCGCACGGGACCGTCTGCGTCGCGAAGGACTGGCAGACCGGGTGGAACTCGGCCGGGCATCGCTGCTCGACCCGTGGCCACCCGGCAGCTTCGACCTCGTGGTGCTCAGTGAGGTGCTGTACTACCTGACGCCCGCCGACCTCACGACCACGCTGGGACGTGCCGTCGACGCCCTCGAAGAGGGTGGCACCCTCGTGGCGGTCCACTGGCAGCATTCGGTACCGGAGTATCCGCAGACCGGGCGCGCGGTGCACGAGACGGTCGCGGCGACCGACGGCCTCCACCGTGCCGGGGCGTACCGGGACGCGGACTTCCACCTCGACGTCTACACCCGGGGTCCGGTGCCGTCGGTGGCCGCGGCGGAAGGGTTGAGCTGACCCGGAGTCGCCCTCATTGTTCGGGCAGGCTCCCGGTCTCGAGGAAGATGACGCGCCTGCCGATCTCGACCGTGTGGTCGCAGAACCGCTCGTAGAAGCGGCCGAGCAGGGTGATGTCGACGGCCGACTGGACACCGTGCGGCCAGTCCTCGGCCTGGGTGATCGTGAACAGGCTCCGATGGAGATCGTCCATCGCCTCGTCCGCCGTCAGCAAGCCGCGTGCGCGCTCGGGATCGCGGTGCTGCAGCACCTGCTCGGTTTCCCTCGCCTGCGCGACGGCGACGGCGCCCATCTCGGTGAACACGTCCAGCACCTCGTCGGGAACGACGTGATCGGGATGCCGTCTACGGGCGATCTTCGCGATGTGCACAGCGAGACCGCCCATGCGGTGCAGATCCGCGGAAATGTGGAGGCCGCCGACCATGAATCGGAGGTCGTGCGCGACCGGTGCCTGCAGCGCCAGCAGGGCGAAGGCACGCTTCTCCCAGTGCGCCGCGGCATCGTCGAGCTCGCCGCTCACGTCGATGACGTGCTCGGCGAGCTCGAGGTCTGCCTGCAGCAGTGCGTCGCTCGCCTCCGACATCGCGGTAACGGACAGCCGGCACATTGAGGCGAGATCGCCGGACAGGCTGTCGAGGTTTTCCGCGAAACGAGTACGCATCGGCTCAGCCTAAGGGGTTCTATGACAACAGCCTCGATCTACCGGGGGTCGGCGTGCGCCAGCTTCCGGTATCCCTGCGCGCCTGCGCGGTCCACCGCCGCCTTGACCAGGCCGAATACGGTGCCCTGCACGGCCGCCGCGATCAGCACTTCGCGGGTGCTGCGTGAGAGATCCTGGGGGTCGGGAGCCTCCGATTCGCCGGCGACACGCTTCCACACCTGACCGAAAACCGCACTGGCCGCGATTCCGCCGGCGACACTCGCGGCCAGCGCCAACGGTTTGTACATTGCCTTCGATACGGCACTCATCTTCCCGCCCTTCGCATTCGATCCCATCGATCGCTCTCGGTACGGCGAGTACCCGTATTCGCCGTCCTCACACCGCGGTGCAGCGACGCCGGCGATTGTTTCGTTCGATCCCAGGGTGGGGACAGTGTTCTGTATGACCAACGAATCAGCTGGAGAGCCAACTCGCATCGTAGTGGTGGGAAGCGGCTTCGCCGGATTCGAATGCGCACGTGCTCTCGTGCGGCGTCTCCGGGGGACCGATGCCCGCATCACCATGATCTCGCCACACGACTACATGCTGTACACCCCGCTCCTACCGGAGGTGGCGGGCGGAATCCTGGACGCTCGGTTCGTCACCGTTCCTCTGTCCGAGGCGCTGCCGAACGTCGAACTGGTGAAGGGCAGCGTCGATTCCGTCGACTTCGAGTCCCGCACCGTGCACGTGACCGACTGCGAGCAGGGCGTCGAGGACGTGGCCTGGGACCGGGTGGTAATCACCCCCGGATCGGTGACCCGCCTGTTCGACATTCCCGGGCTCGCCGAGCACGCGAGGGGGCTCGAGACGCCGGCCGAGGCGCTGTACTTCCGCGACCAGCTCCTCACCCAGATCGAACTCGCCGAGCGGGACACCGACCCTTCGGTTGCCGATGCCCGCCGAACGGTCGTCGTCGTGGGTGCGTCCTACGCGGGCACGGAACTCACCGCGCAACTGCGCGCCCTCGCCGACGAAGCGGCCGCACGGCGAAAACTCGACCCCGCGAAGATCCGGTTTCTGCTGCTCGACGCCGCCGACACGGTGATGCCGGAGGTGGGGGAGAAGCTGGGCGGCAAGGTTCTGGACGTGTTGCGCTCCCGGGGCATCGACGTGCGCCTGGAAACCACCCTCACGGAACTCGGACCCGACCACGTCACGCTCGACGACGGCACCGTGGTCCCCACCCGCACCGTCGCCTGGGTGACGGGCGTGACCGCCAGCCCGCTCATCGACACGCTCGGGTTACCCAGCGAGAAGGGGAGATTGACGGTGCGCCCCGACCTCTCGGTGGACGGGCATCCCGATGTCTTCGCTGGCGGCGACGCCGCGGCTGTTCCCGATCCGAAGAACAACGGATCGGTCACCCCTCCCACCGCCCAGCACGCCGTGCGGCAAGGACAGGCCCTGGCCCGCAACGTCGCGGCAAGCCTGGGCGTCGGCGACCCGAAACCGTACAGCCATCGCGACATGGGTCTCGTCGTGGATCTCGGCCCGGGGTTCGCCGTCGCGAACCCCCTCGGCATTCAGCTGTCGGGGTTCCTCGCGAAGGTGGTCACGCGCGCCTACCACCTCTACGCGATGCCGAACGCGGCCAACCGCTGGGCGGTCGCTCTTGCCTACCTCACCGATCTGCTCTTCCCCCGCCCACTCGTGTCGATCGGGCTGGTCACCGATTCGGAATCGCGGTTCGCAGCCGGTGAGGGCGTAGGGGCACAGTCGTGAAACCACGGCGTTTTCGGCACGACGCAACGAAAGGAACAGGTGATGACTGAGAGCAAGAAGGAATTCGTCGCACTTCGCCTCGACGAGGTGATCCACGAATGGGAGGCGAACGCGCCTGCCGGAGGTTCGGGATCCGGGGGATCGGAGGGGCCGTTGGTCACAGCGCAGCGCCATCGCGCCGAGATAGACACCGCGACCGACGAGCGTGTCGACGAGATCGCTGACGCGTATCCCGAGATCGCGCAGGCGTGGTCGTCCCGCGGAGCCTAGGACCCCAACAGCCTCGCGAGCGGACTGGACTCGAGGTGGTCCAGTAGGTCCTGTGCATCCTCGAACACCGCCTCCGCGCCGGCCTCTGTCAATTCGGCGCGGGAAATTCCGCCGCTGAGGAGACCGACAAAGGTGACCCCGGCGCGGGACGCCGCTTTGCCGTCCCACACCGCGTCACCCACCATCACCGCAGTGTCCGAGGACGTGGACGAGCGGTCCATCGCTGCGCGAACCACTCCGGGATCCGGTTTGGCGGAATCGACGTCCTCGGACGACGTGGTGTGCGCGATGTACGAGTCGACCGACAGGACCTCCCGCAACACGTCCAGCTCCTCCTCGGGAGCGGAGGTGGCGAGGACGACCTGCACACCACGCCCGTGCAGTTCGCGGATCAGTTCCCGGGCGCCGGCGAGCGGCCGCATGCTGTCCCGCGCGCCGAGGTAATACGTCTTGTGGAGGTCCTTCGCGCGGTCCCCGAGCGTGTCCGCGTCGTCGCCGAGTAGCGATTCCAGGAGAAGCGACGAATCCAGTCCGATCGCGCGATGCACCCGCCACGCGTCGACGTCGTGCCCGACCTCCCGGAACGCTCGCTGCCACGCTCGCACGTGCAGATAGTTGGAGTCGACCAGCGTGCCGTCGACGTCGAACAGCGCTGCTCTCACGGCGGTAGAGGATTCCGAAGACATAGGCTCGAGCAAACCACAGTGCCCGGTGCGTGGCGACCATTGCGTAGCTCACGTTTTCGATCCGGGGAACGTGGGTAAGCGCTGGGAGTCCATGAGGTACTCGTTCGAGGGAGTGGTCGTCATCGAAGCACACTGCGACACGTCGGCTTCGGCTTCGGACGTGTGGTCCGTTCTCGCCAACGGATGGCTGTACCCGTCCTGGGTGGTCGGGGCGTCACGCATGCGTGCCGTCTCCGCCGACTGGCCCGCCGTCGGAAGCCGTTTGCATCACTCGGTCGGTGCCTGGCCCGCGTTGATCGACGACTCCACCGAGGTCCTGTTCGCCGAAGAGAATCGTGAACTGCGGCTGCTGGCCCAGGTGACGCCCACGAAGGCTGTTGTGCGACTGCGACTGGAGCCGCGTGGATCCGGCTGCCACCTCCAGATGTCCGAGGCCGCAGCCTCCGTACCGCTGAAGTGGGTTCCGCGGACGGCGCAGGACCTCGCGGTCCTCCCCCGAAATCTGGAGTGCCTGCGCCGGCTCTCGTTCCTCGCCGAGCGAAACACGAAACCCTGACGCCGTGACAGTGCGGACAGTCGACGCCGTCGTCATCGGAGCCGGGCCCAACGGTCTCGCCGCGACGGCCACCCTGGCGGAGGCCGGCTGGGATGTCGTCCTCCTCGAACAGCAACCGGAACCGGGTGGCGCCGTCAGGTCGGCCGAACTCTTCCCGGGTTTCCGTACCGACCTGTTCAGTGCGTTCTATCCGCTGGCGGCGGTGTCGCCGGCGATCCGGCACCTCGACCTCGAGGGTGTGGGTCTGCAATGGAGTCAGGCGCCCGCTGCGGTCGGGCACCCCAGGTACCCGGACGACGACGATGCCCCGCTGATCCACCGGGACCCCACTGACACAGCGGCCGACCTCGAGCGCAGGCAACCGGGGGACGGACAGGCGTGGCTCCGGCTCTTCGAGCAGTGGAAGGACGTCAAGGAACCGTTCCTCGACACCCTGTTCAGCCCGTTTCCCCCCGTCCGCGGACCACGACGACTGCTGTCGCAGCTCGGCACCGCGGAAGCACTCCGGCTCGTGCGTTTCCTCATGCTGCCCGCACGCCGGATGACGCACGAGCTGTTCGACGGGGAATCCGCCCGGGTGTTGTTGCTGGGCAACGCAATGCACGCCGACACACCGGTCGACGCACCCGGAAGCGGAGTCATGGGATATCTCCTGACCATGCTCGCGCAGGACGACGGGTACGTCGTCCCGGTCGGTGGGGCCGGCGCACTCTCCGCCGCGATGGCGGAACGAGGGAGACGGAACGGCGCAGAAATTCGTTGCGGCGAGGAGGTGACGTCGATCGAGGTCACCGGGGGAGTGGCGACAGAGGTTCGGACTGCGGGCGGCGACCGCTATCTGACCAGACGCGCGGTGCTCGCGGATGTCTCCGCGCCCGCACTGTACGGACGGTTGCTGGATTCCTCCGTGGTGCCGGCGGGCGTCCGAGCCGACCTGGAGAAGTTCGAATGGGATACCCCCGTCGTCAAGGTGAACTACGCACTCGACCGCAAGATTCCGTGGCGCTCGCGGAGCCTCGAATCCGCCGGAACCGTGCATCTGGGCGCCGACGACAACGGACTGGTCCGGTGGATGGCCGACCTGACCACAGGCGTGATCCCGACCCACCCGTTCCTGCTGTTCGGTCAGATGACGACATCCGACCCCAGCCGTTCGCCCGAGGGAACCGAAAGCGCCTGGGCCTACACCCATCTGCCGCGGGGAATCACGGACGACGAGTCGGCGGAGTTGCTCGCGCACCGGGTGGACGCGATGCTCGAATCGCACGCGCCGGGATTCGCCGAGCGGGTGGTCGGGCGCAACGTGCAGCGTCCGGGCGATCTCGAGGCGAGCAACGCGAACCTGCACGGCGGCGCCGTCAACGGCGGCACCGCCCAGCTGTACCAGCAGCTCGTCTTCCGCCCGACCCCCGGTTCGTCCGGGCCCGACACGTCGATCGGCCGGCTGTACCTGGCGAGCTCGGCCACCCACCCGGGCGGCGGTGTCCACGGTATGTGTGGGTACAACGCGGCCCGTGCCGCGCTGGCCGACCACGGACGGTGGGGGTTGGTGCGGAGGAAGGTCCGCGGCCGCATCCTCGACCTCGTGGTCACCGACGGTAAGCGGTCCGCGCACCACCGCTGACCGGCGGGACTGCTAGGAGTCGATACGGTCCAGGAGCCAGCGCGGACCGAACGTGTGGGCCCCGAGCGCCTCGACTCGGTTGCGGAGTCCCTGGTCTGCGGTGACGACGATGATCGGCCGGTCGCCGTCCGCCTCGGCGGCTGCGGCCACCACGTCGACGATCGCGTCGTCGCCCGAACTGTCCGCCGATACCACCCGCAGGCCCTCGAATTCCGCGCTCGTCGCTCCGGTGACGGCGGCCTTCGCCGCGCCCTCGAGGACGACCACCACCTCGGCGGGCTGATCCAGGCGCTGTTCGAAGGTGGCGAGCTCGGCGAGTAATCGTCGGGCCGCGCCGGCACGATCACGCCACCAACCGTCGGGTCGCGAGCCGACGACGTTCGCAGCGTCCACCACAACCAGCACAGTCCTGTCGTCAGCCATGTCCTCAGTCTCCTCTCGTCTCTGCTCGCAGTGCTATGACAGAGGTGACGGTCCGTCGTGGCGAGGAGGCCGATATGGATATCCGCTTCATCTCCCGTGACGGTGTGCGTTCGTGTGCGGTGACGGAACTGAGGGAGTTGCTCGACCGCCCCGACGGGTTGGTCTGGGTGGATGTCCCGACCTGGGACGATCAGGCGGACGACGCATTGACCACGGTTTTCGGCTTTCACCCTCTCGCCGTGCGGGATTCGATGAACCGCAATCAGGTGCCGAAGGTGCATAGATATGTGGACCACTTCTTCGTGGTTCTGCACGCGCCGCAGTCAGGAGCGCACGGACACGTACATTACGTCGAACTGGACCAGTTCATCGGCAGCCGGTACCTGGTGACGGTGCACGGCCCGGTAAATCCTGCGATCGATCCCTCGACCGCAATGGTCGAGGTGAATACGGTACTGGGCCGGCTGGAGTCGGGGAAGTTGCAGCCGGTCACCGGGTTCGAATTGTCGTTCGCGTTGCTCGCCGCGTTGACGGCTCGGATGCGGGCGTACACCGCCGAGTTGACCAAGGACGTGTGGAAGCTCGAGCAACAGGTGACCGGCGGGCACCTCGGTAACCCGGAAACCTTTCTCGACGAGATGTTCCGGGTGCGACACGGTCTGCTCACGGTCGGGACCATGGCCGCGTTGAGCCGAGAGGTCTACGGCCGAATGGTCACCATCGAGGCGTTCGGCACCGGCAAGGGGCAGGATCTCCTGCTCGATGCGGTCGACCAGTTCCAGCATCTGACCGTGATGGCCAAGGGCCAGAAGGACTACCTCCAGGGCACGATCGAGTTCTACCAGGCACGCACGAACACCAAGATGACCATCGCCGCCGAGCGACTCGCCGTCATCGCGGCCGTCACGTTGCCGATCACTGCCTTGTCCTCGATCATCGGCATGAATGTGATCGTGAACGAACGGACACAATGGCTCTCGGTCGCCGCGATCGTGCTCGTGATGCTCGCCATGTCCGGGGCACTCCTCGTCTGGGCGAAGCGCAAAGGCTGGTTCTGAAGTCCGTCCATCGGGGGAGTGGGGGAGTGGGGGACTCGGCGGCAGGGCAGTACGTGGGATCCCCACCGTGTGTGTCGTCTCTGCATGATCGTCGGCAACACCGCATCAGGCCCCTCGGAATCCAACACATCTGACTCGGACTCGGACGGAACGCGCCGATTACCCGAATTCTGGCGTGGCTATTTCACGGAGCCGGGGTAGTGGCACTACCACTGACAACTCCCGACCTCATTCATCCCGTTCCCATTGCTCGGACCCTGGGGATTCAGTCCCGATGCCGGAGCGGGGGAGAGGGCCTGCCAGGGCGGCCGAGCGGTCACGGGGGAGTGGAACACATCGGCCGACACTCAGGCACTCAGGGGACAACTGGATCGCGAATCGCGCAACCGCTGGTCATTGCCGGTCAATCTTCATCCCTAACGAGGATATGATTCGGCCCGTGACGGAACGCCATGGTTTACCGAACACCTCCGTAGTTGTGTCAGCAGGAACCAACCGTCCTCACCACAACAACCAACGTCCCTCTCCTCAACCAATCACCTCAGCAACCGACACATACGACGCGGTTCAACTGCGCAGCTGCGTGTTGAGCCGCGCGGCCTGTCGTGTGAGGTGGTCGCGTTCGGGGAGGTTGGGCGCCGACCGGGCAGCTTCGGCGTAGAGCCGCGCTGCGGTCGCAGGGTCACCGTCGCGCTCGTGTAGGTACGCTGCGGCCGCGGAGTACCGGGGAAGGGTGGGGTCGAGCCCCGCAAGGGCAGCCAGGCCTGCTCTCGGGCCGTCCGCCTCGCCGACCGCGACGGCGCGGTTGAGGCGGGCCACCGGGCTGTCGGTGAGGCGGACCAGTTCGTCGTACCACTCGACGATCTGCACCCAGTCGGTCTCCTCGGCCTTCTGGGCGTCGGCGTGGAGCGCAGCGATGGCAGCTTGGGCCTGGAACTCGCCCAGTCGGTCGCGGGCGAGGGCTGTCTGGAGCACGTCGACGCCCTCGGCGATCAGGCGGGTGTTCCACAGGCTGCGGTCCTGCTCGGCGAGGGGCACGAGGCTGCCGTCGGTGCGGGTCCGTGCCGGACGCCGGGCGTGGTGGAGCAGCATGAGCGCGAGCAGGCCCGCGACCTCCTCATGGATGGTCATGGCCGCCAGTTGGCGGGTGAGCCGGATCGCCTCGACGGCGAGATCGACGTCCCCGGAATAGCCCTCGTTGAAGACCAGGTAGAGCACGCGCAGCACCGTGGCGACGTCGCCGTGCTGGTCGAACCGGACGCTCGAGACGGTCCGCTTGGCCCTGCTGATCCGCTGGGCCATGGTCGACTCGGGCACGAGGTAGGCCTGCGCGATCTGACGTGTGGTCAGGCCACCGACGGCGCGCAGCGTGAGCGCGACGGCCGAGGCCGGTGTCAGGGACGGGTGCGCGCACAGGAAATACAGCTGGAGCGTGTCGTCCACCGCCTCGCCCGGGCCGGGTACGGGCTCTGCCTCCACGAGCACCTCGCGGTTTCGGCGGGAGCTGTCGGCGCGGGTGGCGTCGAGGAACTTGCGCCAGGCCACGGTGACCAGCCAGCCCTTGGGGTCTCGCGGCGGGTTGTCCGGCCACGCGCGCACGGCTTCGATCAGGGCGTCCTGCACGGCGTCCTCGGCCGCCGCGAAGTCGGCTCCGCGCCGGACGAGGACGCCGATCACGGTGGGGGTGAGGGTCCGCAGAAGTGCGTCGTCCACCGTCACTCCGTGATGGTCGGGGGCTCAGTCAGGAACGGGCGCACCTCGAGCCATTCGTGGATCGGCTTCCCACCCGCCCCCGGGGCCGCGGACAACTCGCCGGCCAGTTCGAGCGCCCGCTCGCGGGTCTCGACGTCGATCACCATCCAGCCGGCGATCAGGTCCTTGGTCTCCGCGAACGGGCCGTCGGTGACCGGCGGTCGCCCCTCACCGTCGTAGCGGACGAACGTGCCCTCCGCGGAGAGCGCCTGACTGTCGACGAACTCGCCGGTGCCCTCGAGCCGGGCGGCGAAGTCGTTCATGTACTGCACGTGGGCCGAGATTTCCTCCGGCGTCCATTGGTCCATGGGCACGTCGTTGATCGATGCGGGCGCGCCACGGTAGTGCTTGAGCAGTAGGTACTTGGCCATCATGTTCTCCTTGGTGCGGTGCGGCCCATTCTGGCCGTGTTCACTCCGGGGACGAAGCGACGCGCGGGTTCTCGACATCCCTGCACGGATTCTTTTCGATCGTCGCGATCCGTGACGGGCGGTCAGCTGCTCCACCGTTCGGCGATGATCCCCTCCGGCCTGCGCATGGTGTAGATGGCACCGACTGGCGCGAGGGCATGTTGTGATGTACAACATACTCGTAAGTTTGTGACTCGAGTCACTCAGCTGCTACAACGGGGTACGCCAACTCATGACCCGCACCACGGTGCACCAGGACGATCAGCGCACGACGTCGCCGCCCACTGTCGAGGAGCCGCGACGCCGCCACACGCTGCGTCCGACCGTGTACATCGCCTCTGTCTCGGCGGCAACCGCAACCGCGCCCGCAGTCGTCGTGACGGGATCCGTGCTCGTCGCCGTCGCCACCTCCGTGTCAATGCTCGCCGCCGTAGTACTCGCCGCGCTCCTGATCTAACCGTCCGCCTCGCGGGCGCACCCTTCGACCACCACGCGGCACTCGCCGGCGCAGAAGACAGAAAGCACTCACATGAACACCTTCACCACGCCCACCTCCGCTCGCAATCGCGGCTTCGCCCCCTCTCGTGGCTCGATGAGCACGATGGAGATCAAGAACCGCATCGAAGCAATGTTCCGCGAGGACGACGAGCGCGAGTCGAAGGCGATCAGAGCGGAGTAGTACCGGCGCCGGTTCTCAGCACGTATTGCCGCGCACATCCTCCCGAAGTTGCGTGTCGAGAGAGACCCGCACCAGGGCGGCCGCCAGTTCCGCCACTCGACCCTCCGGGGCAAGGGCGGACAGTGCGTCGGGATCGTCCGGCAGTCCCAGCTCGCGCGCAGACTTGCTCGCTCGCGTGTCGAAGTAGGGCCGCACCCACGGCCACACGTCCTGAACTTCCCGGAGAAAGATGTCGGCGCCCACCGGGCCGATTCCATCGAACTCCGTCAGTAACCGAACTGCTCCGGAGATCTCCTGATCGCAGGCTCGGGCCAGCCGGCGCAGGTCGCCGCCATACTCGTCGTCGACTCGAACTGCGGCGGCGTGCAGACGGGTAGCCGTGCTCTCGTCATAGCGCACGTAACCCGCTCTGCCGAGTGCAGAGATGATGGTGCGACGGTCCGCCGTGCGTACCGCGCGTGGGCTGCGCAAGCCCGCTCGGAACAGTTCCCGGGCCGCCGCGACAGCGATCTCCGAGGAGATCCGCGTGCTCAGCAGCAAAGACAGTGTCAGCAGTTGGAAGAGCGGCGTCGGGGTGTCCTTCAAGGTCACGTGCGACGCGGACGCGTACGTCGGGCCGGCGTTGTCGAGAAGTGCACGCGCGGTCTCCGCGACGCTTGCCTCCTGACGCCCACGAGTGGGCTGCTTCCCGGACATGTCGACTCCGATCAGCTGTGTGCGATTTTCTCCACCCTCTCGAAGGCGTCGCGAACCGTGCGGCACGTGGGGATCATCGCGTCGAGGCCGATGGCCTCGACAGGTCGGAGCACCGCTCGATTGCCCGCCAGCACCCATGCAATGTGCTGCCGCCTAGCAGATTCCGCAAACTCGGACAGGATCGACAATCCCGAGGTTCCGACGAAGTCGACTGCAGTCATGTCGACGATGATGCGTGAACGGGAGCCCCCGTCGGTCAGGTGCGCGAGAGCGAGCGCGAAGGCAGGAGCGGCGAGCACATCGATGTCGCCAGAGATTCGTCCCACCGTGGCGTCGGCGTCCGGCGCGAACTCGACGGCCATCCGCAATCCACGGTCACGGTTGAGCGCATCCCGTGTGACGTGGCCGGTCGGCTTTGCGGTCAGGGGAGTGACCCGGAACGACGTGCGTGATGGTTTCATGACCCTCCGATCGCGTGCACTCAGTTGGTGTCCGCGCGCCGAATGGAGCGCAGCGGCACCAAGACCGCAGTGGGAGTGCACACAATATTTGTCCACCGCGCACTGCTGCGGCCTCCGGACAATCTGCGGCTGTGTTCTCAACCACGCGCGATCAACACTACGTCTCCACCAGATCGGCATCAACCGATTGCCAACGCGCTCTAACGGAGGCAGGTGGGGGTCCCGCTCGTGAGCCGAGGACGTGTCAGTCGAACTTCGAATTGTGATGCGCGATGACTTCCCGTGCGACACCCGTGAGCTTGATGTTCATGTCCTGCGACGTCTTGCGAAGCAAGTCGAAGGCTCTACCCTCGGAGATGTCGTGGAAGGCCATCAACAATCCGATCGCTTTTCCGATCTCGCGGTTGCTGGCCAGGCCCTCACGCAGGGTCTGCGCTTCCTGGTGTTCGTGGAGCGCTGTCAGCGTCACCGCCGCGAACGCCGTGATCAGAATCGCCTGATCAATCGATTCGTCGGTGAATTCTCCTGGTTTGTCCGAGAACAAATTGAGTGCGCCGACCTTGCGGCCGCGGATCATCAGCCGGAACCCGGCAGCGCCCCGGACCGGGGTTTCGGCAGTTGCCCGACGGGCAAGGCGTGGCCACTGGGTCGAACGGGCCAGCTCGGCTTCGACCTGCGGTGCATCGTTCTCGATCGCATCGAGGCAGGGCCCTTCCTGCTCGGCTCGCTCGAGGGCGTCGACCCGGGCCGCGATGTCGTCGCTCGCGGCCACGGTGACGTGGCGATCGTTCTCCTTCAGCATGAGGCTGGCGTGGTCACACCCGGGTACCAGGGTGGCGGCGGCATCGCAGATGGCCTGGTAGACCTGAGCGAACTCGTCGCCGTTGTACACCATCTCGGCCAGCTTCGCGAAGACGGCGCTGGGTCCATCGTCTCCGGTATGCGTCATCTCCGAAGGATCATTCGGCATCGTTCGCCTCCCGAAGTGCACCAACGCGGCGTGAACCGGCGCCGCAGTTCTCGCGACGTCTGGTCAATTCTGCCAGAACGGTAACGACCCCTGGTGGGCCGAGGGTGGCCGGCATCGCGTGCGGTGAGGTCTTCCGTCCGAGTATTGCCACGCGTGCGGCGACTCGCTAGACTCGAACATGCATTCGAATGGCCTTGGGGGAGGTTGGTTGTGGGGGAATTGATGGCACCGGATCTGGACGAGTTGCGTGCGTTCACGGCGCGGCTGCGATGTGTCGAGGCGGGTGGGGACGCGGGGTTGGGCATCGAGTGGCTCGATGCGATCGAGGCGTTGAAGTCGGTCGGGTGTGCGGTGCAGGCGGTGACCGCCGACGGCGTCGCGACGAGTATCCGTGCGGACCGCAGGGCTCGGGGGTTGCCGCGGGCGGAGTGGGACCGGGGTATCGCCTCGCAGATTGCTTTGGCCCGCAGAGAGTCCCCGAACCGTGGCGGTCGGCATCTGGGGTTCGCGCAGGCTCTGGTGCACGAGATGCCGCACACCCTGGCCCTGTTGCGGACCGGGCGGTTGAACGAATGGCGGGCCACCCTGTTGGTGCGGGAAACAGCGTGCCTGTCGGCGGCCGATCGGGGCATCGTGGACCGCCGGTTGTGCTCGGATCCAGCCATTCTCGACGGTGTCGGCGACCGCGGTCTGATTGCACGCGCACAGGCGTTGGCGGTGGAACTCGACGCCGCATGCGTGGTGCGGCGGCATCGCAAGGCGGTGTCCGAGCGTCGGGTCACGACCCGCCCGGCGCCGGATTCGATGGCCTATCTGAGTGTGTTGATGCCGGTCGAGCAGGCCGTGTGTCTGCAGGCGACCCTGGGCCGGGATGCGGACAGTCTGATCGCGACCGGGGACAGTGGTGGTCGCACTCGCAATCAGCTGATGGTGGATCTGTTGTTCGAGCGCGGCACCGGAGCGTCAGTGGCGTCGGGTGTGCCGGTGGCGGTGAATCTGGTGCTCTCGGACGAGACGTTGCTGGCCGGCGGGCACGTGGCCGCGCAGCTCCACGGGTTCGGGCCGGTGCCGGCCGGTATCGCTCGGCGGCTGGTGGCCGACGCCGTCGACAGTGACACCGAGACGTCGCTGCGGCGGGTGTATTCGTGCCCGCAGTCGGGGGCGTTGACGGCGATGGAGTCGCAGTCGCGCACGTTCCCGAAGAGCCTGCGGAAGCTGATCGACCTCCGCGACCGCACGTGTCGTACGCCGTGGTGTGATGCGCCGATCCGGCATCACGATCACATCCGCTCCCGCCGACAGCACGGGGCGACCACCGCGCGAAACGGGTCCGGGCTGTGCGAGGCCTGCAACTACGCGAAGGAAGCACCAGGCTGGACGGCCCGACCGGTGCACAACCCCGGCCGCACCCACCTCATCGACCTCGGCACCCCGACCGGGCACCACTACCGATCTGCGGCCCCACCGCTCCCGACCGCGGCACGACAGTCGGAGGTCGAAACTGTTGTGAGCACACACCTCCGCGCCTCCTGAACGACACCTTCCGAGGCGGAGGTGTAACGCCGCTGATGCAATGTGCGACTTGTCTGTTAACGCGTTGACACCTACTCGGGTGTTCGACACGGGCTACGAACGGATGGGGTAGACCATGGAACGTCGCGTTTCGGCACGCAAGGTCGCGCATCGACGAAGGATCGCAGGCAGTCTGATCGCGCCCGGCGCGTTGGGGCTGGCGGCGCTGCTCGCGACACCGTGGTCGAACCCGGGTTCACCGGCCACGACGGCGACAGCCTTGACGGCGGCGGCCTCGGATGCGTGTTACGACATGGTCAGTATCGCCGTTGCCGGCCGCGGTGACACCCCACGCGAGGGGAACCGGATGCTCGTGGCGCCCGACGGCACACGCCTTCCCGCGTCGTACTCCAGCGACTACAGCAGCCCCTGGATCGACGAGGTGGTGAATGCGCCGCAGCAATCCGTCGGCGGAGGGTCCTACGCCGCGGTTTACATCGAGTATCCGGCCAACATGAATTCGTACGAGGACGCCGTGAACGCCGGCGTCGACAACACCGAAACGGTGATGCGGTCGATCCACGCGTCGTGTCCGGACACGAAGTTCTCGATCGTCGGCTACAGCGAGGGCGCCGATGTGGCACGGCGGGTTGCGATGGAGGTCGGCAACCAGGACGGCCAGGACGGCTCGTACGACATTCTCGATCCCGCGTCCGTTGTCGGTGTCGTCATCCTGGCGGATGCCGGCCGCAACCTCGGGGGAGGGCCATTTCCCGGTTCGGAGAACGAATTCCGCAATCCCGACGGCTTCGACCTTGCGTACCAGTCGGGGCAGGCGGGCACGTCCGGGCGGGGAGCATTGCCGGGCACGTCGGGCAGCTTCGGTGCCCTGGACGGGAAGGTGGCATCGTTCTGCTCGGAAGGCGACCTGACCTGCTCCGCACCCGAGAACATTGCGCTACTGCAACTCGTGATCAACGTGGGACGGCAGTTGAACGTCGACTCTCTGCAGAAGGACGGGCTGACCCCGGCGACAGGACAGGATCTTGCGGTGGTGCTCGGGCAGCTCGCCCTCGCCGCGTTCGCGGACATTCAGTCGCAAGACAATTGGATGCAATCCGATGAGACGTTCCTCGACGTCCTGGTCAAGGTGTCGGATCCTGCGTACAAGCTCGATGCCGCTGCGGCGCAAACGGACACGTCAGCTGGTCCCATCTCGTCGAATCAAGCGGTCGACCTGGTCTACCTGCCCGCGAAAGTGCGGAACGAGATCATCGGGTTCATCGCGGACAACCAGAACACGATCCAGGTGGCGATGAGCGACCCGTATCAGCAGACGCTGGGGGAGGGGACGGGCCATCACTTCGACTACTGGCGTGATGCGAACGCCGCCGGCGGGAAACCGCTGACGTCCGCCCAGTACGCTGCGGCCTGGTTGACGCACCTGGCGCAGGAAGCGGAAAAGGGCGAAGCGCGAGCGGCCGCTGCGGAACCGTCGACCGCGAAGCTCGCCGCTGCGTCCACGAAGGAAACGGAAGCGTCACAGGTCGCCCCCACCACCGACAGCGCGAAAAAGGCTCAGTTGGCGAGCAACCCGGTCGGCACGACCACGACGACCAGCAGTTCGCCGACACCGACGACGACGGTCGCGACGACTACGTCACCGGAACCCACGACAGTCGTCGAGGTAGCCGCAGAACCTGCGACCTCGGTGCCTCAGGCCGTCGCGGAAACAGCAGAAATAGCGGACACATCCGTGGTGACCACTACCGCGGCGGAACCCACTGCGACCACGGCATCGGAGTCACCGACGACCACCACGCCGGTCGTCACCACGACAACGGTTCCGCCGGCGGCCGGGTGACCCCTCGTCAGTGCTGCTCGGCTTCGCGTGCAGCACGTTGGAGGCGGGTCCGGTAGCTCTGCCACCACGTCCGGTCTTCTGCGGGCACGTTGGTGTTG
The DNA here is from genome assembly GCF_030056875.1 of Rhodococcus sp. IEGM 1351. Lineage (NCBI taxonomy): Bacteria > Bacillati > Actinomycetota > Actinomycetes > Mycobacteriales > Nocardiaceae > Rhodococcus > Rhodococcus sp. IEGM 1351. The sequence goes on along the minus strand of NZ_JASHKU010000013.1, from coordinate 86,665 downwards.
TCGGGCCGAAGTCCGACCGTCGCGTCGAGCGGGAGAGTCCGGATGGTGTCGTCCGCGTGCGCCCATGCTGTGCGGTACTGCCCGACGATGTATTCGCGTGACTCGTCGGGGGTCGCCCACATGTCCATGTCTTCGGCGTCATCGGTCACCCACGGTGGGAATTGGACGGATCGGCCGAACGTATTCGGACAGCCCGTCCAGCTTGGAGGTAGCGGTGAAGGTCCACCTTCGGATCTGTCAATGTCCTTCCTGATCGGTCAGGTCCTTGCCTTCGAGGGCCTTGACGCGACGCCGTTCGAGGAGCACGAGCCCCGTGCCGAGCACGAGGCAGAGGACGCAGGCGATCCCACCGATCAGCGCCCAGCCCTCGAATCCGTACCCGGCCGCGACCAGCGTCAATCCGAGCACGGCGATTCCTGCGGCGATGAGGATGTATCCCGGCCAGTTCCGGCTGTCGGTGATCGCCTCACCGGCGTGATTGCGCATGGTGTGGGCATCGTCCTGCGGGTGGTGCTCGGAGTTCAACTCACGGCTGGGTCCGTTGTCCGGCTGATACGTCACTGCAGTCCTCCTGTGCTCGAGCGGTGATCTGAGTTTCATCAGTCGGTCTCGGTTTCGGCGTCGGCGGAGTCGTCCGCCAACTCGGGTGCGTTCTCTCTTGTCGCCATGCCGCCGTCCTTGCCGTGATCGGCGGGACCGGGACGGCCACCCTTGGGCTCGTCCGTCTCGCCGTGAGTGTCTTTGGTCATGATCACGCTCTCCTTCAGTGGCTGTGCCGACGGCGTTGTCGTACGGCGAGGTAGGCAACGACGAATGCGCTGACGAGTCCGGCCGCCACGGCACCGCGGGGTTGCTGCCGGATCCTGTCGAGTTCGTGACGCGCGCCGGCTTTCGCGCGTGCGGGCACGTCCACCTTGCGGTGTAGCGCATCCACAGTGGATGCGAGTGCGGCTCGCTGTTCGGCGACGGAAGGTTCCGGTTGCGGCTGTGGGTCGGTCATCGAAGACCTTCCTTCACGGTGTCGACGTCGGCGCGAACGCTGTCGGCCGTATGCTCGGGCACGGGCGGCAGCGCGTTCTTGGCGCGGCGGGCTCCGACCGCCGCGACGACACTGCCCACGATGATCAGCACGGCGGCCACGATCAACGCGGCCAGCCACGGATCGAGTGTCGTCGTCAGTGCCAGAATGGCGGTGGCGACGAGGGCCCCGAATCCGTACAGCAGCAGCACGCCTACTCCGGAGACACCTGCTCCGATCCCGAAGCGCGTTCCTTTGTCTTTCACTTCGGTGAGGGCGTGGGTCATCTCGGTCCGTACGAGTCCCGTTACCTGATCGGTGAGTCGTTCGACGAGTTGGACCGTCGACAGCTCGTCGAGATCGTGTGCAGCGCCGGGCGGTTGGACCCGCGGGGCATCGGCGCGATGGATATCGGTCATGTCCGTGCTCCTTCCTCGTCTCCGCTCCGCCTACCCGGGAGCGTTCCGGGCGAAACAGAATGGTCTTCCGCCGTGCTCACCGGTCTGCGGAGTCGCCGTCGGTCGAGCGATGCCGCGACTGCAGGATCGCAGCGAATCCCCACAGTCCGCAGAACATGGCGAAGGCCACCGCGGCGGCGAGGGCTCCGACGAGGGGCGAGATCACGAAGCTGAAGATCAACGCCACCACACCGATCAGCGCCAGCGCGAGGGTGGCGATGCCGCAGATCGCGAGGCGATGCGAGGCAAAGACGAGATCCGGGAGCGCGTGCCGGCGGAAGAGCATGCGGTGCAGGCCGGCAGGGGCCACCAGAAGCATGGTCGACGTCACCGACAGTGCGACGGTCGCCAGATAGATGGCGACCTCGCTGTTCGAGAGGTCCTCGAAACGCTGCTGGAACGGCAACGTCAACAGGAAGCCGGTGAGCAGTTGCACGCCGGTCTGCACGACACGCAGTTCCTGCAGAAGGCCACTCCAGTTCCGGTCGAGCCGTTGAGTCTCGGTCTCGTGCCGGGCGCGGAAGTTCCAGTTCGCATCGTCGCGATCCAGTCCTCGACTGTCCATCCCTCTGGAGTACCCCATCACCGGCGGTGAGGGCACTATTTCGCGGGGAATACGGGGAGAGAGCCACAGAACCGGGTCTGCCCATCGTGCGATGGGCAGACCCGGTTCCGGAGTACGGGCCGACTAGCGTCGACCGGCCGTGCTTCGTCCGGTGACGAGCTTGACCAGGAACAGGAGTATCACCGCGCCGAGTAGGCAGGTGAAGAAGCTGAACCAGAGACCGCCACCTTCGACGTCGGTGCCGAAGAGGCTGAGGATGAAGCCGCCGAGGAGGCCGCCGATGATTCCGACGACGATGTTGAGGATGATTCCCATCTGAGCGTCGGTCTTCATGATCTTGCTGCCGATCCACCCGGCGAGGCCGCCGATGATGATCCAGCCCAGAATTCCCAGTCCTAGCACGTATCAGTCCTTTCGGGGGGGGAGTGGTGACCGGCGCCGGCCGATTCCACTCGGAGAAGAGACGCTCGGTGCGGGCCGATCGTGATCCGGCCCGCACCGTCTCACTGTTCGGCGCGCTGGCGTGCTTCCTGCGCTTCGGCCTTGCCTCGGGCCTTCTCCGCTTCGGCTTCCTTTGCGGCGGCCTCGCGTTGGGCGGCCGCCTTGTCCTGCTGCGCCTTGCCCTCGCGGGTGAGATCGTCCTGACCGGACACCGCACCCGCGGCTTCCTTCGCTTTACCCTTGACGTCTTCGACGACGCCCTTCACGGCCTCGGCCGGACCGCTGTTGTTCTCAGCCATGTTCGTCACCTTTCGGTTGTGGACGGGAGATTCGGCAGTACTCACCGCGCTTGCGCGGCTGCCTGCTTCTCGGAGTGCGCGCCGTTGTTGGACAGGCTGCCCCCGGAGTTCTCGAGGTGGGCGCGGACGAACCACTGGAACTTCTCGAGTTCGCCGGTCTGCCCGATGAGAAGATCTTCGGTGATCGGGTCGAGATCGCCCGTCTCGGAGATCGCCTTGCGGTTGTCTTCGACGACACCGCTGTAGACCAGGTCGAGGGCTCCGAGGTGCGCCTGTGCCGTATCGCGCTTCACCGAGTAGTCGTCCCAGGTGCGGTCGCGGGCGATGGCGGCCGGGGTTCCGTCGGGCGACTTCCCCAGCGCGGCGATGCGTTCGGCGACGGCGTCCGCGTAGCCGCGCACCAGTTCGACCTGCGGGTCGATCATCTCGTGCACGCCGATGAAATTCGGACCAACCACATTCCAGTGAATGTGCTTGAGCGTCAGATGCAGATCGTTGTAAGCGCTGAGCCGCTTCTGAAGTATGTCGGCGACTCGCGCGCCTTGATCGTCGGAAAGACCTGGCACGGTGAACTTCGACATTCTCGGTCCTCTCTTTCGCTACATACCTGCCTGCGGAACTTCGAGGCTTCGGTGCCCCGTCGGTTGCTCGGGAGGCGGGGCGCCAGTTGAACTCACCGCGTACCCGTGGTGAGCAGTCTCGAATCACCAGCACCTGCCTCGCCGCAACCCCGCGCTCGCGTCGACCAACGTTTCTGATTCGACTGCTGAAGTTCCGACCACTCGACCGTACTACAAAATCTATGTCGGGCAAATCAGATCTTCTGCGGTGTTCGGAGAGGATGCGCTGGGCCCGGCAGATCTCGATTGTGCATAGGCTCCGCCCGAATCGCCCCGTACCCGCAAGAGAGGCATTATTTTCGGTCTGATTCGACCAGGGGTCGACCGTGCATACGCCGAGGAGGAGCAATGCTCAACGTGGCTCTGCTTGTGGTTCTGCTCGTTGCGAGTCTGTGGGGCGGAGCTGCCCTCCACGGCCTGGCCGATCGAAGGGCGGAACGATGAGCGCCGGGCACACACTGCCTGCCGGGCAGTCGGAGGCACTGCGCACGGGCACGGTGCGCTGGTTCAACGCCGAACAGGGCTTCGGTTTCCTCGCTCCGGCCGACGGATCCGACGACATCTTCGTGCACGTCTCCGAAATCGCCGGAGACGGTCACCGCATTCTCGAGGAAGGGCAGCGCGTCAGCTTCACCGTCTGCCGCACCGAGACCGGCAACCAGGCGCGCGACGTCCGGGTCGCCTGAGCCCTCCGAATCGAGTCCGTCGAACCGGCAAGTCGGGACGCATTTCGGCCCAGCTCGCACTTTCGTTCGCCGACGGGTTGAGGGTCGCGGCAGCTGGGTACGCTGCCGAGAGTCGCAGAAACCGACGACACAGACGTGGAGTGCAGATGGCCGAGGTCGACGAGGTTAGACGAATGAAAACGAGATCCGGTGTGCCCGTGGAACTTCGTGTGGCGGCGGAGTTCGAACAGTTGCCTGTGGTGCGCGCCGTCGCGGAAACTCTCGCCGTGCTGGGAGACTTCACGCTCGACGACGTGGCCGATATCAAACTTGCCGTGGACGAAGTGTGTTCGGAACTGATCGCGGCTGCGCCGGGAAGCGCCGAACTGACATGTTCGTTCGCCGTCACGGAGACGGGGTTGCACGTGACGATCAGTGCACCCCTCACCCGAGGTGGAGTGCCCAACCGGGAGAGCTTCGGCTGGCACGTGCTCGAGACGTTGATGAATGCGGTTTCGGTATCGGCGGGACCCGTCGGCAACGGGTCCGTCGAACGGACCGTGGCGGTGGAACTGGTCAAATACCGGGGCACCATCTAGTGTCTCCGGTTTCGGAACGCGGCGAAGGGCACCGTCCCGGCAGAGACGACTACAAGGACGTGGCGCCCGCGGTTGCGCGCCTGCGAGCTTTGGACGCGTCGTCCGGGGACGCATCCGTCCTGCGCGACGAGGTCATCACACGTTGCCTTCCCCTCGCCGATCACATCGCCCGCCGATTCGGTGGGCGCGGCGAGGCGCACGAGGATCTGCTGCAGGTCGCCCGGCTCGGGCTGGTCAAGGCCGTCGACCGCTTCGATCCGGACCGCGGCTTCGACTTCGTGTCCTACGCGGTGCCCACGATCATGGGGGAGGTTCGCCGGTACTTCCGTGACACCGGCTGGTCGATGCGAGTGCCCCGGCGCATGCAGGAACTCCACGCATTGATCACCAAGGCCGTCGACGAGCTGTCGCAGGAACTGGGACGGTCGCCCTCGGCCAGTGAGATCGCCGCCGAACTCGAACTCGACGTCCGGGAAGTGTCCGAGGGCCTGCTCGCGAAGAATGCCTACCAAACCTTGTCGATGGATGCGGCCATGGGTGATGATCCCGACGACCTTCCCCTCGCCGAGACTCTCGGTGAGGAGGACCCGGAGCTCGCGAACGTGGAAAGTCACGCCGCCGTGCGGCCGGCGTTGGAGAAACTTCCGCCGCTCGAACGCCGTGTGCTGATGTTGCGGTTCTTCGGATCGATGACCCAGACGGAAATCGCCCAGCGCGTGGGCGTCTCGCAGATGCAGGTCTCGAGGATCCTGGCGCGCACCCTGTCCGGGCTGCGGGAGCAGTTGGGCGGCGGCTGACCACGCGTCACCCACCCAAACCCGCGACAGTCGATTCGAGCGACGCGGCGTGGAACTCCAGATCGCTCTGCGAGCAGTCGCGGTCTTTCGGGAGCTGCTCGCGCAACTCGTCCCGGGTCACGATGACCAGGGACTGATGCTCGTCGCCCAGCTCACCCGAATCGACGATGGTGGGGGCGCCGCTCTGCAGGATCAGGGCGGGATCCGGCAGTGGCGAATCGAGAAGTGTCTGCAGGTGGGTCGCGGTCACGTGGGTGTTCATAGTGCCCGGCATACCCGGACATACCGCGTTCGAACCCCGCCGGTTGATGCTGCCGCGAGTCGGGCACCCGGCAGTCGTCGTCGCACGAAGGGAGAGAAGGCTGCTGCACATCACCGCGCTCCGGCGCCTGCGCTCGTGGGCGTACGGCGGTTCCGATCAGCCGGCGATGCTCGGCGACCGCATCCTGGCGGTCGCGGTGGGCGCCGGAACCGGTGGACGGCCCGATCGTTGGGCCGAACGGTCGGCGCAGGTGCGGGTGCAACTGGACGACGCCCTGGACGCCGTGGCCTGGACGGCGGAGAGCGCGCGCGCCAACGTGCGACGCGCCGCCGGTCCGGTCGCCGCCGGAAGGAGGTGGGGACAGGCGGTCGTTTCGTGGAGGCTCTGGCAGAGGTGATCCGATCCGAAGTCGCCTTCGCCGACAGCCGCGACGCTCACGTCGCCGCCTGCCGGACGGCGGAGGAACGGCTCGGCCACTTCGAGGATGCAGTGTCCTACCACAGCGGTCTGACCCGGGGTTCGTCGATGAGCGCCGGAAGCATCCTCCGGCCGTCCGCTGCAGCGCTGAGCTTGCTGACCGGGGAATCTCCCGGCTCGCCGTCCGGGACGGGATCGGTGGACGAGGACGGTCCCGGGGTCGAGTAAAGTCTTCTCGACGGTAGAGACAACTGCTGCGTTCGTTCAGTGGGTGTCCTGTCGGTTACACCCGGAATTTGAGGTGTATCCGAGAATGGCCGAGACTGTGGGTGAGCACCCTGAGTCGATGTCCCCCGATCTCGACAGCGCGACGATCGCTGCCCAATTGGGCTCCTTGGCAACCGCGTTGGACGAGTTCAATCGCAATTCCGGGTCGCAGGTGGAGATGAGCCTGCTACTGCAGCGGGTCTGCGAACAGGTGGTGGACGCGATCGCCGACGCCGACATGGCCGGGATATCGCTGCTGCGCGACGGGCGGGTAGTGACCGTCGCGTACACGGACGAGGCGATCCGTGAGATCGACATCGAGAACTTCCAGGCCATCGACGGCGACTACTTCGGTGTCGCAGGAACACGGAAGGTCGTCAAGGCCCGGCTCGGGGAGGCCGCGGCCCGGTGGCCGTCGGTCGCGGACAATCTCGACCAGGCCGGTATGCGCAGCTTCCTGTCCGCGCCGCTCGCCGTCGACGAGGCCCTCGCCGGCACCCTCAACATCTACGGGCAGGGGGATCACGGGTTCAGCGAACTCGACGCGGTGGTGCTGCTCGTCTACACGACGGCGATCGAGGGTTTGCTGAGAAGCGCCCGCAGCGTGGAGCTGGCCCGGAACGAAGTCTCGGGCCTCACGAGGGCCATGAAGTCCCGCGCGGTCATCGAGCAGGCCAAGGGCATCGTGATGGCGCTGCGGGGCGTTTCCGCGGACCAGGCGTTCGAGATCCTCGTCGCGCAGTCGCAGCAGGAACACATCAAGTTGGCGGAGGTGGCGCGTCGCATCGTCGAATCGGTGACGACGAATCCCGAGTGAGGTCATGTCCTCACCCACGTATGGAGGTCGCGGTCGTACTCGATCAGACCGCCGGCTTCGAACGCGTTCAGCCAGCCCCGCATCGGCCACCGCCCCCAGCGGCGGTGGAAGGTGCGGGCGTTGGCGAGGATGTCGCGCAGGTGCTCGACGGGCGGATCGGACACCGGATGATGCTGGTGGAACGAGTCGGCTCCGCCCACCCATCTCAGACCGACGCCCGCGGCGCGGGCGGTCTGCGCGAAGTCGGTGTCCTCCCCGCCGTAGCCGGAGTAGTCGGTGCAGAACCCGCCGACATGCTGCCAGGTCGCGCGGCCGACCGCGAAGGACAGTGACCAGAACAGATCGAAATCGGTTCCCGCCGTCACGGACCCGTTCGGCGGCGCGGGGCGCGCGGGGTGCGGGGATCGCATCTGGTCGAGCCCGTCGAGGTCGTATCCTCCGGGACCGGGCGGCGGAAGGTACGTCACGGGGCCGCACAGCAGGGCCGACCGATTGCCCGGTTGCTCGGCCGCCGACACGTAGCGGCCCAGAAGCTCCTCGGAGGCCATGCAGTCCACGTCCAGGAACACCAGCAGATCGGCGCCGCCGGCGAGCGCGGCCGCCGCGCCGATGTTGCGTGCGGCCGCCAGTGGCAGTGGTCCCTCGTCATGGTCCAACCAGATTCCCCGCGCGTGTCCATGTTCGGAGACGGCGTCCATCGTCCGCGGGTCACCCATCGCGACGACGACGTGGTCGTCGCAGGCGCGCCGGCTCCGTCCGAGGGAACGCAGCTGCATCCGCAGGTGACGGTCCCGGTGCGCGGCGATCGTCACGACCGCGACCCTCATGTCACCGATTCCGCCCGTTTCGCGAGACTGTCGATGACTGCCGCTGCACGGGTGGCGGCGCCCGCGGTCTGCCAGCGCACCCAGCGTTCGCCGCCGAGGGCGAGTGCCCGGTCGAGGAGGGCCGGCCACCGGTTCAGCTCCGGCCACTGCGGTACCGTCACGGCCAGTCCTCCGCGGGCGAGTGCGTCCGCTGTGGCCTCCTGTTCGCCGAACGGCCGCGGCTGGGCGATGACGATCGCAGGGCGGCGCGCGGCGGCGATCTCGGCGACGGAGTTCTGGCCGGCATCGGAGACGACGACATCGGCACCGCACAGCTCCGGCCACGGGTCGTTCACCCACGGTGCCCCGGGAACCCCGAGCGCCTGCCATCGGTATCCGCGGTGACGGTGTGCACATCGACGGACGTCGGCGAGCGTCGCCGCTGTGCCCCCGGCACCGCTGAGAACGAGTATCCGCGGGCGGGCCGAGTCGGGGCCGCCGGCGGGTGCGCGGCCGTCGAACCGGCTGATTCCTCCGACGAAGGTGGTTTTGTGCGCGAATTCCCGCAACCACTCCGGGTCGTACATTGCCTGCGGCCATGCGGCGACGATGTGGTCGGCCAGCCGGTAGCCGAGGTGATGGGCTGGATCTGTGCGTTCGCCGGGCATCGCGATCACCACCACGGGCACGCCCAGCAACCGAACGAACGCCGCCACCTCCACCGATACGTCGACGACGAGCAGGCTGGGGTGGGTCTCGTCGACCCACGACGCTATGCGGGACATGCGAGTCCGCAGCCCGACGTCGTGCACGGGTGCCCAGTGCAGAGCATCGTCGGCGGTGGGGTTCTCGGGGGAGGAACCACGGTCGTCGCGCGCCAGTGAGACGCTGTCGGCGAACGGGGCGCCGGGAGTGATCGGCGCCGAGGACAGCGCGGTGACGGGCGTGTCCAGAGCCGCACAGATACTCGACGCGCGCATCCGATGCCCAGACCCGTGGTGATGGATGTAGTAGCCGATCACGACGCCTCCCGCCGCTCGCCGTCGGCGCGGACACGGTTCGCCGCGAGCCGACGGTAGATGCTCACGTAGGCATCCACCATGCGGCGTTCGGAGCAGTGCGCCCGGGCGTGCGCTCGCACCGCCCCACGCGGTAACGCGACGACCTGCGGTATCGCGTCGGCGAGAGCGTCGACGTCGTCGGACGGGACGAGGCGACCACAGTCGGCGGACACCACCTCGGGGATACCGCCGCGCGCGAACGCGGCGACGGGTGTGCCGCAGGCGAGCGCCTCGGCCACCACCAGCCCGTAGGGTTCGTCCCACAGTGGAGTGATCACGGCCGCCGCCGCACGACCGATCGCTGTCGCCAACTCGGGCTGGGTGAGGTGCCCCAGATAGGTCACGTCGGCACCCAGCAGGGGTGCGATCGTGCTCTCGAAGTAGGCAGGATCGCTGATGGGTCCGGCGAGATGGATCGCGAAGCCCGCGCGGCGCGCCGCCGCGACCGCGACGTGCGCACCCTTCTCGGGTACCAGTCGGCCGAACCAGATGAGGTCCGTGCCGCCGGCCCCTTCGGGCCAGCCATCGACGTCGACACCGTTCGGCACGACATCGATACGCTCGACGGTGTGACTCCACGCTGCCGCGGTGTGCCTGCTCACGGCCACGAAATTTGCGTCAGTGCCGGCCCGGACGGCGAGAGCTGATTCGAGCCACGGAGTGGGCGGTGTGTGCAAGGTCGACAGCACCGGTATCGGAACCGCGGGGGCCATGGCTACGGGAAGGTAATGCAGGCTGTGGTTGTGCACCACGTCGAACGACCCCGCCAGCGGCCCGGCGAGATCGAGCATCAACCGCAGGTACGCATGGTGCTCCCGCAGGAAGTCCATCGGTGGCATGGACACGTCCCGCTGGGCGGCGACACTCGTCGCCAAGGTCTCCACCGTCAGGTGCGCGCAACCGAGGCCCGGATCGGATCCTGGTCCGGCGAAGAGACTGACCCGATGCCCGTCGGCGCACAGGCTTCGCGCCAGATGCCAGACGTGCGATTCGAGGCCGCCGGGGAACGGTTGCCGGATGGGGTGCCGACTCGAGGCGATCAGGGCGATGCGGAGCGCATCGCCGTTCACGGCAGTGCACGCCACGACAGCGCTCTTTCGTACAGGTCGTGGTGTGCACGCGCGAGGAGGCGCCGCTGTGTTGCGCGCGCGTCCCACGTCGCCCGGGCCGTCTCGGACCCGTACAGGGTGCGGATGGCTCGATCGAGCGAGGTCGCGTCGAAGGATTCCTCGTCGAATCCGTAAGTGGCGCAGTCCTGTTGCTGCGAGTAGAAGCCGCACGTCGGCGCAGCCACCGCGGTGCCGAGGTCGTGGCACGCCTCGAGCCATCCGGAGTGGGTGCCGAAGCGGTACGGCAGCACCGAGATCGACAGCGACGACAGATAGTCCCACAACTGGTCGTCGGAGAAATACGGGTGGACACGCACCTCGACGCAGTCGGCATCTCGGTACTGCAGTAGTCGCGCCGCCGCGTCCGGCGCGTACCAGTAATTGCCCGGTTCGAAGATCTCGTCATGGACGTCGATCTGCAGACGCGCTCCAGGTAGCCCGGAGACGGTCCGGGCCAGGGTGTCCAGTACCGGGAACGGATCCATGTTCGCGCGAAGGCTCTTGACGTGGACGCCGACCACGAACTCGTCCGAGTCCGGGCGGGGACGCTCGATCAGAGGCCGCTCCACGACGTGCGGGTGGTCGAGAACGGTCGCGATGCGGGCCCAGTTCGCGTCGACAACCGCGGCCGCGCCGTCGGTGAGGGTGACCAGTTCGGTGGCGGCAGGCACCAGTACGTCCAGGATCTCGAGGTGCGGCTCGGGGTCCGGGTGGTGCGGATTGCGGAGGTCGTGCACCGTGTACACCAGCGGCTTTCCGCGGACGGACAGTTCGTGGACGATGTCTTTCATCTCGGCCGGATCGATGGCGTCGAACCCGAAATGAATATGGAACACGTCGAAGTCGCGATGGTGGCGGCTGATCCATCCCGGATCCAGCATGAGCGGCGGCCACCATCCGCCGGGGACCTTGCGACCGTCCGCCGGGACCGGATCGGGGAGACGCACGACGTCGCCGCCTCCGTCCGGGTCGGCCAGATGACGAACGTAGACGTGTGACTCCGGGACGGAGGCAACGCGAATCATGGGTACTCCTTCGGCCTCTGCCGAGATACGACGGGGGTAGTGCGACTGATCAGTCGCCGGCGACCGGAGACAGCGCGCCGAGGAACGACTGCGCCCAGCGGTGCACGTCATGGTCGAGCACCTGGCGGTGCAGCCGCGACATGCGGCGCCGTCCCTGCTCCCGGTCCGGGTCGAGGGCGGCCATGATCGTGTTCTTCACTCCGTCGAGGTCGTGCGGGTTCACCAGGTAGGCGCCCCGGAGTTCGGCGGCGGCACCGGCGAACTCGCTGAGCACCAGCGCCCCACCCAGATCCGCTCGACAGGCGACGTACTCCTTCGCGACGAGGTTCATCCCGTCACGCATCGGGGTGACCAGCATGACGTCGGCGGCCAGGAACAGCGCGATCAGCTCGCTGCGATCGACCGGCTGATAGAGGTAGTGCACGACCGGCCGGCCGATCTGACCGTGATCACCGTTGATGTGGCTGACCTGCTCCTCGATGGAACTGCGCATCTTCATGTAGTGCTCGACGCGTTCACGGCTCGGGGTGGCGAGCTGCACCATCACGGTGTCGGACGGATCGAGTCGGCCCTCGTCGAGCAGTTCACCGAGCGCCGAGAGCCGCAGGTCGATGCCCTTCGTGTAGTCGAGTCGGTCGACTCCGAGGAGGATCTTGCGGGGGTTCCCGAGCTCGCGGCGGATCTCGGCGGCCCGTTCGACGATGGCGGGATCGGTGGCCTGTTCGACCAGTTGCCGCGAGTCGACGGAAATGGGGAACGCTCCGACCTGCACGACCCGGTCGTCGAGTGTCACCCGGCCGAGTGCGCTGCGCACGCCGACGCCTGCGGTGGTGGTGTCGAGTCCCAGTAGCCTGCGCGCCAGGAACAGGAAATTGTTGGCGCCGCCGGGCAGGTGGAAGCCGATGAGATCGGCGCCGAGCAGCCCCTCCACGATCTCCTTGCGCCACGGCAACTGCATGAACAGTTCGACGGGCGGGAAGGGGATGTGGAGGAAGAACCCGATGGTCAGGTCGGGGCGCATCTCCCGCAGCAGACGGGGCACCAGCTGCAGCTGGTAGTCCTGCACCCACACGGTTGCGCCCTCGGCCGCGGTGCGCGCGGTCTCCTCGGCGAAGTGGCGATTCACGTCCAGGTACGAGTGCCACCAGTCCCGGTCGAAGACCGGCGCCACCAGCACGTCGTGGTACAGCGGCCACAGCGTCGCGTTCGAGAATCCTTCGTAGTACAGCGAGACCTCGGCCGAGCTCAGCTCCACCGGGTACAGGTCGATCCCGCCGGAGACGATCGGTTCGACCTTCGTGTCGGGCACACCGGGCCAGCCCACCCAGGAACCGCGTTCCCGGTCGTGAAGGATCGGTTCCAGGGCTGTGACGAGGCCTCCCGGGCTCCGCTTCCAGCGTGTCGTCCCGTCGTCGAGTGTCTCCATGTCCACGGGCAGTCGGTTGGCGACCACCACGAAGTCGGACGTGCCGTACGGAGCAGTGTCTTTCACGCCGAGCGCCCACCCTGGTGAATTGCCTCGGTGACCAGCCGGAAGGCGTCCTCGAGGTCGGCGCCGAAGGGGATCTGTGCAGCCATGTGCATTGCCGTCAACGGCCTGCGGAGAGCGGTGTTGCCGGTCACCGCCCACGGCACGGCGAGCCTGCGGGCGCGACCGGCCATGATGTCGAGTATCGGTAGGGCAGACGCGCAGAAGAACTGCACGTCCGTGAGGTCGAGCACGAACGGAAGTCGTTCGTTGATCGCCTCGTCGAGGTGGTTCCCGAAGGTGTGGAGGGTGGTGACGTCGATGTCACCGGATATCCGGACGACGAGAATTCCGCCGGCACCGGGCGCACTGACGACGGAGAGCCGCCCGTGCTCGGGCTCGACGGCCCAGCTGAACAGCGTCGAATTGTCGGCAGGGTCGGAGCGTGTCGGCAGCGCACTGAGAACCGATTTCATGTCGTTTCCTCACGATCGAGCGACGTAGGAGACAGGCACGAAATAAGGCGCGTGAACCGTGCCCGTCCATTGCGGCTGGGGGCTCAACCGTGCAGGACTCTGACGTTACCCCATGGTGTCAATTACGGGGACGCGTTTCTCACCCCACCATCACCGCCGATGTCGCGCCGTTCGCGTTTTCGGTAGTCCCACTGCACTTCTCGACGGCGCGTCCGGAGGCACAGCGGGAGCCCGGCGTAGCTTTTCCGCGGAGTGGGTAACCGGTACGGATGGAAATCATCGCCATCGTGATCCTTGTCGGCGTCGTGACGTTCGTGATCGCGCGCCGCCGTGCGCAGAGTCGGAAGCAGAACTGATGCGGAACAGTCCTACGGGCGACGCCGCTTCTTGTGCGAACTGTCGCAGAAGGGAGCGATGCTCGTCCGCCCACACCGGCACAGCGCCACGGTGGCCCGGCCGTCGCCGAGCGGGTTACCGTCGGTGTCGAGGATCCGCGCAGCACCCCGCACCAGGAGTGGACCATCAGGGCAGACGGTGATCGTGACGTCGGACTCGTCGGCCACGGCAGATTCGTCGGCCCCGGGAATGGGAATGGAGTTCATATGACTACTTTGCACTCTCGGTCGACGTCGGACACGGTGGCGCAATCGGGAACGTCCATGCCCTTCCCGAAGCCGCGCGGTCCCGTCAGCGATCTCCTGTTCTCCATTCTGCGCGCCGACGGCGCCGATGCCGAACCGTTCGTGGCGGCGGCACGCTCCCTCGCCTCGTCGGCGCGCGACAGTCCCCGGGCCTTCCTCGTCGACGAGGACGCGCAGATCTGCCTGACCGCGCTCTACGAACTGCACCTGCAGGGGATCACCGGTGTCGGTGACGAGTGGGAGTGGAACAGCGACCTGATCGCCGCCCGATCGGCGCTCGAGGTCCCGTTCGACGCCGCGATCCGTGACATCGCCGACGCGCCGACCGGCGCCGAAGACGTGGTGACAGCGCTGTGGGCGATGACCGCCCCCAGCACGGCGCCGGGGCTGTCCGGTCACATGGCCCACGACGCGGATCTCACCCAGTTCCGGGAGTTGCTGATCCACCGTTCGCTGAACCAGTTGCGTGAGGCCGACGTGCACACGCTCGGCATTCCGCGGCTCGCGGGCGCACCGAAAGCGGCGCTGGTGGAGGTGCAGTCCGACGAATACGGCGGCGGCAGGCCCGAGAGGATGCACTCGGCGCTGTTCGCCACCACGATGCGCGAGCTCGGGCTGTCCGGCGACTACGCGCACTACATCGACGCGGTGCCCGCCGTGACGCTGGCGTCCCTCAACGCGCTGTCCCTGTTCGGCCTGCACCGCGGTCGTCTCGGGGCCCTGGTGGGGCACCTGTGCGCGGTGGAGACCACGTCCGCACTGCCGAGCAAGAAGTACGCCGCCGGACTGCGCCGCCTCGGATTCGGGAAGGCGGCCACCCTGTTCTTCGACGAGCACGTGGAGGCCGACTCCGTGCACGAACAGATCGTCTGCCGCGACCTCGCCGGCGGGCTGGTCGCGGCCCGGCCCGCAGTAGCCGACGACATCCTGCTGGGGGCCGCGGCCTGCCTGGCCTTCGACGACCTCGTCGGCGATCACGTCACCCGGTGCTGGGCGGAGAACCGCACGTCCCTGCGGCAGCCGCCCGGTTAGGGTCAGGTGCCGGACGCGGCGACCGCGTGCTCGAGGTCGCTGAGCGACGTCTCCAGGTGCGTGATGATCCGCTGAAGATGGGGGACGGCGTGCCGATCGCCTACGACGCCGACGTCGAGTTGACCGGACCGGCTGGTGAGGGTGATGCTGAGCGCCTGACCCCCGAGGACCGTCGGTGCCGGATAGACCGCGTCGAGGCGGGCGCCGTTCCAGTACCGCGGCCTCGACGGGCCCGGCATGTACGAGATCATCACGTTGAACGGCGGGGGAGTGTCGTCGACGAACCGGCGGACCGGCTCGAGCAGGATCGGGCTGATCGCCAGCGCGCTCATCAGCTGGAACTGGGTGTGGCTCAGCGCGCCGAACACACGGTTGGTGTGCTCGACCGATTCGCTGATGCGAGCCAGGCGTGCCGCCGGATCCGCTTCGTCGGTGGCGAGGCCGACGACCATCGCGCCGACGCCGTGATCGCGGCCGCGCGGACCGATCATCGTGCCGCCGAGGTCGAGGGGCACGGGCAGCATCGCCGTCAGCGGCGCGTCCGGCAGCGCGTACTGCTCGAGGAGATACTGGCGCAGCGCCCCCGAACACATCGCGAGCACCACCGCGTTGATCGTGGTGCGGGCCGCGGTGGCCACCGACACCAGGCGCCGGATCGGCCACGACCGTGCCGCCAGTTTCCGGGCCCGGCCGACCGGAACGTTGAGCATCGTGGGCGGTGACTGCAGGGGGAGGGTCAGATGTTGCTCGCGGACGCCGTCGTACGCGACCTTCGCGAGCGCAGGCAACACCCCGACGATGCTGGTGGCGGCCCGCACGCCGGCCCGGACCATGGCCACCGGCAGCACGGATTCCCGCCGCGGCGTGCCGGCGACCCCGGGCGTCCACGGTGCGGGGCAGTCGCGGGCGTCGGGGTCGGTCGACAGGGCGTGATGGAGAAGTCGCAGCCCGGCCGGTCCGTCCATCAGCGACAGGTGAATCTTCGAGAACACGGCCGTCCGTCCGTCGGCGAGCCCCTCGATGACGTGCATCTCCCACATCGGGTGCTGCGGGTCGAGCGGCATGCCGTGCATCTGGGACACCAGCGACAGCAGATCCTCCATGCGGCCCCGGCCCGGGACCGCCGTGTGCCGGACGTGGTAGCCGAGATCGATGCGGTCGTCGAACGACCACCAGGGATAACTGGCGCCCCGGAGCGGGCGTACGGCGCGCCGGCGGAACGTGTCCGACGCGTCCTCGTGCGAGATCAACGCCTCGAACATGGCCCGGGCATGATCGGGCCCCGACTCGCGCGGTGGTTCGAACAGTTCGAGCGCACCCACGTGCATGGGATGCGACGGCGTCTCGAACAGCACGAACATCGCCTCGGTGGGACTCATCACCGACATTCAGCGCCTCTTTCTCCATGCTCGGGACATCGCCCGAGCATGCCCCGGCGCATCCCACGTCTCCAGGGTAAGCAGAACATGGAAACTTCTTCCGCACGGCCGTTTTCGTGCCCCGCCTGCTCAGCCGCGGTCGAGCTGCGGAAACACCGTCTCGCGGGCGAGAAGCAGAACGGCGGCGGCGACGGGTATCGCGAGCAGCGCCCCGACGATCCCCAGCAGTGCGCCGCCGATGAGGACGGCGACGACGGTGACCATCGGGGGCACCTTGACGGTTCGGCCGATGATGCGGGGAACGAGAAGGTAGTCCTCGAACAGGCGGAGGGCGATGAAGAAGACGATGGTGGCCAGTGACACCGGCAGGGACACGGTGAGGGCGACCAGCGCCACCACGACACCGGCGAGGGTGGATCCGACCACCGGAATCAGATCCAGCACGGCGACCAGGACGGCCAGCAGCAACGGGTAGGGGACATCGAAGGCGACCAGCCACACGAACGTGAGGACGGCGGTGATCAACGAGATCAGGAGGTTCCCGAGCACGTATCCGCCGACCTTCGCGAAGATTTCGTCGCCGATCAGAATCGTGCGTGGACGCCGCGAGTTCGGGGCCAGGCGGTAGATCGACGACCGGATGTGCGCGAAGTCGGCCAGGAAATAGGCGGTGAGCACGACTACGATCACGGTGCCGCTGATGGCGCTGAACACGAACTTGCCCGCACCCACGATCCCGCCGACGACGATCGGTACGTTGCCCGCATCGAGTGCCCGGCGCAGTTCGTCCTGCAGATGGAAGCGGGTGCTGAGTTCCCCCAGCACCGGGTAGTTCTGCTCGAGGTGCCCCAGGTAGTCCGGGGCGTTGTGCACGAGGGCGCCGCCCTGCGTCACCATCGGCGGGATCGCCGCGGCGAGGAACCCGGCCAGCACGGCGAAAGAGAGGACGAAAACCGTTGCAACCGCGGCCCATCGGGGAAATCCGTGCCGCACCAACCAGGACACGGCGGGTTCGAGGCCGATCGCGAGGAATGCGGCGACGGCGATCAGGACCAACACCCCGCGGGCCGCGAGAACGACCTCGATCAGGGCGTACGTGACGGCGACACCGGCGGCTCCGGCCATGCCGATGAAGAACGGGGACCGGCGATCGAACCGCGGTCCGGGCTTCCCGAGCGGATGCGCCGCCGTGCTGATGCGCGCCGCGCCCTCCTCCGCGGCGATGATCGGCTGCTCCTGCGCGGGGGAATGCGGTTGGGCCACGCTGTCGTCGTGGCCCCCGGCGCCCGTGGTCACGGCCGGCGGACGACTCTGTCCCGCCGTCCGCTGCCGGTAGCGTCCCGCCCGATGCGAGGACACCGATCCGCGGCGATCGATGTGCCGGGACCGGTTGTCGGCGCAACCGGTGATGCGGGTGTCGAGCGGCAGTAGTCGTCGATCAACTCCACCGCGCGTTCCGCGCACACGGCGGGTGACGGCATCCGCCCGATACCGAGGCCGGCGATCACGATGACGCTGCGGCGGCCCAATCCTTCGACGCCGAGCGACCAGCCGAAGGTCCGGTTCCACGCCAGCACCGCGTTGCGTCCCGGCAGATAATGCAACCGGAGCGGCAGAACGAGGACGACTTCGATGCCGTCGCTGTCCCACCAGTCGATGGAGTCGGCGTGAACGCTCCTGGCAACCGTGTGGATGTAGTCCCGAACGGTGCGGGTGTCGGCAATGCCTGTTCCGCTCTTCATCGTCCACCGCCTCAGCTGTTTGACGATCGACATACCCGGCCCCGCGACAGTTGAAACTTCACCCACCGAGGTGTGCGTGCTCGAGGGGCGCGACGCGCCCGCCTCCGGGTAGCCTCGCCGCATGCCTTACGTGGAGCGCTCGGGAGATGTGTTCGTCCTGTACTTCGGTGAGGAGGGGGAACCGGACAGCGAGAACGCCTTCCACCCGGATTGGATCGACAAAGTCGAGGGCCTCCTCGATCAGGTCGAGCAACACGACGGTCCCGCCGCACTGGTGACGACAGGGCTCGGAAAGTTCTACTCCACCGGTCTCGACACCGCCTGGGTCGTCGCCAACACCGACAAGCTGAACTCCTACATCGACCGTGTGCAGGCCCTGTTCGCGCGGATCCTCACCTTCCCCCTGCCGACCGTGGCCGCGCTGACCGGGCACACCTTCGGCGGCGGCGCAATCCTCGCGGCGGCCCACGATCACCGGGTGATGCGTGAGGACCGCGGCTACTTCTGCCTGCCGGGCATCACCATCGGGGCGAGTTACGCGCCGGGCAGCATTGCGCTGCTCGCGGCCCGCCTGCCCGCGCGGGCCGTGCACACCGCCCTGGTGACCGGCCGTCGGTACGGTGGCGTCGCGGCGAGCGAACTCGGGTTCGTCGACGAGGTCGCCCCCGAGCAGCACGTGCTCACCAGGGCGGTCGAACATGCGCAGGGCCTCGTCGCGACCCGAGGACGCACACTGGGTGAGATCAAGTCCTCGCTCTACGCGGACGCCGTCGCCTCGCTCCGCACCCCGGTGGCGAACCTCGAGACGCAGGAGGCGCTGAACGGCGGCTGACGAGTCACGGGGCACACCGAGGGGTGCAGGCCGTGAAAACGGGTACTACTCCCGCGAGGAGCGGGGCGTCGGGCATCCGTTCTCACCGTCATCCGGAGGCGACACCATGAAACGCGTTCTGACACTTGTCCTGCCGATCCTGCTGGCCGTCTTCGCGCTGGCCGCGTGCGGAAGCGACGGTGACGACTCGTCCGGTTCGGCGGAAACGGCGTACGGCGGGGACCATCCCATGTCCGGCATGCCGTCGATGTCCATGTCGATGCCGATGTCGATGCCTGCGGGGGCTCAGCGGGAGATCGTGATCTCCGATTTCACGTACACCCTGCCCGGCACGTTCGCGCCGGGAGAAGAGGTCACCGTCCGCAACGACGACACCGCCGAACACACCGTGACGGCGGACACCGGCGACCTGTTCGACGTGGAGGTTGAACCGGGTGCGACCGCGACGTTCACCGTCCCCGGTCAGCCGGGCACGTTCGCGTTCCACTGCACCTATCATCCGAACATGGTGGGCACGCTCGAGGTTCGGTGACCGCGTCAGTCGAGCGGCTCGATGCGGAAGACCTCGCACCGGTCCGCGGCGGCCGCGAACGCCTCCGGGGAGGAGTTCGCGACCGTCCCGGCCTTGAGAAACATGGTGACCCCATGCGGCACCCGGGTCGGGAACTCGCGGAGAATCCGGCCCCGCTCCGGCACCGGCAGCGCGACCAGTCGGACACGCTCGCGTCGCCGCCCCCGGGTCAGCTCACCACGCCCGGCGGCCCGGGCGTTCTTCGCCCAGTCCGATTCGGCGTATCCCGCGACGACGTAGCGCCGGCCGTCCACCTCGTACGGTGAGACGGGCGTCGACCGCAGCACGCCCGTCTTCCGGCCGGGGACGGTGAGCGCGGGCATCGGCATCGGAACGCCCAAGCGATGCAGACCCACGATCACCCTGTTGACGTGGGCGAGATACCAGGGCGGCAGCACTCTTCCGGTCCGGCGCACCATGTCCTCGACTATTCCGAACCCGGCGCTCTCGTGGCAACCACCTCGATCTCCACGAGCGCATCCCGATGCGGGAGTGCGCGCACGGCTATGCAGGATCGGGCGGGTTTGATGCCGGCGAAGGTTTCGGCGTAGACGGCATTGACGGCGGCGACATCCTCCATCGACGTGAGGAAGATCGTCGCTTTGACGACGTGCTCGAGGGAGCTGCCTGCCGCCGCGAGCACCGCGGCCACATTGGCGAAGACCTGACGCGTCTGGGCCCGGGGATCGTCCTTTCCGACGAGCACGCCCGATTCGGCGGTCAGGGGCAGTTGCCCACTGCAGAACACCAGGTCGCCGACCTGGATTCCCTGGTTGTAGAGATGCGCCGCGGACGGCGCGTGGGTGGTGGCAATGGCGGTGGTCACGTGCATCGGTCCTTACGTCAGGGTGCAGGGGTCGAGTTCGGTGGACGGCGCTGCGGGGTCCGGGTGCTCGCCGGTGAGCGCGACGGTGATGCCGGACAGGACCCGGTCGAGCAGGGCCTCCGAGGTGGCGAAGTTGATCCGGATGAACCGGTCACCGGCCTTCCCGAAGGGCGCACCGCCGTCGACGAGCACGTGCCCGGCGCGGCGGATGCGGTCGATCGGATCGTCCACCGGCAGGGCCGAGACGTTCACCCAGCTCAGATACGTGGCCTCGGGCAGGTGGTGCCGGGCCTCGGGCAGCGCCCGGGTCAGGACGTCGTAGACCCGTGCGCGATTGCGGTCGAGGACGCGGATGAGGGTGTCCTGCCACGCCTGCCCGTGCTGCCATGCGGCGAGGGATCCGACGACCCCGAGAACCGAGACCGCGCCGTAGAGGTCGGGGGGTTCGTTGTCCCGGACCGCCAGCAGGTCCGTGGGACCGTAATGCAGCACCGCGCAGCGCAGACCGGCGAGGTTGAAGGTCTTCCCGGCCGACGTGACCGTCACGGTCCGCGATGAGGCGTCCTCGCTGATGGACGCGAACGGGATGTGCCGGTGCGGTTGGTAGATCAGTTCGGCGTGGATCTCGTCGCTGATCACGAGCAGGCCGTACCGTTCAGCGAGTTCGGCGATGCGTTCGAGTTCGCCGCGCGTGTGCACTCGACCCGTCGGATTGTGCGGATTGACGAGGACGAGCACCTTGGGACGATTCCGTGCCAGGGTGCGCTCGAATTCGTCGAAGTCGAGCGCCCACCCGTTCTCGGTGTCGACGAAGGGGAATTCGACGGTGCGCCGCCCCATCGTTTCGATCGTCGCCAGGAACGGCGGGTAGTTCGGGGTCTGAATGACCACCGCATCCCCGGGGCGGGTGCCGAGATGCAGGATCAGCTGCAGCGCCTGGATCAGATCGGTCTGCTCCCGCACGTCGGCGGGGTCGACCTGCCAGCCGTAGCGGTCGGACATCCGCCGGGCGAACTCGGCACGCAAGGGAGTGCCGCCCAACCAGTTCGGGTACCCGAGGTCGCCGCGGTCGATGACGTCCTTTAGCGCGTCGCGGATCTCCGGGGCAACAGGAAAGTCCATGTCGGCGACCCACGACGGGAGTGCCCCGGCTTCGACCGCGCGCGCCCATTTCACCCCGGTGCGCCGGGACAGCGCACCGAGGTCGAGGTCGTCGAATCCCGGGAACAGGGGGTGGGGTGTCGTCGAGGTGGTCACAACGCTGCTTCCACTGGGACGGTCGACAGGGCGTCGCGGGAAACCTCGACCTGTCCGTGATGTTGGGAGAGTTCCTCGAGCACGTGGAGGAGGACCCCGTTCGGGGTCAGTTGGCGGCTCGGCCCCTCGTAGTCGGCGGGTGGGGTATTCGTCAGCGGCGCAGCGGGGTCGAAGCCGTCGAGGTCCTTCTGCAGGTTCGCCCGCAGGGCGGCGATCGTGCGGGTGAGGTCGGCGATGGTTCCCCGGGCGGTGAACTCGGCCTCTCGGTCACGGTTGCTCTCGCGGCCGCCGATCAGGTGCCCGATCCAGTAGTCGGCCACCTGGGTGCAGTGGTAGGTGATGGCCCAGGGGGAGTTCGCGCCGTCGAAGGGTGGTGCCTGATTGGCGCGCTCGTCGCCGAGTTCGCCGAGGACGGCGAGCATGCCGTCGAACGCGCGGTCGAGGAAGTACAGGTATTCGTCGGTGTTCACGGGATTCGCTTTCGTCGTGGTGGGAGTATGCGGAAAGTCAGTGGATCTGTTCGAGGACAGCGTCTTTCGTCTCGGGCAGGCGGGTGAGCACGATCAGCGCGCCGATCGCGAACAGGACCGCGCTCGTGGAGAAGACCAGTCCGGTGCCGCCGAAGCCGAGCAGGAAGGGGACCGCGATGGGGCCGAAGACCGAACCCAGCCGGCCCAGGGCGGTGGCGGAGCCGACTCCCGCCCCGCGACTGCGGGTGGGGAACAGTTCCGGGGTGTAGGCGAAGATCGAGGAGAACATGCCGAAGAAGAAGAACTGCAGGAACGATCCGGCGAGGATCAGCTCGAACGTGCCCGAACTCTGGCCGTAGAAGAAGGCGGCGATGCCGGATCCGATGGTGTACCCGGCCAGGCAGTAACGCCGTCCGAGCCGCTCGATCAGGTACGCGGCCGACAGGAACCCGGGGATTCCCCACAGGGCCATGACGAGGACGAACCCGATGCTCTTGGCGACGTCGAGGCCGTTGTCGGTCAGGAGCTTGCCGATCCAGGTCGTCAGCCCGTAGTAGCCGGTCATCAGGCAAAACCACACTGCCCATACCGTCAGGGTGCGCGCTTTGTGTGCGGGAAGGAAGAGTGCCCGGAAGCCTCCCCGTCCGGTGTCCTCGCCGTGCGCGCCGCGCACGGGTTCGGGCTCGGGTAGTGGCCGGCCGGTCGCGTCGCGTACCGCGCTTTCGATGGAGGCCAGGGTGCGTTCCGCTGCGGCCGTGTGCCCCCGGGAGACCTGCCACCGGGGTGACTCCGGCAGGTTGCGCCGAATGATCAGCGCGACCACGGCCAGGGCGGCCTGCATGAGAAAGAATCCGCGCCAACCGAACGTGGAGGCGACCAGGAGGTAGGACACCGCGCCGGCCGTGATGAAGCCGATCGGCCAGGCACCCTCGAGCAGGGCAGCGTAGCGCCCGCGCTTCGACGAGGGCATGAATTCGGCGAGGATTGCCGCGGCCACCGGGAACTCCGCTCCCATGCCGACACCGAGCAGGAATCGGAAGGTGAGCAGGGATTCGAAGTTCCACGACAGGGCGAGTCCGATGCTCGCCAGGCCCCAGGCGATGATGCTGTACTTGAAGACCCGCTGGCGTCCGAATCGGTCGGCGATGGCACCGGCCCCGACGGCTCCGAAGAACATTCCGGCGAAGCTGGCGCTGCCGAGTACCCCTGTCTGTGCTGCGGTGAGCGAGAAGTGGTGGCTGATCGGTGACAGCAGGAAGGTCATGGCGCCCAGGTCGATCGAGTCGAAGAACCAGGCGGTGGCAATCACCAGGAAGAGGTTTCGCTGGACACGGCACCACGGCAGTCGTTCCATCCGGCCGGCGATCGTGGTGGTGGTCAGGGGAGGCGCGGTGGGCCCTCGTGTCGGTGCTGGGACGCGCGCATCGTCGTACATGGAATCCGGGCTCCTTTGGTGAGAACGCTGTGTGAATGAGTCCCGTCGCTGGCGCCGAGACGAATCACCCTCGGTAGCGTCACCACCCTAGGGGGTGACGGGGATCATGGAAGAAGTTTGAACTCGTTCGCGTCACCTGTCAAGATGGTGACGTGAACGAGTTCGTGTATGTGAGTGGACGGCATTGCCTGGATTTCGCCGGCACCATCCTGTGGCGCCGGACCCTGCGCACTGAGCTGCTCGAGAATCCGGACGATCTGCGCCGGTGGGTGGCCGGGGCGAACCTGTGCGACGAGATGGAACCGCCGTCCGCCGACAGCGTCCGCGACGCACGGCACCTCCGGGAGGCGATCTACAGCGCCGTCGGTGCGGCGCTGACCGGCAGCACCCACCGAGCGACGGAAGCCGAGGTCGGCCTCCTCAACACCGCCGCCGCGGGTCCGTTGCCCACCCTCACCCTCACCCGCGAGGGCGATACGACCAGCACCGGCACACCAGGCAACGCATTGAGCCTCCTCGCCCGGGATGCCATCGATCTGATCGGCTCCCCGGCGATGGCGAAGGTGAAGGAGTGCTCGAACCCGGACTGCACCCGGCTGTTCGTCGATCTCTCCCGCGGCTTCTCGCGCCGCTGGTGCGGAATGGCGGAGTGCGGCAACCGGATCAAGGCCGCAGACTACCGCCGCCGCAAGAAATTGCAGAGCATCGACTAGCGGCGATCAGGGCTGGCGGGTGCTTCGCTGTCCCGCCACCAGCAGAACACGAACAGGGCCAGCGATGCGACGAGTGTGGAGACCACCCACACCGTGAGGGCGATGTCGACCCATGATCCGATCGGCGGGCTTCCCGGCAGGATTCCGCGCAACGGAACGACGGCGAACAGCATCGCGGCCATCCAGCCCAGCATGTCGGTGTTGACGGCACGCTTGCGGCGGAACGTCTGCAGCGCGACGAACGCGGCGAGGCCCGCCAGGATTGTCATCATCAGCAGCAGGATTCCGGCGTAGATCAGGTTCCCGCCCGTGCGCGCGAACATCAGCGCGGCGCCGGTGCCGTTCCGGGAGAGGTCCGTGTCGACCGCCACCGCCTCGGCGCGCGCCTTCCACCCGTCGACCCGGCCGTCCAGCAGCAGGGCCGTGGGCACCAGTTCACGGTCGGCGCCGAGCCCCTGATACGCCTCCACCACCATCGGATTCACCTCGAACCGGTCGAACGGCCAGTAGGCCGCGTTGCCGGTGGCGATGAACTCGGTGTCGAAGGTCGTGGCCGAGGCGCCCGCCCGGAAGACGATTTCCTCGTGGCTGGTGCTCGGGATGAGCAGCAGCGTGATGTCCCGGTTCAGGGTGTCGCCGTTGGCGTGGAGGAAATCCTCACCGACGGTGATCGTCACCTCGGCCTGCACGCGGTCGGTCGTCGGCTGCAGCGACTTCGCCGTCACGAGGACCACGACCTCGTCGCTACCGATCTCGAACGGTCCGTCCTCGTCGCCGGTGCGGCTGCTCAACCCGTACACGGTGAGCGACGCGGCGTAGATCAGCGCGAGGAGAAGCGCCGGGACGGCCCACTGAAGGCGGTGATGTTTCGAGTTCATGGACGTCGGCGAATCACAGCGTGGCGGAGACGTTCTCGGGGTCGATCAGGATCTTCGCGTGCATCTCGGGGCTGCCGAGCGCGGTGAACGCGGATTGGACACCGGACAACCCGACCGTACCGGTGATCAGCGGCGCCGGATCGATCTTTCCGTCGGCGAGCATGTGGAGGGTGTCGCGGAATTCGCGGGGGTCGTAGGCGATGGCGAAGCGCAGGTCGATCTCCTTGTTGACCGCCAGTGCGGGCCGGAAGGTGTCGGTCTCCATGCAGACCCCGACCACGACGACACGTGACCGCAGCGGCGCCCCGGCCAGGATGCCGTCGATGACTCCGGGCATGCCGACACACTCGAAGACGACCGGCCCGGACGGTGTCGCGCCCACCGCGTCGGCGAGGGCGAAGGCGTGCCACCACGGCAGCTTCGGGATGCGGCGCAGCTTCTCCATGGTGTCCAGTCCGAGGGCGAGCACCTCCGTGATGGAGGTCGTCTCCCTGCGCCGCGGATAGGACGTCCAGGGCGACGCCGCGGCAGGGTCGACCACGACGTCGCCCCCGCAATGCCGGGCGAGTTCCCGCCGACGGGTGGAGAAGTCGGCGGCGACCACGGTGCGGACACCGGACGCCTTCAGCATGCTGATCACGGCGAGACCGATCGGGCCACATCCGATGACGATCGCGGTGCGGCCCTTGCCGACGTCACCCTTCCGCACCGCGTGCCACGCCACCGCCATCGGCTCGGTCAGTGCGGCCTTCTCCGCCGACAGCCCGTTCGGCACAGGCAGGGTCATTGACTCCTGCACCACCACCTGTTCCGCATAGCCGCCCGGCGCCGAGGCCGACAGCCCGGTCAGGTGGATGTCCGACCCGGTGCGGACGATGGGCAACGCAACCACCGCGGTACCCACCGGCCACCGCTTTCGGCAACCGGGACCGTAGTCGGCGACGGTGCCGCTGAACTCGTGCCCGAGCACGACTCGCTGGTGGGAACGCATGAAGTCGCGGTAGCCGGTCTCGGCCGCCAGTTCCGCCATCTCGTCGGCGTGTACGCGGGCGTGCAGGTCCGAGCCGCAGATCCCGCACCGGGACACGTCGATCAGCACCTGACCCCGGGCCGGGATCGGAGCCGGGATGTCACCCACCTCCAGGCGAGTCTCGGTGCAGATGACAGCCTTCATGCTGGGCTCCTCGGGTGCGGCGCGGTGGGCCTCCGCTCCGAACGTAGAACACTCCCGGCGCCGAGACACCACGATTGCCGAATGGCCGCCGCAGGGTTGTCCCGTCCCGGCGATGGGTGTAGACCGACAGCATGAGCGTCCTCGGTCAGATGGACTCGTTTCGCCGTGTCTTTCCCACCGCCCGCCGCAACCGCGCAGACCTGTTGCGCTGGTTGCGGCGCCGTCCGCAGCTACTCGCCGCCGTCGGGTTCCACGAGTTCGCGCTCGCGACCAGCGCCAGGGTCGACCCCCGCCTCAAGGCGCTCGGCGAGATCAAAGCGGCCGCGCTGACCAACTGCGAGTACTGCCTCGACATCGGATCGGCATTCAGCCGCGCTCTCGGAGTGAGTGACGCCCAGTTGCGCGCCCTCCCGACATTTCGTGAGAGCAGCGAATTCGACGACACCGAGAAGCTGGTGCTGGAGTTCGCCGAGGCCATCACCCGCACACCCGCCCACATCGGCGAGGACCTGCGACGCTCACTGCTCGCCGAGTTCTCCGAGGCGCAACTGACCGAACTCGCCGCGGCCATCGCCTGGGAGAACCACCGCGGACGTCTCAATCAGGCGCTCGGTGTCCGGCCCTCGGGGTTCTCCGACAGCGACTTCTGTGTCGTGCCCGAGCGGTAGCCGACGGAGTCTCCGAACTCGGTCCGATCGACGCCAGATAGTCAGCGGCAGCGGGAACGGGACAACCCGCCGAGCACGAAACCCAACCCGATGCCGAGCATCCACACGTCCTTCGCGACGGCGATGCCGTTCTCGTTCGGCCAGATGCTGCCGGGGTTACGCAGCGCGGGCGTCCTCGCGTACATGGCCACGAGGCCCCCGGAGAACCCGGTGAGCGCCGCCCCGGCCACAGCGGAGGGCACAAACGGTGCGAGTAGTGCTGCGCCCGTGCCGATCTCGGCGACCGAGAGCAACTTGATGAATCGTTCCGGCGGAATCGCATTCAGGAACGGGAACGCTCCCGCCGCCATACCGTGAATCCCCTGGGCGGTCTGCTCGTCCGCCGACCATTTCTGGATCCCCGTATGGAGGATGAAACCCCCCGTCGCGATGCGCGCGGGAAGGTCGCCGAGTGTGTTCACTCGCATGGTGGTCTCCTGTCGTCCGGGTCGAACCAGAGAACTGTTCCCCTCCTCAGCCTCCCACTCGATCGACGGCCGGGAGCGGTTTCGACGAAGCAGGGGCGCCTGCTGATCGTCGCCGCGCCCCTCGCGGAGCCGCGGCGACGACGGTGCGTGACCGGCGGCTCAGTGGGCGAGGACGACGGCCCCGTCCGTGTCGGCGGCGGCCGCTGACCCCGAACCGGGTGCGCTCAGCTGCGAAATCCGGCGGGGCAACGCGAAGGCCACGATCGCGCCCAGTAGTGCGGAGATCGCGCCGATCACGAACGCGATCGTGATGCCGGTGTCCGTGTAGAAGACCGCCCCCTGCATGACGGTCGCGATGTGCGAGTTCAACACCGAGAAGGCGATCACCGGAAGGATGGCGGGCAGGATGCTCTGGAACACCGCCACCATGCTCGCCGTCGTCGCCTGCAATTGCGGCGGCACCGCGGCGATGAGCAGGTTCGGGATGGAGGCGTACCCCATGCCCATTCCCACGCCGAGGAGTGCGGCGAATCCGATCAGGAGTGCCTTGTCGTCGTGGATCATCGCCGTGAGCAGGCAGGCGGCGGCCATCACGAGCATTCCCACGACCATCAGGACCCGGGGGCGGACGTTCCGGGGAACCAGGGTTCCGACGATGAGTCCGCCGATTACCACGGCGCCACCCAACGGTGCCTGGAAGATCGCGAATCCCTCTGCGCTGATGCCGAATCCGTAACCGAGACCCAGGATCGCCGGGGTCATGCACATCATCGGGAGCATGATCGTGAACACCGAGGACGTGCCGTAGCAGAAGCCCGCGCCGAGCGCCGTCAGGAACACCGGCCGCTTACCGAAGAACCGGATGTCGATCAGCGGGTCCGCGAGCAGGCGTGCGGACACGATCCACGCCACCAGCAGGGCCACACCGCCGGCGATGAATCCGATCGTCGACCCCGACGTCCAGCCCCACGAGGGCCCGAAGCTCACCCCGACGAGGATGCCGGCGAGTCCGGCGCCGAGGAGCGCCGCACCGATCAGGTCGATGCGGGAGCGAAGGCGCACGGGCGACTCCCCGGTCGTCGCCCGGATCAGGACGCTGAGGATCACCAGGCCGGCCACGAAGAACCAGAAGATGCTCCGGAAGCCGAAATTGTCGATCAACCAGCCGGTGAAGAACGGCGCGGGGATTGCGATGAGTCCCATGCCGCTCGTGGCGATGCTGACCGCCAACGCCACCGTCCGGGCGGGGAAGACGTCACGGATGAGCGAGTAGCTCAGGAACAGGCAGGGCACGAGCAGACCGGTGAGTGCGCGGCCGGCGATCAGCACTGCGTACGTCGGTGCTATCGCCGAGATCAGCGACCCGAGCGCCGACAGGCCCACGGCCGTCAGCAGGAGCTTGCGCTTGCCGTGCGTGTCGGCGAGCTTGCCGATCAGCGGGCAGGTGATCGCTCCCACCAGCAGGAACGACGTGAGCAACCACGCGCCCTGGGTCGTCCCGTAGTGGGTGACGATCTGCGGCAATGCGATCGAGATCATCATGTAGCTGACCGCGAGCATCTCCAGAAGCAACACGATCGAGGCGAGCGAG
Organism: Rhodococcus sp. IEGM 1351; assembly: GCF_030056875.1. Taxonomy (NCBI): domain Bacteria; kingdom Bacillati; phylum Actinomycetota; class Actinomycetes; order Mycobacteriales; family Nocardiaceae; genus Rhodococcus; species Rhodococcus sp. IEGM 1351. Next base: position 57,819 of record NZ_JASHKU010000013.1, on the reverse strand, counting down.
AAGATCAGGCGGGGCGTCCATCGCTCGGTGGTCGCATGGGTGACCATCATCGGGTCCTTTCGAATACCTGCCCGGGACTCGGGGCGGTGCCGCGGCACAGCGGCGGCCCGAGCCGGGCGGTAGGGGTGGGTGGTCACATTCGGTGGTCGAAGTCTCGTGAATGTGTAATTGACATCACAGTTCTCGGGGATGCGGCACGCCATGCGGCGTTCCGCCCAGCGGGAAACCGACCGGAGTGCGTGTTCGCCGGTTGACGCGAATCGGTGATTCCCGGTCCCCACTCGAGCGAGGATCGACTCATGGCCGAAACACAGCGCGAGAAGGAGTTCCACCGGCTGAGAACGCCACGCTCGGCGGCCGTCGCGGGGATCGTCTTCGCCGTGCTGTTCGCAACCAGCCTCGTTCTGCTGCGGACCGCGCTGCCGGCGGACCCGTTCGACGAAACCCCCTGGGTGGGGAGCGGCGAGACGCGGATCAAGGCGGCCCTGCTGCTTGCTCCGTTCGCGGGGATCGCGTTCCTCTGGTTCATCGGCGTCATCCGCGACCGGCTCGGTGACCTCGAGGACCGATTCTTCGCGACGGTGTTCCTCGGCAGCGGATTGCTGTTTCTCGCGATGGGTTTCGTCTCGATGGGGGTGGCGGGCGGCGTACTCGCCATTGCCCGCCACTCGGGCAGCTCCGCGAACGAGATCGTCTACTTCGGCCGCGAGATCATGCTGCAGATCAACCACGTCTACGCGCTGCGTATGGCCGCGGTGTTCATGATCTCGCTGGGGACGATCTGGCTGCGGACCGGCCTGGTGCCGCGATGGCTCGTCGTGACCACGTATTTGCTGGCTCTGGCTCTGCTGGTGATCGTCGACTTCAGCCTGTGGACGACATTGGCATTCCCTGCGTGGGTGCTGCTGGTCAGCGTCTACATTCTGGTCACCGGACGCCGCGCGAGCGCGGTCGCCGACCGATCGCTCAGGTCCGCGCCGGCGTCGTGGAGACGAAGTCGTCGATGATCTCGACCACCGCGGCGGGATCCTCGAGGTGGGGATAGTGCCCGACCCCGTCGAGGACGGCGAGCCGGCTCCCGGGAATCGCCTCGTGCGCCGCATATCCGTGCGCGACCGGGATGATGCCGTCCGAATCGCCCCAGATCAGTTGCGTCGGGAGACCCTCGTTCAGGTACAGGCGGCTCAGCGCGCTCACCGCCTGCCCCCGATGGTCGACGACTGCGCGGAGCGTCCGCAGAAACGCCTGCCGGGTGGCCGAATCGGACAGTGACGAGTAGGCGTTCCACATCTCGTCGCCGCGTACCGAGTGGATCCCGACCGCCGAAAGCCAGCCACGGACCTTGTTGCCGGCGTCACGAACCACCGGGGGCGCCACCAACGGCAGGAGAAACTCGGACCCCGGCGCCGCCAGCAACCGCAGGGTCCAGTTCACGTCCGGTCCCAGTCCGCCGCTGCCGATGAGGACCAGTCGGTCACACAGCTCGGGATGCTGGTAGCTGAACTGCATCGCCACCCCGCCGCCGAGGGATTGACCGATCACGGTCACGCGTTCGATGTCCAATTCGTGCAGGAGGTCGCGCAGCCAGGCGGCGAACGCGCCCAGCGAGTAGTCGCCGCGAGGCTTCGCGGAATCACCGTGGCCGGGCAGGTCCGGCGCCAGGACCCGGTACCGCTGCGCCAACTGCGGAAGAATCGCACGCCACGTCGCAGAACTTCCCGCCATCCCGTGGACGAGCAGCAGTGCCTCGCCCTCACCGCCCATCCGGTATGCAACTGCGTCCCCGTGCAGTGCGAGGTGCTGGAGTTGGGACATACAACGACCTCCCGATCGGGTGATGCTGCGGCCTCTTCGGTAACGATAGGGGAGTTTCGCTCGATATCGTCATCAACTGCGGCGTGGGAACTTGATCTCAGCCCCCGGTTGATCTAGCTGGCACCCCAACGCAAGGCTCGAAAAACAGGAGGAACCCGCATGAACTCTGTGTCGAGCCCGGCCATCGCTCGTCCGCGTGTTCTGCTGATCGACGCCGACGTCGAGACATCTCTCGTCGACCGCCTCCGGGATGGGGGATTCTTCGTCACGAGGACGTACGCGGAACCGGTGCGATCGCGGATCGAACCTCCCGACGTGGTCATCGTCGACGCGCGATCGCCGCACCTCGACGCCGACACAACGGTGCGGGCGTTGAAAGCGATGCGATTCGCGCTCGCCATCGTGGTGATCGGCACCTTCCGTTCCGGCAACCGCCGCAGTGACCTCCTCGAGGCCGGCGCCGACGACGTGATGGAGATGCCGGTCGGGGCGGACGAACTCGTCGCACGGCTCCGCGCGATCCTCCGCCGGGTGAAGCCCGACGTGTCCGCACAGGCACCTGCCGGCGCGCAGGACGTCTGCCTGTGCGAGGAGCCTCACGAACCCGACCACGACGGGCTGCGCACCACCCTGACCAGGACGGAATTCGTCCTCTTCACCGTGCTCGCGCAGAATGTCGGCCGAGTCGTCACCCGCCGCGACCTCATGCTCATGGTGTGGGGTGTGACGGTCGAATCGAAGACGAACGTCCTCAATGCCTATGTCTGCTCGCTGCGGCGGAAGCTGGTGGCCGTCGGATCGCCGTACGTCGTCCACACCGTGCGCGGCGTGGGATTCGCGCTCGGCGAGGTCGAACGTCCGGGGAGCATCGACTCCGTCCGTCAGGTGCCTGTCGCCGCCTCGTGACACGGACCCGGCTGCGCGAAGAATTCGAGCGCCCGTTCGAGCACGACATCCGGCGTCTCGTCGACGAGGAAGTGTGAGGCGCCGTCGACGAACTCGACACCGAAGTCGGCGGTGTGCTCCTCGAATCCGCCGAGGAACTCCGGGCGCACGATGGGGTCTTCGGCGCCGATGAGCGCCCGGGTGGGGGTGCTGAGCCGGCAGTGCCTGTACGTGCCGGTCATGATCCGCGCGGCCTCGCGCATGATGAAGCAGCGGTAGAGAGCGGACGCCGCGTCGGCGCGGGCCGGTTCGCGCAGCCGTTCGGCGAACAGTTCGATGTCCCGCTCCGACCAGGCGTTCGGGTTCGTGGTGAAACCCCGCAGCAGGTGGTAGGTCAGCCGTTGATGTCCCCGGCCGAGCAGGCGTGGACCGAAGAACGGTGCGGCGATCACGGGTTGGAACCAGCCGTGCCGGGCGATCGTCAGCAGCAGCCGTGGGTCGAACCGCACGAACGGGTGAGGGACACCGAGGCTCACGTACTTCCGGACACGGTGGGGCGCGCTCAGGCACAGCTCGTATCCGAGCAGTGCGCCCCAGTCGTGCGCGATCAGGCAGACCCGGTCGAGTTCGAGCGCGTCCAGGAGCGCCATGACGTCGGCGAGCAACTGCTCGCGGTCGTATCCGGTGGGCGGGGCGTCGGTCCAGCCGGCGCCGCGAAGATCCGGGCAGATCACCCGGTAGTGCGCGGCCAGCCCCGGGAGTATCCCGTGCCACTCCCACCAGTGCTGGGGGAAGCCGTGGAGCAGCACCACCGGTTCGCCGTGACCGGCCTCGGCCACGTGCATGCGCAGGCCGGGGAGTCGGAGGTAGCGGTGCCGGACACCGTCCAATGCAGGAAAGGTGTTGTCCGGCTCGCCGTTCGGGCCGGAAAGTCTGTCGTTTTCGCGGGCCGCGTGTCTCATGACCTCACGTTACTACGATCATAGTGCCAAGTCACTATGTTTATAGTAGCGGTGTGACGCCAACGAGAACGAGAGCGCTCGACGCAGCGATCGACCTGGTCGGAACCGAGGGTCTGCGATCGCTCACCCACGCCCGGGTCGACGAACGCGCCGACCTCCCGAAGGGAACCACCTCCAACTACTTCCGTACCCGGGCGGCGCTGCTCACCGGCACCGTCGACGCGATCGTGGAACGCGAGATGTCCGAAGTCGGCGTGCTGGCACCGACATCCGCAGACGACCTCGTCGACGCGCTCTGCCGTCTGATCGACTACACGACCGTCACCAACCGAACCGTCACCGCCGCCCGGCTGGTCCTGTTCCTGGAGGCCAGCCACGACCCCGCTCTCCGGGAAGCGCTGGCGCGCGGACGCACAGCCATGGAGGCGTCGGCCGTCTCGGCATTCCACCGGCTGGGAGCACGGGATCCGCAGACCGCCGCCACCGCGGTCATGGCCTGCGCAGAGGGGATGATTCTGCATCGCATCGCCCGATGGGACACCACGGATCCGCGGCCGACGTTCACACTGGTGGTGCGGGCTGCGCTGAACTGACGTCCCGCGTTCGCCGCCGAGAGTCGCTACCGAGATCGGTCACCTCAGGTCGCGTCGGCGGAAGCCGATCAATCCGACTGTGACGAGTGCGGCCGCGATGACCGATTCCCACACGATCGGTGCCGGGTCGAACGCCCCACCAGGAAGTTTCGGAAGGTGACCGAATGGTTCCAGGTCGAGGACCCAGGCCGGGAGGCCGGCGAGGGAGCCGACCGTGAAGATCAGGATGAACGCTACATAGACGGCCCATGCGGCGGGCGCGAGGCGGGGCAGCAGTCCGAACAGTGCCACGGCTACTCCGGCCGCTATCCAGATCGCGGGAAGTTGAACCAGTGCGCCGGCGACCGTCGCGGGGAGCTTGTCCGAGATGTCCCCGACGGACGCGCCGTACGTCACTCCGACGGCGACCCCGGCGACGACGATGGCGACGGCTGGGCCGAGCACCGCGAACAGCAGGTGGCTCAGTGCCCACCGAACGCGGCCGACCGCGCCCGCGATCACCGGCTCGCCGCGTTGCGCGGTTTCCTCGTAATGGAGCCGGAGGGCGGCGGAAATCGCGTATGCCGACGCGGCGATGCCCAGCATGGTGAGCGCGAAGGCGACGAAGACGTCCTCCACGGTTGCATTTCCGCCGAGGCGGGCAAGGAAGTCGTTGATCGTCCGGCTGTCGCCGAGTTGGTTGCCGAGTCCGTGGGCGGCACTGCCGAACAACAGTCCGTACAGGAGCAGGGCGACGGTCCACGCGAGCAGTGTCCCGCGGTGCATCCGCCACGCCAGACCGATGGGCCCCGCGAGAGCCGGCCCGGCGGTCTCGCCGCCGGGGCGTTCCGCGATGAGTCCGCCACCGACGTCGCGGCGGCGAAGCAGCACGTAGGCGCCGGCGGTCGACGCCGCGGTCGCTGCCACATGCAGCAGGAGAACCCACCACCGCTCCTCGGCGAACGGGCGCAGCTGCAACGACCAGCCCTGCGGCGACCACCACGACAATGCCCCGGAACCGGCATCACCGACGGCGCGGAGCGCAAAGAACACTCCGAGTGCGCCCAGCGCGACGCCGCGCGCCGTGCGGGCGGAGGTGGTCAACTGCGCGGCGACGGCGGCTACGCCGGTGAACACGAGACCGCTTGCGGCCAGGGCGGCTCCGTAGCCGATCGAGCCGGCCGGCGGCAGGTCGAACATGCTCAACACGACGGCGAATGCGGTTCCCGTCACGATCGACGCACCCGCGGCCACGACGATCGCGGCGGTCAGTCCGGAGTATCGGCCGACCGCGGTCGAATCGATCAGCTCGGCGCGACCGGATTCCTCCTCGGCCCGGGTGTGCCGGATCACGGTCAGGATCACCGCGACGGCGATCACGGTGTACAGCGCCCCGGCTTTCCAGATCGCCACCGCCCCGGGACTGGGGTTGAATATGGGTCCGTACATGGCGATCTGGGCGGGACTGGCGGCGGTCGCCGCCGCAAACTTCGCCAGATCGGTAGGCGTCGGGTAGACCGATTTGATGCTGCCGGCATAGGTGATCGGCATCAGTACGCCGATGATCACGGTCCACAACGGAAGCACGACCCTGTCGCGGCGCAGGCAGAGTCGAAGAAGGTGCAGTGTGCCGGCGAAGTCCGCAGTGAGACCCGCGCGCACCCCGGCAGCGTCGCGGGGGCCGGTCACGGACGCGGTGGTCATGTCCGCTCCTTCACCCTGCCGGCTGTCGGCTCGTCCGGGGCGCCACCCACCCGATAGTGCCGCAGGAACAACTCCTCCAACGTGGGCGGCGTGCTGACCAGGCTTCGGACGCCCGTGTCCCCGAGCACCCGGATCAGCTGGCCGAGACCTCCGCTGTCGACCTGACAATGCAGCGTGCTGCCGTTGATCACGATATCCGCGACGCCGGGGATGTGGTGCAGGTCGCCCGGGTCGCCGAGCAGTTCGGCGGTGATCGAAGTGCGGCTGAGGTGACGCATCGAGTCGACGGCGCCGCTGTCGACTGTCTTGCCTTCACGGATGATCGTCACCCGATGGCAGAGCGCCTCGACCTCGGAGAGGATGTGGCTCGACAACAGGATGGTGGCGCCGCGGTCGACCGCTTCGCGGGCGCACTCGCGGAAGACTTGCTCCATCAATGGGTCCAGACCGGAGGTGGGTTCGTCGAGGAGCAGAACCCTGGCGTGCGACGAGAGGGCCGACACCAGGGCTACCTTCTGCCGGTTACCTTTGGAGTAGCTCCGCGCCTTCTTGCGCGGATCCAGATCGAACCGATCGATGAGTTCTCCGCGGCGTTGTTCGTCGAGTCCGCCGCGCAATCGTGCCAGCAGGTCGATCGTTTCGCCACCGGACAAGGACGGCCACAGTGTGACGTCGCCGGGCACGTAGGCCACTTCACGGTGCAGCGCGACTGCATCGGACCACGAATCGCGACCGAGCATCCGGGCCTGACCCGACGTGGCACGCAGGATCCCGAGCAGTACACGGATGGTGGTGGATTTTCCGGAACCGTTCGGCCCGAGGAAGCCGTGGATCTCGCCGGTGTCGACGGTGAGATCCAACCCGTCCAGTGCGTGAACGTGACCGAAGTATTTGTGAAGACTGTGCACTTCTATGACGTGGTGCATGTCGGCTCCTGTCCTGCTCAACTGTCGCTGATCCACCGGCCGGTGTACTAGGGCCTTTCGTCCGCGTTCTTTCGTTGCCGCAACCACGCGCGACCGGTCGGGCGAGGTGGTGACCAATGACCCTGACGCGCCGATGGAGCCAGGACCCACACTGAGACTTCGGGGACACGGACCGGGAGGAATTTCCTGTGCGAACCGGCAGAGTGGCTGTTCTCGTCTTGGGCTGTCTGAGCGCCCTGACCGGGTTCGCGCTGCTCACTGCCGCGGTGTTTCTGGGGTGGGCCTACTTCATGCAACGCGACGGGGGGCACTTCACCTCGCCGCGTGAGCACTTCGAGACGAGTGAAAGTGCCCTGGTATCGGAGAAGGTCGATCTCTTCGAGGGCGCCGACTTGCCGGAAGGGTTCAGCACCGAGGACCTCGGCCGGGTACTGCTGCGAGCCACCGCCACCGATCCCAGCCAGGAGATCTTCATCGGGATCGGCCCTCGTGACGAGGTCGACAAGTACTTCACCGACGTTGCTCGCACCGAGGTGACAGACGTGCACTTCGATCCGTTCCGACCGACCTATCGGCAGATTCCTGGAACCCGGCCCGCGGAAGCACCAGGGGCGCAGTCGTTCTGGTCGACCTCTTCAGCGGGTCCCGGCACACAAGAAGTGCGCTGGGAGCTGCAGCAGGGTGCCTGGACGGCTGTCGTGATGAATGCCGACGCCGCCCCCGGGGTGTCCGCCGACATTCAGGCCGGGGCACGCCTCGCCTTCCTCGGACCGCTCGCTCTGAGTGTCCTGATCGGTGCAGTCGTCTTTCTGATCATCGGAATCCCGTTGATCGTGGCAGGAGCGATCGGTCTGGGTCGGCACGGTCCGCCGCAACCGCATCCCGTCGGACGGGACGCAGCCGGCGACACGTTCGCCGGCGACGTCACCCACCCCCAGGTTCCATGGACCGTCTATCCCACTCGTCTCGTGGGTGAACTCGACGAGCCACTGTCGCGATGGCTGTGGCTGGTGAAGTGGTTACTGGCGATCCCGCACTACTTCGTGCTCTTCTTCCTCGGGGTCGCGTTCGTCGTCACCACCCTGGTGTCCGGATTCGTGATCCTGTTCACGGCGCGGTATCCGCGGGCCCTCTTCGACTTCGGCGTCGGCGTTCTCCGGTGGTGGTGGCGCGTGCAGTTCTATACCTACTCGGCCCTGGCGACGGACCGCTACCCACCCTTCACCCTGAAACGTACCGACTATCCGGCGGACTTCGACGTCGATTATCCCGTGCGGCTGTCCCGCGGACTGGTGCTCGTGAAGTGGTGGCTGTTGGCGATCCCGCACTACCTGATCCTGTCGCTACTCGCGGGAGGGTGGTTCGGGAGCTGGCGTGCCGGAGCGTTCGCCGCCGACGGTGCGCACTACGGGCAGACGTGGCTCTTCGGTTCTCTGCTCGGTCTCGTGGTGACCTTCTCGGCAATTGCGCTTCTCTTCACCGGACGGTACCCACACGGTCTTTTCGACTTCGTGATGGGCATCAACCGCTGGGCGTTTCGCGTCGCGGCCTACGCGACCCTGATGCGGGACGAGTACCCACCGTTCCGCCTCGATCAGGGACCGTTCGAGCCGGATGAGCCCAGGCCTCACTCGGGCGGAGACGATTCCGGTGCCGACACCTCTCCGGAAAGGCCGCGCCCATGAAAGTACTGGTGGCGTACGCGACAGCGAAGGGCTCGACCCGCGGGATAGCCGAGAGACTCGGGTCGTGTATCGAAGGTTTCGGGCAGGAAGTCGATGTGCGGGTGGCCGCGGACGTGTCACACGTGCACTCCTACGACGTGATCGTTCTCGGAAGCGCGATCCATGACGGGCAGTGGCTCGCCGACGCCTCCGACGCGGTCGAGCGCCTGCGGTCGCAATTCGAGGGGAAGCGAGTATGGGCGTTCTCGGTGTCGTCGGTGGGCGTCACCAGCACGACCCTGTCCAAGCGGCTGGCGCGTCTTCTTCGTCGCATGACACCGGAGCCTCGAGCGGTGCAGTTGCTGCGGGATGCGGCCGACGTGCGCGACCACCGATTCTTCGCCGGGGCGATCGCCCCGGGTGATTGGCCAGGATTCGGGCGAGTCGTCTTCAGGCTCATGGGTGGGCACTACGGCGACGCCCGGGACTGGTCGGACGTGTGCGCGTGGGCAGGCACCATCGCCGCCGAATCGACCCGGGACACGGAAAGACGGACCTAGATCCAGTGGTCGGCGCCGCGGAGGCATTGCTCTCGCGGTGCCGGGCCGGTGGAGGTGAGATCGGAGGAGCATCGATGAGTCCAGTGAAGAGGCGTGTGACGTGGGCGAGTCTGACAACGCCGCAGCGCGCCGCGCTGGTCGTGGCGGCGGCGGTGCAATTGGGGCTGGCCGTGGCGGCCTGGGCGGATCTGGCGAAGCGTGATCCCCGCGAGATCAGGGGGAGCCGAACTATTTGGGCTGCCGTGATCGCGGTGAACTTCATCGGACCCATTGCGTATTTCCGGTGGGCTCGCCGCACCCCGGAGGAGGCACGATGAAGGGCCGGAAACCGTTCAGGGTGAGCCGATTCCCTCGCTCTGCTTGACCTCGCGGCGGAGCGCATCGAGCTGCGGCGCCGTTCCGAGTGCAATGACAATGGTGCCCGGGTCCAGACGTCGCTCCAGCGGGGGATTGGCAATGAACTGCCCCGTCGGTGACCGCAACGCCATCAACAGCGAGCCGGTGGCCGCCGCGAGGTCCGCTTCCGCCAGGGTCCGCCCGGCCAGCGGCGAACCAGCCGAGACCTCGACCTCCTCGATCCGGTAGTCCAGTGTCTCGTCGTGCATCACGACGTCCAGGAACTCGGCGACGTGTGGCTGGAGCGCGAAGGCACCCATCCGGCGCCCCCCGATGAGCTGAGGGTTGACGACGCGGTTTGCTCCCGCCCGAATCAGCTTGGATGTCGAACCGTCGTTGCGGGCGCGGGCGATGATGATCAGGTCCGGCCGCAACGCGCGGCTCGAGAGGGTGACGTAGACATTGTCCGCGTCGGTGTCGAGCGCCGTGATCAGAGCGTGGGCACGGCCGATTCCCGCCGCTTCGAGAACCTCGTCGTCAGTGACATCCCCGACTACTGTCGGGACGTCGAGGTCGCCGAGGCGCTCCGGATCTCGATCGACGACGACGACCGGCATCCCGAGCGTGGCCAGGTACTGCGCTCCGGCCCGTCCGACCCGGCCGAAACCACAGATGATCGCGTGCCCGGTCATCCGGCTGATGTGTCTGTCCATTCGTCGACGCTCCATGTGCTGACGTAGATGTCCCTCGATGAGTGCTTCGAGGATTACCCCGAAGGTGTACAGAGCCGTACCGGCACCCGCAAGTATGAGCAGGATCGTGAAGATCTGGCCCACCGCACCGAGTGGGTGGACTTCACGAAACCCGACCGTGCTGATCGTCGTCACGGTTTGGTACAGCGCATCCAGAATGCCGAAGCCCAGGACGACATACCCGAGCGTGCCTGCAACGACGACGAACCCGAAGGCCCCCAGTGCGCGGCCGATCCTCAGGAGGGGACTCATCACGGTCCTCCCGGCCTGCCCGTCGTGGGGTGCCACGGTCACTTGCCTGCGTACCGAAGGCGGCGGTGCGGACCGGCAAAGATGACCGGGCACGTCGCGTGCATGAGGACGCCCGTGGCCGTGCGGCCGAGCATTCCGCGCGGTGCAGCGGGGACACCGCGTCCGACGATCAGCAACTCGGCCGACGACGAGTAGCGGACCAACACTTCATCCGCCGGCGCCTCCGTGGTGATCGGGTCCACGACGACCTCGGGGAAGCGGCCCCTCTCCGGCGCCAACCATGCATCGAGACGATCTCGCGCCTCGTCCGAACCTGCGGTGAGGTCCGGTATCGACGAATTCGGTCCGGTCGCGACGGAGTGCACAGCGCGCAGCACGGTCCCGCTCAGTTGTGCGTGCCGAAATGCATAGTGCAGGACGTCCGGTTCGCCGTCCGACCGTACTCCTGTCACAATCGACCCACCGGTGCGGCGAAACCCAGGCCTGACCACCGCAACTGGACAGGCGGAGCGTGCGATCAGCGCCGCGGTCGTCACGAGCGACGCGGGTGCGGAGGACGAGTCGCTCCTGGCGCCGAGCACCAGCAGTTCGGCCGCGTCCGCGGCCTCGAGGAGTGCTGTGAAGGACGTTCCCGCCCGCATCTCCATTCTGATTTCGGTGGTCCCGGGCCGCGTGGGTCCGGAGGCGGCGACGTGGCGGGCGACTTCTGCGGCCTCGGTGAGGTGCATGTGCGCGTCCTGGGCTCTCTGTCGCTCGTGCTCCCCGTGGTGTGCCTCGCCCCGTCGCCCACCTTCGGAGGGATCGTGCACGAAGAGCAGCCGCAACGGAACACGATGAAGGGCAGCAACTTCCGCCGCCCACGCGGCGGCGTTCAGCGCACCGCGCGAACCGTCGATCCCGACAACGATGTGACGAGGATGATGGGCGGCGTCACTCATTCCATTTTCCGTTTCTCTGGATCGGCTCGGGGCGAAAGCGTGGTCTGGGCAATCTGAGACTGGATCGGCATCGTCACGATCCGCAGCCGAGTCGGAAATGAACACCTCGCTCGTACTGAGTCACGACACGCATGGAGAGGGCAAGGAGAAGCCCGCGTGAAACGACTACGGCGAGAATGATCACGGCAGGCATGACGGCTCCGACGTCGACGAAGGGGTACGTCTACATCGAAGGCGGCTGGGCGGCATGGCAGTAGGGCCGACGGTCACTAGTTGGGGCATTTCGTCAAGGGTGGTGGTCGTTCGCGGAGAGGGGCACTTCGGCCCTGTTCCCTCCCGGATCGACGCCGCAAGGATCGAACTGGGGCACGGAATACACACGCGTCCGGACACTGGGAAGCAGGGTGACATGAGCGCGACCACAGCGACGCCGGCGGAGCGGCCGGAGCAAGTCTTTCAAGACCGACGGGAGGCCGGACGGGTCCTGGCAGGACTCCTCGAAGGCTTTCGCGGCAACCCGAAGGTCACCGTGCTCGGGCTGGCGCGGGGAGGCATCCCCGTGGCGTGGGAGGTGGCAGCCTCGTTGGGTGCCCCCCTCGACGCCTTCGTCGTGCGTAAGCTCGGTGTGCCGGGCCACGCGGAGTTCGCGATGGGCGCACTGGCCAGCGGCGGAATCGTGGTGGTCAACGACGACTTGATACGAGACCTGCGAATCTCGCCGGAACAGATCCGCCGGGAGCTCGATCGCGAGGGCCGGGAACTGCTGCGACGGGAAGCCGTCTACCGAGAGAACCGACCGCCTCCCGACGTCGCCGACAAGATCGTCATCCTCGTCGACGACGGCCTCGCCACCGGCGCGAGTATGTTCGCTGCCGTCGACTCACTGCGCCGACAGGAACCTGCCCAGATCGTGGTGGCGGTGCCCGCCGCACCGGAGTCCACCTGCCGCGACCTCAGCGCCATGGTCGACGACGTGGTGTGCGCAACGATGCCGTTTCCCTTCCACGCAGTCGGCGAGTCGTTCTGGAACTTCGCACAGGTCACCGACAGCGAGGTCCTGACGCTTCTGCGCACGCCCACTTCCGCTGGGACAGCTCGTGATGCGAAGGCGCTCGAATTCGGTTCGGCAGCAACAGCTGTACGGATCGCGGCGCTCGATGCCCCGGACGGTGTCCCCTCGCTCAACGTGCTTCTCGATCTGGTGGGTGACGCCCGGATCGTGGTGATCGGCGAAAGCTCGCACGGCACTCACGAGTTCTATGCGGCGCGCGCGGAAATCACCAAACGGCTCGTCGAGGACAAGGGATTCTCGGCGATTGCTGCGGAGGCCGACTGGCCGGACGCCTACCGCGTCAACCGCTACGTGCGCGGTGGTGGTCACGACACGACCGCCGAAGAAGCTCTCCGTGGGTTCGAGCGGTTCCCGTCCTGGATGTGGCGGAATGCCCCGGTACTGGACTTCGTCGGATGGTTGAAGGAACACAACGACCGCTCGAGGGCGCAAGGACGAACCCTCACGGGGTTCTACGGTCTCGATCTGTACAGCCTGCACAGATCGATGCGTGAGGTCGTGGAATACCTCGATCGGGTGGACCCCGCGGCCGCTCGGCGTGCGCGTGACCGCTACTCCTGCTTCGATCACCTCAGTGGCGACGACGGCCAATCATATGGCTACGCAGCGGCATTCGGTGCAGGGGAGTCGTGCGAGCAGCAGGCTGTCGAACAACTCGTCGAGCTGCAACGCCATTCCCTCGAGTATGTTCGGCGCGACGGAATGGCCGCCGAGGACGAGCAGTTCTACGCCGAACGCAACGCGGTGAGTGTGTGCGATGCCGAGGGCTACTACCGAACGATGTTCAGTGGCCGCGTGTCCTCGTGGAACCTACGGGATCGTCATATGGTTCAGACACTGGCAGCCCTCGTCTCGCACCTCGACCGGCACTCGGGCAGAGCATCTCGGATAGTGGTGTGGGCACACAATTCGCATGCCGGCGACGCGCGCGCAACCGAGGCCGGAACCCACGGCGAAGTGACCGTGGGGCAACTGGTGCGGGAAGCGTATCCCGACGCCTGTCGGCTGATCGGGTTCACCACGTTCGAGGGTTCGGTCACCGCGGCGAGTCAGTGGGGTGGACCGGCCGAACGCAAGGAAGTGCGCCCGGCGTTGCCCGGTAGCGTCGAGGAACTCTTCCACGAACTCGGAGAGCCGTCCTTCCTCGTGCGCACAGACGAGGGGAACGCTGCCGCGAGGACACTGCGGGCTGCGAGACTGCAGCGGGCGATAGGGGTGATCTACCGACCCGAGACCGAGCGGCAGAGTCACTACTTCCACACCCGGATCTCGGATCAGTTCGATGCGGTAATCCATATCGACACGACCAGGGCGGTCGAGCCCCTCGAACGCACAAGTCTCTGGGTTGAAGGCGAAACACCGGAGACCTATCCCTCGGCGTTCTAGCAACCGGTCCCGGTCGTCCATGTGTAGGCCGTGCGGTGCGAACGGGGCGAGCCCGTGAGCTGGTCTGTCAGGCAGGGCATCCGAGGAGTTCGAGTTCCTCTGCGACAACGAGGTCGACTTCCTCATCGGTCAAGCCGCCGAGAAGGTGCAACAGCAGCATCGATCCCATCTCCCTCAGCCGAGCCGGGCGCCAGCACGTATCTCCTGGTCGGGGTGGGTCGTGGGGTGTCTTCCCGTGTCTATGTTCCATCGCACCCGGTGTACGCGGGCCGGCCGAGAGGACTTGGTCCTTTACCGAGGGGCCACTAGGCATCGACTTGTGGCCCCGCCCGGTAGCTCTCTGTTGGCACGCTCGGACCCACCATCCGACCCGGGTCCGCCGTCGGGGACCTTCGGCCCTCGCGCCGCCCCGCGTGCAGCGGCGAGGGTAGACGTATGGGATACCAGGTCGAACTCGTCGAGATCGAGGCGCACCCGGCCGCCGTGGTGCGGGACCGCCTCCGTCTGGACCACATCGAGGACTTTCTCGGGCCAGCTTTCGGTGAGGTGGTCACTGTCGCAGAACGGCAGGGCCGGTACGTCACCGGTGCCCCGTTCGCGCGGTACCGCCAGGCGGAGGACGGGCAGTGGGACGTCGAGGCCGGATTCCCCCTCAGCGGCGGCATCGCCGCCCGCGGTCGAGTCGAGCCGACGTCGCAACCGGCGGGTCGCGCCGCCACCACTCTCCATATCGGGGACTACAAGGGAGTCGGCGCAGCGTACGCAGCCGCCACACACTGGATCACCGCGCACGGCTACGTCCCGTCCGGAGACCCGTGGGAGTCCTACCTGGACGGGCCCGGAGTCGCCGCGCCCCGCACCGAGGTGTTCATGCCCTGCATTCGGCGCCCCGCCGTGAACCGGGATCAGGGGCGAGGCGGCGAGGCCGTCGCGCGCGAGGACGAGACGACGACAGTCTCCAATCCTGGTGCAGAGCACTCCATCCGTGACGCCGAACCACGACCGGTGCCCTTGCGGGTTGCGGCGCCGCGATTGTTCCGGTGTGCCGCGCGTACGGCGAACCTCCTCGCCCTCCGCCGCCTTCACCAACCGAAACGGCACAGGGGCCGGAGAATGACCTTCGCTGACGGCACCACCGGAGTCGTCTACCGCGAGACCGTCATGCGCGGTGAGTCTCCACCCGATCCGGCGGTCCTCGTCGTCTCCTTCCGACTGCGCGGTGTCCACGGCTGGGGTCACCCGCTGTTCAGGGCCGAAAGCCTGCTCAACACAGCATTGTTCGCGGGGTTCCCCGGATTCGTGTCGAAGCTGTGGCTCACCGCGGACGAAGAGGACCGGTACCGCGGTTTCTACCAGTGGGACGGCGCACGCTCCGCCGAGGAGTACGTCCGGGTGTTGTGGTGGCCTCTCGCGCTGGTGAGCCATCGGTCCTCGATCCGATACTGCATCTTGCCCGGTCGTCTTCGCGACGACGTTCTCGAACGCGCCGAGTCAGGAGAGGGCACCGCACAGCCTGACACGGCGTGGTGGCGGCTCGTCCGGACGGAGACGAAACCGAGATGACCGCGCCGGACGGGCAGCCTCTCGACGTGCTCGTCGTCGGCGCAGGCCCGACCGGACTCGCCGCGGCGCTGATCGCTCACGATCACGGCGCACACGTGCGCATCGTCGACCGCAGACCCGACGCACCCCGATTCTCGCGGGCTTTCCTCGTCCAGTCCCGTACCCTCGAAGTACTGCGGCCGCACGGTGTGACCGAGGAACTCCTCGCGCTCGGAGACTCCAACCCGCAGGTGCACCTCCACCTGCGTCGGCGCTGTGTGCCCGTCGACGTGGGTGAAATACGGCTGCCGGACACCGCATTCCCGAATTTCCTGCTCGTGCGGCAAGCCGACGTGGAAGCCGTTCTGCGACGAGCACTCCGCGGCCGTGGCGTCGAGGTGGAGTGGGAGACGCAGTACGAGTCCTTTCGGGCAGTCGACGGAGTCGTCTGCGATGTGACGCATCACGGCATCCGCCGACAAGTCGCGGCCCGGTTCCTCGTCGGGTGTGACGGCAGCACCAGCACGGTGCGCGCGACGGCCGGCATCTCCTGGGACGGGTCGGTGTACCCGCACGAGATTCTCCTCGCCGACGTCGAACTCGACGGTGAGGTCCAGACCGGCGTCGCACACGTCGCGGTCCACCGTGAGGGGCTGCTGTTCCTGCTGCCGCTGGGCGAAACCGCTCGCTGGCGGGTGCTCACCGCCCGACCCCCGAACTGCGCGGAGGCCCCGACCGACCGACACCACCTGCAGAAGATCCTCGACAGGGCTGACGTGCATGCCCGCATCACCCGGATCGCCTGGTCGGAGCGGGTACCGGTCCAGCACCGCGTCGCGTCCCAGTATCGATGCGGGCCGGTCTTTCTCGCAGGGGACGCCGCTCATGCCTTCTCCCCGGCGGGCGGCCAGGGCATGAACACAGGTATCCAGGACTCTGCCGACCTGGGGTGGAAACTCGCGTTCGCGGCACACCTCCGGCCCGGTGGCGACGCCACCCTGTTGCGGTCGTATGCGGAGGACCGTCGGCCCGCCGCCCACCAGGTGCTGCTGCTGACCCACGTGCTGTTCTGGGCCGAGGCCGGCCGCGGTCGGGTGCCGTCGCTTCTACGCGGCGCCTTCTCCTCCGCAGGGGCACCGCTGGTCCCGGTGCTGTTGCGGCGGCGTCGGCTCGTCGCGCACGCGGTGCGAGTGCTCGCCCAGCTTCGCCGGCACTATCGGCGCGGTCCACTGTCGGTCGAGGGGTCCGGCTATTCCGGCGTCGCCGCCCCGGCCGGTGAGCGGATCCCGGACGAGGAGGTGACCGTCGACGGCGGCCGGCAACGTCTGCACGACCTGATCGCGACGCCGGCAGTACAGGTGCTCCTACATCGGGACACGCAGTGGGGAATGCCGCCGGCGCCTGACGGACGGCTACAGGTCCACCGAATTCGCAGCTGGTCGGGTACCGGCATCGTGATCGTTCGACCAGATGGATACGTCGGGTTTCGGAGCGGCTCCGACACTCAGGGGGCCGCCGAGTGGCTGGAACTGATCGGAGCGTCTCCGGCACGCTCGACGTGACGTTGCGGCATCTCCGGTCGGCGCCGGCTGAGGACCGCGATTGGCGACCAATGGCCCTGGAATGCCTGGGTCGGACGGAAGTAGGTTCGGAACAGGGCTGAGAATGTTCCGGCTCGAGGAGGTTCTGATGGAATTCGCCGATCGCGCCGATGCGGGACGACGCCTGGCCAGACGCCTGCGCGAGTTTCGAGGACGAGACGTCGTGGTGCTGGGGTTACCCCGAGGGGGTGTGCCGGTCGCATTCGAGGTCGCGAAGGCATTGCACGCCCCTCTCGACGTGATCGTGGTCCGCAAGCTCGGTGTCCCGTACCAGCCCGAACTGGCCTTCGGCGCGATCGGCGAGGGCGGCGTACGGGTGATCAACACCGATGTCGTCAGTCGGGTCGGTCTGACCGTCACCGATATCGCCGCCGTCGAACGCACCCAGTTGGCGGAACTTCGTCACCGCGCTGAACGAGTGCGGGAGGAGTTCGGCCGGATCCCGCTGGGGGGACGGATTGCGTTGATCGTCGACGACGGCGTGGCGACCGGTGCGACCGCGCGGGCCGCGTGCCAGGTCGCGCGCGCACAGGGCGCCGCGCGGGTCGTCATCGCAGTCCCGATAGGGTCGCCGCGCCGGATCGACGACCTCGCCGAGGACGCCGACGAGGTCGTGTGCATGCAGACCCCGAAAGGATTCTCCGCTGTCGGACAGGGATACTACGAGTTTTCCCAGACCACCGACGAAGACGTGACCGAACTATTGCAGCGTGCACGCAGCGGCTTCGGAGAACCCGCCGCCACGGCACCGGACACCGGTGACGATCCGCCGATTCGCGACGACGACATCGAGGTCGACGTGGGCCGGGTCCGGCTTGCCGGGCACCTCGTCGTTCCAGAAGACGCCATCGGGATAGTCGTGTTCGCCCACGGCAGCGGCAGCAGCCGCCACAGCCCTCGCAACCGCTACGTCGCCCAGATCCTGAACCGGGCCGGACTTGCCACCCTCCTGTTCGACCTACTCACCGCCGCAGAAGAAGGCGACCGCACGCTGGTATTCGACATCGACCTCCTCGCCGAGCGGCTCGTCGCGGCCACCCGGTGGCTCGGGACACGATCGGACACCGTCGGTCTGCCGATCGGATACTTCGGGGCCAGCACGGGCGCCGCAGCAGCACTGCGCGCGGGCACCGACTCCCACGTCGACATCAAGGCGATCGTCTCCCGCGGTGGCCGAGCCGACCTCGCCGGTGAGCGTCTGACCGAGGTCCGAACCCCCACGCTGTTGATCGTCGGCTCCCGCGATGAAACCGTCCTCGACCTCAATCGCCGCGCGCAGGCCGTGATCCCGGGCATGTGCCGGATCGAGATCGTGCCCGGTGCCACCCACCTGTTCGAAGAACCCGGCACCCTCGAACGGGCTGCAGTACTGGCCCGCGAATGGTTCACCACACACCTCCCGTCCACGCTGTCACCCCCTGCGCCGCAGTATGCAACGATAGAACCCGAATGCCCCCCTGGACCTCCCTCGAAGGCCACATGATCCTTGTCGAGGAACACCTCGACAAGGGCCGCTACACCCTGCGCGCCGAACTCCCCGGAGTCGACCCCGCCACAGACGTCGACATCAGCGTCCACGACGGACACATGACGATCAAAGCCGAACGCACCGAACAACACAAGGAAGGATTGCACCCCGATCTTCCCGGCATTCCGCATGAAGGAACCGCAGCCCGAGGCATCCGAAAAGGCAGTCTCTGAACGTAATTGCTTGTCCGGCCGCAGGCTCCGAACATCGGCCGTGCTCAGCTCTCCGGCAAGCCGGGTTGCGGTGCATCCGCGTGTGGTGTCCGGATCAGCGATTGACGCAGACGGGACCACTGATGGGTCCAGCCCTGCAGGGGCGCCAGTGCCTGCTCGATTAGTTCCATCTGATGGTCGAAAGCCGACAGTTCTGCCTGCAATGCCTGCACTGTCAACCGCTGGGCGTGTAGTTCCTCGACCAGGACGTCGAACTCCGCGACCAACGGTGGGGCCAGCTCGACCAACTGCTGAAGCGACTCCAGCATCCGGGTCACCGGCACCGCAACGGGCTCAGGTATTGCGCTGACCGCCTCGCCTCCCATTGTTCCCATGAGGCGGGTCACGGCGCGTGTTCCCTCCAGCAATTCGTCCATCGCGGAGTGAAGCAAGCTGTATCGGTGCGTCTCTGCCTGTCCGGTCATCGGCACCACCTTCCTCCAGAATCCTTGTGATCCCTCCAGTTTCGCCCCGGGTCGTGGCGCGCTGGTCCCGTGCTTCGCCTGCCAGGTCGTCCGACCACTGCCGTCGGGCCCGCGCCGACACCGACAGGCCTACGTCGCGGAACTCGGGAGCACTGAACGGACGATGAGTAGGGGACACGTCACCGTGTGTAGCAGGGCTCTGCTGGTCGAGCCCAGCAGCATGCTCGCGAATCCACCTCGCCCACGGCTCCCGACCACCAGGAGTTGCGCCCGCTCGGCCTGCTCGCGCAGATTCCGAACAGGTTGGTCCATGACCACGACCGGCCGGACCTGCACGTCGGGGAAGTCCTCGGCGCGACCGGCCAGGCTCTCCGACAGCATCGCCCCCTCGCGGCTTTCGACCTGCGTCCAGTCGACGTCACTGGGGAACGGGGCGTGCAGCTCGACATCCGACCAGGCGTGTACCGCAACAAGTTCGACCTGACGCAATGCGGCCTCTTCGAACGCCGCCGAGATCGCCGGCTCGCTGTTCGCCGAGCCGTCGACACCGACCACGACGGGCCCTGCGACGTCGTTGATCTCGGTGTGCGGCAGGTCTCGCACGACAGCGACGGGCGCGTGCGCATGAGTCACGACCGCCGCACTGACCGATCCCAGCACGGTGCGGTCGATGATTCCGTGTCGGTTCGCGCCGACAACCACCATCAGTGCAGACTTCGACCGCTCGACCAGCTCACCGGAGGGAGCGCCCATGCAGAACGCCGTGTCGATCTCGAGGGTGTGCCCCGGTACGGCCCGGGCGGCCACCTCCTCGGCCCGGACGAGCCGCGCCTTGCACTCGAGTTCCTCCTCCTCGAAAAAGCTGGCAGGCACCCCGACCGGCATACCGTAGGCGCCGGGGACGAACATGGTGGTCACCAAGGTCAGCGGAGCATTCCGCAATGCGGCTTCGTGCGCCGCCCATGACACGGCCTGGAGGGACGACTCCGATCCGTCTACTCCGGCGACGATCGGGCGGCGGGTGGTCATGATGTCTCCTCGGGATTACGCGGATCATCGAGTCCCCACCATCGTCGCCGCTGCCGTGATGGCGCCGTAGAGGAGAAGGTCATCACATTCCGTACCGTTCCAGAACTTTGCGCAAATCCGCGACGGCCTTCTGGCGGTTCACCGGATCCGGGATCTGGGCAAGTTGACGCTTGAGGCTCACCGCGAAGTCGGCGTAGTCGTTCTGCCAGTCGCGCCCGATCAGTTGCGCAGCATCTGTGCGGGCGGTGCCGATCAGCTTCGCGGGGGTGCCGCACTGCAGTTGGTAGCTTTCCCCGATGTTCGGGGTGACGATCGAAAGGGAAGGGTCGTCTTCCGACGCCAGTTCGGTCAGCGCCGAGATTGCCCCCGGTTCACCGTGGGTCAGGAACAGGCTGCCCGAGATAGGCTTCCGCTCCTTGATCCAGTCCAGCAGTTCGGCCTGATCTGCGTGGGCGGAATAGCTGTCGAGCCGCCGAATATGCGCTCGCACATTGACGTCGGTGCCCGAAATTTTCACTTGCCGTGCGCCTTCGAGGATGACGCGTCCCAGCGAGCCTTGGGCTTGGAATCCGACGAACAAGATCGTCGAATCCCGGCGATGCAGATTGTGTGCGAGGTGATGGCGGATGCGTCCCGCCTCGCACATCCCCGAAGCCGCGATGATGATGACCCCCGACATGCTGTTGATCCGCATCGAGGCGGAAGCATCATCGACATAGTGGATCGAGGGATGGTGGAAGATGTCCTTGCCCCCGAGATCCTCGAGCTCGCCTGCATGCCTGGCGAATACGCTGGTCGCGCGGTTGGCCAGCGGAGAGTCGACGAAGACCGGAACGTTGGGGATGCGGTTCGCGTCGGCGAGATACGCAATGTCGAGCAGCAGTTCCTGCGTTCGTTCCAACGCGAAGGCAGGGATCACGAGATTTCCACCACGCGAAATGGCCTTGTTGATCTCCTCTTCCAGCAGGTCACGCCGCTGGTCGATGCTCAGTCGCACACGGGTTCGGCTGCCGTACGTCGATTCGCAGATGACGAAGTCCAACCCCGATGGACCCTCCGGATCGGCGTGAAACGCCTTGTACTGAGGACCGAGATCACCGGAACAGAGCAGGCGCACGCCCCCGGCGTCGACCTCCGCCGATGTTGCGCCCAGAATATGACCGGCATTCCACAGCCGCGCTCGAAAGCCTGTAGCGGGCTCGAACCATTCCTCCAACGGCACAGGACGGGTCTGCCGCCACGCCGTGAGCCCATCGTGTTCGGTGTAGAGCGGGGTAATTGTCGCCTCTCCGGCACGATCGCGTCGTCGGTTTCGGTGTTGCGCCTCGAACTCCTGGATACGCCCGGCGTCGGCGAGCATGTATTGCAGCAGGTCGGAGGTTTGGTCGGTGCAGAAGATCGGCCCTTCGAAGCCTTGCGCCACCAACTTGGGTAACAGGCCGCAATGATCGATATGCGCGTGGGTGAGAACGACTGCATCAATCGTGTCCGGCGCGAAGGTGAAGGCACCGTAGTTCAAGGTCTCGAGGGTGCGCGATCCCTGAAACAGGCCGCAGTCCACCAGGATGCGCGTGCCCTCCGACTCGATCTCCATGCATGAGCCGGTCACTGTCTTCGCAGCACCGTGAAAAGTGAGGTTCACGTGATTCGCCATGCGAGGCTCCTCGTATTCGATCTGGCTTCCGGCCGAAGCGCGCGGGTGTCGAACGACGCGACGCTGCCCTGTCCGAGGCAGCGACGAAATCCAGACTCTGATGCACTCGCTCCCAGCATCCGGGTCCGGTGCCCTTGCCTGTATCGCACGGCTCTCACGATTCGAGTGAACATCGGAGGGCAGGCGGGCCGGTAGGGTCTCCCGTCACCTCCAGGCCGCGGGTGAGTTACTCGTAGTAGCGGCGGTGTGGCGTACCAGCAGCCGTCGAGCTCGCGCGAGGTGTCCCAGGTGCACCGGCGTTCAATCGAATGCGCGAGCCCGACCGCCGTCCCACAATCGTTCGGTGACGTCCTCGAAGCACACGAGCGTGATCGGATCGTCGTGCCTGAGCAGTACCGACCTGCTCACCAGTGCACGAACGACGAACCCGTCCTGATGCGCGAGTTCGATCACCTTCCCGGCGAAATCGTGCAGGATGGCCACCGCCTCGGCATCGTTCGGCGACGACTGCGGATCGACGAAATCCGCGACCGAACCATCACCGAGCCCGCCCTCGCCGTAACCCAGCATCCGCTCCAGCGCCCAATTCGCATGCGAGATCACACCATGCCTGTCCACCGCGAGAGCGGGCACCGGTAGCCGTCGCAGCAACACGAGGGCGGGAAGTTGCTCGAGGTAGTCCTCCGCGGTCGCCGGATTCCGGCGTCGTCTGTCGTCTTTCGGCTCCGACCGTCGTGGGGTGCCGGAGGCGGCGAGCATCGCGTCGATGCGGGTCTTGATCTCCGCGCTACTGATCGATCGCAGGGGTGGCAGGAGTTGATCGAGCCGGTGTATCGGATGGTTGCTCATATGTTCAGGCCTCCGGGTCGGGGCGGTGCGCGAGGCACCACCGCGGGTGGGTCAGATCAGCACCGCGGCGAGCGCGACACAGCCCAACACGAGGACGGCGGCGCTGGCCGCCACACACGTTGATCCGGTGCCCGATGGTCGTCCGATGGTCGTCCGATGGTCGTCCGATGGTCGCGTCGGCCCTCGGGCGGCGCCGGAAGTTCGGTAATCGGATGCTGCTCATCGCCCAGGACGGCATCTTTCAGATCGGCGCGTGGACGGGTGGGGCCGCCGGCCACCGACGGTTATCGGGGATACGGTGCTCCACCACCCTCTGCAAGGATTACGTGCAGGGGTCCCCGCTGCACAGGGCAATAAGTCACTGATTCGGCCCGCCTCTGGATGCGGGTCCACGCCCCGGCACTGCCCGGGTTCGGGGGTACGGCCCGGCTGCGCGACCCGGGCGCGGTGTGGGAGTCGCCCTCCTGGCCCGAACTGCGTCCCAGAACGGTCCCCCTGCGATCTCTGCGCCAAGCCGGTCAGCAACGTTGACCGGGTCGCGGGACGATGGTGAGAACCGACTCGATCGGGCGGCGGGGTGTCTGTCGTGGAGGAACCTGCGTGCCGGTCGAACCGATTCGAATCAGGACTTGCGGTACACCCGAGTCCGGCAGCAGGTTGCCAATCATTTTTCGACTTTGCGGCAACTCGGTCATGTGGGTCAGCGGGCATGTTGCGTGTCCGGTGGCCGTGGCTTCGAGCAGTACGGCCGACAGGGCTTCGCCGGTGCGCACCCACGCTCCACGGTCGTCGCCGTCGGTGCTGAGGACGAGCACCGTCGCTTGGTCGGGATGGAGGATGGAACCGCTGTCGGAGCCGATGGGGAATCGGCGCCCGATGTCGACGCGGGCCTGATTGTCTGCGGTGGCCAGTGCCTCTGTCGGGATTCCGTCCTCGGGGAGGGAATGTCCTGCCCACCAGTAGAGTTCGGTTTGGTAGGTGGGGTCGAGCCGCCGGGAGGCGGCGGTGAGTTCGGTGGCGGCCGCAAGCACTGGTCGGGCGCTGTGCGGCAATACCGTCAGGTGAACGCCATGCCCGCGAACCATGTCCTTCAGCGAGGCCGGTGACAGTGTATTCGGATCGACCGGATCGAACGGGCCCCGATCCGAATAGCGGCGGCGAATCGCGGAAAGCAGATCGAGATCGTGCGACTGCGGGCTTCGGGTGTAATGGTGGAACCGGATCTGGGCGACATGGGACGGGCTCGCCTGGTCGGGTACGCGGCGTATGTCGGCCAACCAGCCCAGCGCGGTCAATGCGGTGCCCAGATGATGCAGGGCCGCTCCACAGCTGACCACCAGTTGCCGCTCCGACGGGTCCGCCGAGGCGAGTCGGCGGTGGGAATCGGCAGACAAATCGAGCACACCACCGTCATAGCGCCACCGCCACGGTTGGGTGTTGTGTACCGACGGCGCTCGGCAGGCAAGGCCGACGGCGATCCGAATGAGATCGTCATCGGGGACAGTAGGCTGCATTGTCGTCTCCTCGACCGCCTGCCCGAGTTGCTCTGACGGCCCGGGGCATTCCGTCTTCAGTGTTCGCCGGTTGGGAGTTCACGATTAGGGCCGATGGTCATCGAGTGACGACTGTGGGCGTTGACCTGTGACCCTATTTTCCCGCGCACTCCCGGATCGACACTGGTGGAAGGACGACACCTCGCGAGGCCGTGGTAGTCGTGGTCGGTCCGGGATCGACGTTCCTGCACTGATGGGGTGAGGCTCGTGGAGCGGTTGACCGCACAGGACGTGATGACTCTGTGGCCGGACGAGGCCGGGTGGTCGCAGGACATCGGTCTCGTGGCCCTGCTCGACGCCTGTGACCTCGTCGACACGGACGGGCGGATTCTGCTCGGGGACGTCCAGACATCGATCGAGGCGCGGTTGCCTCTGGCGCCGCGTCTGCGGCAGGTGGTCTACGTGCCTCGGTGGGGTCTGGGACGGCCACTGTGGGTGGATGCGGCAGCCTTCGATGTTCGAGACCACGTGTGTGCCGTCCCGCCGGTGCATCACGCTGACGAGGCGCGGCTACTCGAGGTGGTCGAGGAGTTGCGTCGGCGTCCGCTCGACCGCTCCCGGCCGCTGTGGAAGATGTGGTTCGTACCCGGCCTGGCGGGCGGCCGGACCGCGGTCTATGTCCGGGTCCACCACGTGATCGCCGACGGCCCGGCCGGGGTGGCGATGCTCGGTGCACTGTTCGACTCTGCGCCCGACGGCCCGGCTCCTCGGGTCGAGCCGTGGATGCCGGCCCCGGTGCCGGCGGCGAACGAGCTGATCGTCGACAACCTCCGGCGTCGCCGGGCCGCGGCGGCTCGTGTGCTGGCGGCGTGTACACGGCCGGCGACGATCGTGTGTCGTACCCGGCGTGCGTGGGCATCGGTGCGGGAGATGGTCTCCGGGGGACGGGCGCCGCGATGCAGCCTGAATCGGCCGATCGGTGCTGCTCGTGAGTTCGCTATCGTACGAACCGAACTCGCAACGATGCGGAGGATCTCCGATCGGTACGGTGTGAAGGTCAACGATGTGCTGCTTGCCGTCTTCGCCGGTGGCCTGCGTGAACTGTTACGCAGTCGAGGGGAACCTGTCGACAACCTCGAGTTGCGTGCGGTCGTGCCCGTGTCGCTGCATCGGGAGCTGCCGGGGCCGGCGCGCGGGAATCTGCTTGGGCAGATGATCGTGCCGCTCCCGCTCTGGATCGACGATCCCGTCCGCCGACTGGTGTCGATAGCCGCCGACACCGCCACCCGTAAGCGGGGTGTCCGTCCGCGCCGGGGGGCCGTGGTCGGCGGCCGGACCGTCCGGTGGATTGCCCTGACTCTGCTGTCTCGGCAACGAATGATGAACACGTACGTCGCCGACGTGCCCGGCCCGCCCGTCCCCCTCTACCTCTTCGGGGCCGCCGTGCGCGAGATCGTCCCGGTAGTGGCCCTGATGGGAAACATCGCGGTGGGTGCCGGCGCGTTCTCCTATGCGGGGCAGTTCACGATCACGGTTGTCGGTGACGGTGCCGTATGCCCCGAGGTCGACGTGGTTGCCCGCGGAATGGAACAGACGCTGCGGTCACTCGAGGCGTCACGGCACCGGGATTGATCCACTCGCGAGGAGTATTACCCCGGACGATGCGAGAGTTCGCCGATTCGCCGGCGATGTCCCGTCGTGCTGTGCCACGCTCGAACGATGCAGACGGAGCGAGACCAGCTGCTACTCACGGTGCGCAACCTCGCACGGTTTCACCGGGAACACGAGAAGTTCTATTCCGAATCACCATTTCACGACGTGATCCGGTTGCAGCGCAACTCACGGGCATTGAAGGCACTGGCCGAACGGTGGTCGGTGGTCGCACCGTCCGGCGAGACGTCCCTCAGCCCGTTCGCGGGCGCTTCCGACCTCAACGATGATCGCGCCACCGAGACGCTCGGGATCCTGTTCATGGAGGGCGGTGGCGAGCCCGCGGAGATCACGAATCTGAAACGCGATCTCAGCGCGTTAGGGGAGGCGAACCGGGCGATCGGGCAATGGCTGGCGTCGGCGATGTCCGCGGCATGGGACATGTTGGAGGCATTGCTGAGCTACCCGGAACTTGCGGATCTGCTGGCCGAACGGCACCGCATCGTGAGCAACGACTGGCAGTGCGCGTCGACGGCCGAACTCATCGCCCGCAACCTCGACCGCGCGGTCGCGATCCTCGGGCGGGTCGACTTCACCCCGGCCGCCCTGCGAGCGGACCTCACTGCGCACCGTGTCGTTCCGCGGTACCTGTTCTCGGCCTCGGAAATGCTCGATTATGCCGCGGATCTCGCGGCTCACAGCGCGGTGCTCACGCACGAGAACGAGCGACGCTGGCGGATCTTCCACGAGCGGGTCGATCAGATAGTCGGGGCCGCCGACACCCCCGGCGGCAACGAAATCCGACCGGAGGGCAGGTAGAGACCGATTGCCACGGCGTGGGCTGTTGTGGGCCCTCATCGTCGTGGTGGGTTTCAGTGGCTGGGGAGGGCTTTCGGTGCGCAGATGGCTTCGACGAACGCGCCGACGGCGTGTTCGGGCAGGTGCCGGGCGATGTCGGCTTCGCTGATCATGCCGACGAGCCGGTGGTCGTCGAGGACGGGCAGGCGGCGGATCTGGTGTTCTTCCATCACGGTGACGACCTGTTCCACGGTGGCTGCGGTGTCGACGTGGTAGGTGCTGCCCTGGGCGAGGTCGCCGGCGGTCATCGTGTTGGGATCTGTGCCGGCGGCGACGCATTTGAGGACGATGTCCCGGTCGGTGATGATGCCGTGGAGGCGGTCGTCGTCACCGCAGATCGGTAGCGCTCCGACGTCGAGCTCGCGCATGCGTTGCGCGGCGGTGGTGAGGGTGTCGTGTTCGCCGATGCAGGTTGCACCGGTGTGCATGATGTCACGTGCTGTGGTCATGAGTGGTGATCTCCAAAATGGTTGCAAACAATTGTTTCGATGGTCCGCGCTGAGGCTTCAGTGGCCGTTGGAACCGGTGACGGCACTGGCCAGCAGGTACGTGCCCAGGAGGACGGCGGCCGGCGCGGCGATCGCGAAGGCGATGGTGCTCCAGGCGCCGATCGCCGCGAGGACAAGCCACAGGGCTCCGATGACGGGGATGATCGTCTTGGGCATGCTGTCCTCGATGGGCCGCGGGTGGGTTCGAACCGGTGGTCAGGTGGTCTCTTCGCCGGTGGGGGTGGTTTTCGTGATTTCGACGTGTTTTTCCGGTGTCGGGGATTCGGTGACCGGCATCGTGACAGTCAGGATGCCGTCGGTGTAGGTGGCGTCGATGTCGTCTTCCTTGGCGCCGGGGGGCAGGGGCATGGATCGGTAGAAGCTGCCGTAATGGAATTCGGATCGGGCGCCTTCCTTGTGTTGTTCGGTGCGTTCGGCTTTGATCGTCATTTGTCCGTCGCGGACGCTGATGTCGACGTCTTTGGCAGGGTCGACTCCGGGGAGTTCGGCGCGCAGGGTGTAGCGGCCCTTGTCGAGGTGTTCCTCGACGCGGATCATGTGGCCTTCGAGGGAGGTCCAGGGGGGCATCGCCTCGAATCTGGCCATGAGGTCGGACCAGTCCGGCAGGGACGGGAGCAGGGCCTGGTGTGGGCGGCGGGGGGACAGAATGCTCATGATTGACTCCAGAGGATTCGGAAGTAGTTGCTGGCGTCTTCGAGTCCACTCGTCATCGGGTGAAGCCAGTAGGGCCGACGGTCCTCAATTCGCGGACTGCGGTCGGCGGCCTGACCCTTGTCTCGCACACTCGGCTCAGAGCGACATCGCCTGCCGTGCCTCGTCGAGCACGTACTTCGGCGAAGTTGTGGCCGCGACTGTCGACACTCATGTCGACGATCCGCCAAACTGACCTCGCCGATCTGCGTAGCGGGTGGTGACAGGTGTGGCGAGTCCGAACCGAGGACCCTCGGCCCTACCGTCACCACCCGAGGCGAGTGGACTCTGAAGGGGGCCGGCCCCCACTACCTCACCCGCCTCGACAGCACCGTCACGGAAATCGCACGGACCAGGACGATCGAACTACGGCACACGCACGGGCCGCCCGGGTCGGATCGCGACGAATGGAGATCGACATGCATGCAGAACCAGGGGACTGGCTGGTGGTGAAAGGCACGGTCGTCGACAGCCCGGACGAGGTCGGGCACATCGTCGAGGTTCGCCGCGCCGACGGCACACCGCCGTACCTCGTCAGGTGGATACGGGACGATCACGAGGCGCTCGTGTTCCCCGGCCCGGACGCGCATGTGGTGACGGCCGCTGCGAAGAGCGAGGAGGACAGTCACGAGCGGCGGCGCATTTCCGCGCTCCAAGACGCCATTGCCGGGAAACCGCACATCGAGCAGCGGACTCTCCGAACCCGCCCCCGAAAGTCCTGATCTCGATCAGGACTGGGTGAGCTGAACGTCTGCGACGCCCGGCACGGTCTCGGCGAGGGCAGTCACTACCCCCCGTTCCGGATCGTCGAGCGCGAGCCCGGCGATCGTCACCTTGCCGTCTGCGATCCGCACCGTCCACCGCCGCGATCCCGCATACACATCGAGGCGGTGTTGCACTTCCCTCGCTATGTTCGTGTCGTCCATCGTCAGGATCTCGAGAAGATCACGCCGGGTGACGATTCCGATGACGTCGTGTTCGTGGACGATGGGGATCCCGCGCAGACCTGAGCGCAGCATCGCAGACGCGAGGTCGCTGACGTCGGTGTCCGCTGTCATAGCGACGACTGGGCTGGTCATCGTCTCGGCCGCTGTGACATCGGCTCTGGGGAGCGTAGCGAACTTTTCGCGGAGCAGATCGCCCTCGGAGACGATGCCCACCAGATGCTGCGACTCGTCGACGACCGGCAGGACGGTGAACCCCGAACTCGCAATGATGCGGAGGCATTCGTCGACCGGGGTCGACCGAGTCACAGTGGTGACCGGGCTACTCATGATCTGTTGCGCTTGCATGACAGCTCCTTCCTTTCGACAAACCGGCGTTGCAATCGGGCGCCGACAGGCGGCAGGGCCGACGCGTCGTTCTGGCCCGACCTACGTCAACGGCGGACGATCAGCAGCGGGCAGGTGATGGAGTGCAGAAGCGCCCGGCTGGTCGAACCGAGCAACAGTGAGGCGAAACCACCACGCCCCCGGCTGCCTGTCACCACCAACTGCGATTCCCGTGCTTGCTGGAGCAGGTGGTGAACCGGTCGATCTCGGACGACAACTTTGCGGACGGACACGTCCGGATACTTGTCCTTCCATCCGGCGAGGCTCTCCGACAGGACGGCCTGTTCGGCGGTTTCGATTGCCGACCAGGGAAGATCGTTGTCGCTGAGATCGGCGGGGGTAACGGTCAACAGGCTGAAGTCGCTCCACGCGTGCACCGCCACGAGATCGACGCCGCGCAGAGAGGCTTCCTCGAAGGCAGCCGCGATGGCCGGTTCGCTGTTCGGCGAACCGTCGACACCGACCACCACCGGACCGTCCAATGGCGGCGCATCCGTCTCGGGCATTCCGCGGATCACCGCCACCGGGCACGCTGCATGACTGGCGACCGCGGAGCTGACCGATCCCACCAGGCCGCCGGTGAACTCTCCGAGGCCACGGGAACCGACGACCAGCATGCGAGCCGACTTCGCGGCGTCGAGCAGGACCGTCACGGCCGAGCCGTGACGTAGCGCCGTCCGGAGGGTGAGATGGTTGCCGGGCACGCTCCGCCGGGCGAGTTCGGCGGCCGTGGCGAGCCGCTGGGTACCCCCGTATTCGACGCCGGTGAATGCGCCTGCGGACAGGTTGACAGCGTCGCCGAACGTGCCGGGCGCCTTCAGGAGGGACGACACCAGAAGTAGCGGGGCTCGGTGGTGGACGGCCGCGTCGGCTGCCCAGCGCACGGCGTCGAGCGATTGCGCCGATCCGTCCACACCTACGACGATCGGTGAATCTGTCTGCATGTCGATTCCTCGTCTCTGTTCGTTCGTGCAGGCCTGGTCGAGAATGTGCCACCGCCGCGTGACCGTCTCGATAGGGCACACAGCCCTCTCCGGATCGCGGGGCGGCCGCTCACAGCGAGTTCACACCGTGGAGAAGTAGGGCGGGCAAACCCGGGACCATCAGTCCGACACCGACCGACACGATCGCGGCGCCGACGACACGGTGGTGTGGATTGCGGAAGATGCCGAGTCCGATGAAGACGATCGTTGCTGCGCCCCCGAGGACGGTGAGGGGAGACGTCACCGACAATGCCGCGAGGCCCACGACGGTGGCCGCGGCGACCCATGGCCATCGCAGGTCTCGGGCTTCGAGATATCTTGCTTGCATTGCTACGTCCCACCGGGAGATGTCGATTCGGGCGGGAAGTGCACCTCGGCGATGCCCGGCACGGTGTCGGCCAGGGCGGCGATGACATTTCGTTCCGGGTCGTGAGGCGTGACGCCGAAGATCGAGGCGGAGCCGTGGGCAACGTCTACGCGCCATCGGCCGGCTCCACCGTAGACGTCGAGGCGGTGCTGCACTTCCTTCGCGACCTGAGCGTCGTCGGTCGTGAGGACGGCGATGAGATCGGGACGGGTGACGATCCCGAGGATGTCGTGATCGTGGACGATGGGGATGCCGCGCAGCCGAGATCGAAGCATGGCGGATGCGAGTTCGCTGACCTCCGCGTCGGCCGTCATCGCCACCACGGGACTGGCCATCACGTCGCCTGCGGTCATCTCGTCCGGCTGCGAATCGGCCCCGCCCAGCTCACGGAATCGTGCACGGAGGAGATCACCCTCGGACACGATGCCCACGAGATGCTTCCGCTCGTCGACGACCGGAAGCACCGTGAAGCCCGAACTTCCGACCAACCGAAGGCATTCGTCCACCGAGGTGGATCGGTCCACCGTGGTGACCGGGCTGCTCATGACGTGTCGTGCCTGCATGACGACTCCTCTCCTCGTCCCTCAGCGTCGGCGTGCCACTGTCACCGGACAAGGGTCCTAGGACCTCACCTCGTCGCATTCCTCGGTGTTGGTTCGAACGATCCCCCGGAAGGGTCCAAATGCCCTGGTGACGAGATCGCCGGTGCGCGATTGTGGAGTGAGCACGGAGGTGGAAAGAATGGTCAAGCGTTGGCTGGTCATGGAGACCGAGAACGGCGACCTGCGAATGCCGTTCGCTACGCGTCTCGCCGGGGCCGGCCGGCATCTACCCGCGACACATCTCACGACCACGGACCTGATGTCGACCACCCGTCACTCGACTCACATCGACCTCGAGCGGCTCACCGGGATCCGCGAGCGCCGGGTGTCGGTGGGGGACGAGGACTCCTACACACTGGCGATCTCGGCGGCACTGGATTGCCTGGAACGGTCGAGCCGGGACGCCGGGTCGATCGACGTGGTGGTCAGTTGTAGCATCACCAAGTTTCACGGCGGTCTCACCCAATGGCTGGAACCGACGATGAGCAGTGCCGTCGCCCAGGCGATCGGCGCGCAGGGGGCGATGACCTTCGATCTCTCGAACGCGTGCGCCGGCATGTTGACCGGTGTGACGGTGATGAACAACTGGATCCGTCAGGGAATCGTCGAACGGGCACTTGTCGTCAGTGGTGAGTACATTTCGCAGCTCGGACAGAATGCTGCCCAGCACATCCGGAACATCATGAGCAAGGAGCTTGCGTCCCTCACGCTCGGCGACGCCGGGGCCGCGCTGCTCCTCGAACGTGCCCCCGCCGGATCGGCCGGGATCGGTTTGGCCGGATTCACCACCGTCGCCGACTACAGTCGGCTCTGTCTCGCGTACCCGAAGGGCGGCGACCCCGGCGCCCGGATGTTCACCAATTCGCGGGGGATCCAGCGGGCGGCGATCGCGGACACCCCGCTGTTGTTGCACGAGGTGCTCGACGCCGCCGGGATCTCCCTCCACGACATCGATCACGTGATCACACACCAAACCTCGGCGCGGGCGATCCGCAAAGGGATGGCCGAGGTGACCGCCACGCTGGGCGATTCTCCACGGCACGACGCGGTCATCACCGTCGACCGCTACGGAAATACGGCCTCGACGACCCACACCGTCGCGCTCGTCGAGGAACTCGAAGCAGGCCGCATCCGAGCGGGTGAGACCGTGGCGTTGATCGCCCTCGCATCGGGTTTGGAGATCGGCGTCGTTCTGTTGACCCTGGACGAGGAATTGGTGGCACGCTATGGGCACAGTCATTGATCGGCTCGACGTCACACGAGGCGGCTGGCGTACCCGCCACAGTGCATTGCATCTCGCGGTGTCGGCCGCCCAGACCTGCCTCGAACGGGCCGGTCGGAATGCCGACGACCTGGATCTGCTCGTCAACGTCGGGTTGTACCGCGACCGGAATCTGGGAGAGCCCGCCCTCGCGGCGCTCATCCAGGATGATATCGGTGCCCACCCGGAGGACCCCCACGACGACACGCACGGGACCTTTTCCTTCGATGTCGCCAACGGATCCTGTGGGGCTCTCAACGGTCTGCAGATCGTCGACGGATTCCTGCGGTCGCACACGATCGACTGGGCGCTGGTGGTTGCCAGTGACGCCGATCCCGGACGTGGGATGAGCGAGCACTTTCCGTTCGCGCCGACGGGTGGAGCCATTCTCTGCCGCTGGACCGACGACGAATTCGGCCTGGGCCCCGTCCATTGGGTGAATCGCTACGATGCCGGTGAAAGTTTCTGCGCCACCGTCGGACTCGAGGACGCCCGGAACGTACTGCGGTTCCGGGAATCGGATTCGATGGACGAGCGATTCGCGACCGCCGGAGCGCAGGCGGCACGGGAATGCCTGGAAGCATCCTCCCTCGACCTCGCCGATGTCGATCTGATCGTGGCCGCTCCCGCCCGGCGGAAGTTCCGCGCGACGCTCGCCGAGCACCTGGGCGTCCCCGTGCCACGGATCGTGGTCGCGGACGACGAACGGATGCATACCGCGTCCCTCGTGGCGGCCCTGGACCGCCGGACGGGTGGTATCCCGGCCGGGAACCGAGTCCTGATCATCGCCGTGGGTGCAGGGGTCACCGCCGGCGCCGCCCTGTACAGCGAACACCCCTGAGCCCGGGCAAAGGCATCTGAGCCCGGGCAAAGGCATCGTCGCGTCAGCCGGCCGCGCCGTGCCCGACACCCTGCATCGCCGCGTGCTCGTGCAGCGCGAGCTCGGCCTCGTGGTGTGCCGGTTGGAGATCGAACACGACCTCGTGGACGGTCCCGGTGAACCGGTACGGGGCCTTGTCCTCGTAATCGCGGTCGACGACCAGGCCGTTGTCGCGGCCCACGTCCATTCCCGCGTACGAACTGAAGGCCACGGGCACCGTCCGGGGCATATCACCTTCCCCGATCAGTTCGTCGTTCGCCCACAAGGACACGTGACCACCGCTGCCCGGTTTGGGCTCCTCGGTCTCGAACAGCATCTTCACGGTGACGTCACCGGTCGGAATCTTCTGCTCGGACGCCTGCCTGTAGGTCTCCACACCGAGGAAGGAATACGTGTGGTGGAGTATGCCGGTGCCGTCGACCCACAGTGCGAAGCCGCCGATGAAGTCGGCGTTGGCAACGATGACACCCTCGGCGCCGTCCTCGGGTACGTGAAGGTTCGCTTCGATGGCGTACGAGCGTCCCGCCACGCGAGGGACCATGCCGCGCTGCACGTTCTGGACGTCGCCCTTGAAGGTGAATCGCGTGGTCGTCGGCATCGGCGGCAGCAGGCCGAAGAAGATCGACATTCCCCCGAGCAGGGGGAGAGCCCGGTTGCGTTCCGCCTCACGCCACCACAGCTGCTTCAGCTCCTCCAGTCTGTCGGGGTGATCGGCGGCGACGTTGTGGGCCTGGGAGAAGTCGTCGGGCAGGTAGTAGAGCTCCCAGACATCGTCGTCCGGGTTGTAGACACCCGGTGCGAACCGTTTGATGGTCTCCGGGGAGAAGTCCCAGGGGGCCTTGTCCAGGCGGGTGCACGCCCACCAGCCGTCCTGATAGATCGCGCGGCTGCCGAACATCTCGAAGTACTGCACCGTGTGCTGTTCGGGCGCGTCGGCGTCGGCGAATGTGGGGAGAAAGCTCGTTCCGTCCATGGGTTCCTGGTCGATCCCGTCGACGGTGGTCGGTTCGGGCAGCCCTATCGCGGCGAGGACGGTGGGGGTGATGTCGATGCAGTGGGTGAACTGCCCCCGCACCTGTGAGTCGGGGGTGATCCGGTTCGGCCACGCGATCACCATCGGGTCGCGGTCGCCACCGAGGTGGCTGGCCATCTGCTTGCCCCACTGGAACGGGGTGTTGTTCGCGTGCGCCCAGGCGGCGGCGAAGTGCGGAGCGGTGTGGTCGCCGCCGAGCGCCTCGATCCCACCGTATTCGTCGATCAGCTTCAACTGGTGTTCGGCGTCGAGTACCACCCCGTTGAGGAAGGTCATCTCGTTGAAGGAGCCGGTGATCGTCCCTTCCATGCTGGCGCCGTTGTCACCCCAGATATAGAAGACGAGCGTGTTGTCGAGGTCGCCCATGTCCTCGATCGAGTCGAGCAGCCGCCCGACGTTCCAGTCGGCGTTCTCGGAGTACCCGGCGAACACCTCCATCTGCCGGGCATAGAGCTTCTTCTGGGAGTCGGACAACGTATCCCAGGCGGGAAACAGGTCCGGTCGCTCGGTCAGTTCGGTGTCCGCGGGAACGATCCCGAGTACCTTCTGACGCTCGAGCGTCTTCTCGCGGTAGGTGTCCCAGCCGTCGTCGAATTGCCCCTTGTATTTGTCTGCCCATTCCTTGGCCACATGGTGCGGGGCGTGGCTGCACCCGGTGGAGTAGTACATGAACCACGGTTTCTGTGGGTCCTGAGCCTGGACACCGTGGAGCCACTCCACCGCCTTGTCGGTGAGGTCGTCGGGGAAGTAGTAGCCGTGACCGTCTTTGCCCTCCGGGACGCCGAGGACCGAGTTGTCCTGGGTGACGATCGGATCGTATTGTCCGGCCGCACCACTGAGGAATCCCCACCAGTGGTCGAAGCCCCACCCCTGCGGCCAGTTGTCGAAGGGTCCGGCGGCGCCCTGCACGTTGTCCGGGGTGAGATGCCACTTGCCGAAGCCGCCGGTCACGTACCCGTTCTCGCTGAGAATCCGGGGGAGTGCGGTGCAGCTTCTCGGCCGCACGGCCGTGTATCCGGGGAAGGGGCCCGGGTACTCGGCAATCGAGCCGAATCCCACGCGGTGGTGGTTGCGGCCGGTGAGAAGCCCCGCCCGGGTGGGCGAGCACACCGCGGTCACGTGAAAGCGGTTGTAGGTCAATCCCTGTTGCTGAACCCGGCTCAAGGTGGGGGTGCGGATAGCACCGCCGAAGGTGTCCGGTCCACCGAAACCGGCGTCGTCGATCAGCACGATCAGCACGTTCGGAGCACCGTCCGGTGGCTTCGGCCCGGGCACGATCGTCCAATCCGGTACGGAGTCCTGCACCGTGCGGCCAATGGTGCCCCCGAAGGTTCGGTTGGGGATCGGTAGCCGCGTGCGGTCCGGATCGAACTTCCCCATTGCAGAGGCCAGGGACGCCTCGAGGTCCCTCAGGCTCGAACCATCCAACTCCGCGACCGACTTCAGGGGGGCGCCGCCGAGCGCCTGCTCCACCTGCAGCCGGCTGCCCGACGGCAGGACCGCGATCAACACACATGTCCCGGAGGCCAGCGCCTCACCGATCTTGGTCTCGAGGCCGCTCGTGATGCGGTGTGAGGCGAACTTGCCTGCCAGCGCGCCGGCACCGGCGCCGACGGCGGCTGCAGCCAGCATCGGCGGGGCGAACAACCCCACCACCAGGCCGACCCCGGCACCCCAGCCGGCGCCTTTACGGCCCAGATGGTCGCCCGTGTCGATCATGGTGAGGTTCCCGTCTGGGTCCTTCGTTACCAGGACTGCACCCCGAAGGGTGATCTGCTTGCCGCGCACCTGAGCGGTGAGCGCGTCGAAGTCCTCACGGGCACGGTCGAGGTCCGGATAGCCGGCGACGAGGACCAGCGCGTTGTCTTCAGTCATGGGGGGAATCTCCGTCATCGGTGTCGCCGGTTCTGTGTGGGCGGCCTGCTCTCGATGCTCGTCCGGCGGCAGACTCGGCGACAAGGATCTAAAGACCTCAGTTGCGCCACTCGTCCCGTTTGCGAACGGTGCCTGATCAGCCGCACTCGCGGCGGCGGCCGAGATCGATCCGTCGCGGGACGAAGCCACGCCTCGGGGGCCGTGGTCGTGCAGCTTCGGTGCCGGCGGCCGATGCGAGGGCCCGGATCGTGAGAAGCATCTTCCGGCTCATGACGAAGCCGATCGGCTCCATCAGCAGAGGCCCGAAGAAGAGACGGCTGACGAGTCCGGGGCCGCAGGAGCTGCAGCCCCGCTCGATCAACCGGGTGCGCCCAGCCTGGTCGCGAAGAAGATGAAACGCCCAGATGGAGGCGTCGCCGGTGCGGGGGTCGCGGGCATGGAGGACCAGGCGTGCATTCGGTTCGACCGACGCGACAGTCAGCGGGGGCGCTTTCGGGTGCAGCCGCACTTCGTCGCCGGTGTCCAGGTTCTGGTAGTCCCGAAGTACCTTGTCGGTGTTACGCACGCGACAACCGATGAGGTTCTCGAGTCCGACGTAACTGTAGAAGCCGCCGCGGCCCTGACCCAGCTGGACGATCCAGGGCCACACCACTTCCGGCGGCGCGTCGACCGTGACGGCGTGCGTGTAGCGCCATGCGGGGTGGGGGATCAGCTCGTCTCCCGGCAGCGCTGCCGCCGCCTCCGTTGCGGTCGCGCCCCACGTCGTGCGCCGCCGGCGCAGCGGTTTCGTCAGGATCACGTGCGTCGCAATCAACACCGCACCACCGAGGGACTGCCGGATGACGGCCGAGCGCGCCACGACGGTACCTCCTGTCGGTCGAGGTTACGTCCCATCATCGAGCCGCAGACCGGAGTTCGACAGGGTATTTCGGCCCCGCGCGAAGTGGCGGTGACTTTGGACCCTGTGCGGTCCGAAGTCGACGGTGTTCGCTGGACCATGACGACGAGGAGACCTCATGAACGTGCAACAGACGGTGGTCGAACACCGCTGGGTCAAGCCGATCGATCAACTCGGATTGGCGGACGCACCATCGGTAGGGGGCAAGGCGGCCAATCTCGGTGAGCTGACGCGCGCCCGCTATCCGGTCCCACCAGGATTTGCCGTCACCGCGGAAGGCTATCTGGGGGCGATGGACGAGGCGGGAGTGCGCGACACCCTTCGGGAACACGGGTTGCCGAAAGCCGGGACCGACGACAACACCCTCACCGCAGCGTCGCACGAGTTGCGGTCGACCGTACTCGGCGTTCCGATGCCTGCTGCCCTGCGGGCGGAAATTCTCGCTGCGTATCGTGAGCTCGGCGCGGGGGCGCCGAGGGTCGCGGTCCGCTCGTCCGCCCCCGCCGAAGACGCGGCCGACACCTCGTTCGCAGGTATCCACGACAGCTTCGTCGGCGTGTCCGGTGACGACGCGCTGATCGAGGCAATCGGCAAATGCTGGGCGTCGCTGTGGTCCGAGCGCGCACTCACCTATCGCAGCGTTCAGGGAGTGACCGACGAGCCGTCGATCGCGGTCGTCGTCCAGTTGATGGTGGACGCCGACCAGTCGGGCGTGGTCTTCACCGCAGATCCCAGAACCGGTGCACGCGATCGCATCGTCGTCGAAGCCGCGACCGGACTGGGCGAGGTCGTGGTGGGAGGCCAGGTGGAGCCGGACACCTATGTGGTGGCGAAGTCGGGATTCGCAGTGATCGACGCCCACATCGGGTCACAGTCCTTCTCCATCACCGCGGATGACGAAGGGGAGCATTCGGTAGAGATTCCCGCCACGGCACGAGGCCGACGCGTTCTCACCGACCAGCAACTCGAACGATTGGCGTTGCTCGCCGTCGCTGTCGAAGACCATTATCACGTCCCCCAGGACCTCGAATTCGCGTTCGCCGCAAATCGGTTGTGGATCGTCCAGACGCGCCCCATCACGACTCTGGGACAGCCCCGGGCTCGCACGGAGGAACATCGCGAATCGACGAGCAAGGCCCTCGTCCACGGGCTCGGCGCAGGCCCCGGAACCGCGACCGGCCGCGTCCGCATCCTGCGGTCCGTGTCCGACGCCCACCGGTTGTCCGACGGAGAGATACTCGTCGCACCCATGACACGCCCCGACTGGCTTCCCGTGCTGCGCCGTGCGGCGGCGATCGTCACGGACGGCGGCGGGATCACCTGTCACGCCGCCATCGTCGGTCGCGAGCTGGGACGTCCCGTGGTCGTCGGTACCCGGACCGCCACCACCGAACTGGTGGAGGGGGCGATCGTCACGGTCGACGGTGATTCGGGGGTGGTCTACGACGGAGCGGTATCCACCTCTGCACCGGAGTCGTCGGCGAAGGGTGCCGTTTCCGCACCGCGACCGGTGACGGAGCGGACCGGTACGGGGTCCGCACCGGAGGCGACGGCCACCTCCGTGTACGTCAACCT
Organism: Rhodococcus sp. IEGM 1351; assembly: GCF_030056875.1. Classification (NCBI taxonomy): domain Bacteria; kingdom Bacillati; phylum Actinomycetota; class Actinomycetes; order Mycobacteriales; family Nocardiaceae; genus Rhodococcus; species Rhodococcus sp. IEGM 1351. The sequence goes on along the minus strand of NZ_JASHKU010000013.1, from coordinate 19,150 downwards.
CGCCACACCGGACGCCGCCGACCGTGTGGCCGCTTCCGACGTCGACGGAGTGGGGTTGCTGCGCGCCGAGTTCATGATCATGGACGCGCTGGGTGGGACACACCCGGCAGCGATGATCGCGCAGGGACGCCGCGACGAGTACGTGGCCGAGATGGCGGCGGCGGTCGAACGCATCGCCGCCGCGTTCACGCCGCGCCCCGTCATCTACCGGGCGATCGATCTACGCACCAACGAATTCGCCAACCTTTCCGGTGGCGACGTGGAGCCGCACGAAGACAACCCGATGATCGGCTACCGCGGCTGCTTCCGCTACGTGCGCGAACCCGAACTGTTCCGCCTCGATCTCGACGTGCTGTTCACCGTCAGGAAGCGCTACCCGAACGTGCATCTGATGATCCCGTTCGTCCGCACCCGGTGGGAGCTCGCTCAGTGCCTTGCCGACCTCGACTCCCATCCACTGGGCGCGGATCGCCGCATGCACCGATGGATCATGGCGGAGGTCCCCTCCGTCGCGTACTGGATTCCGGAGTACGCGGCCCTCGGCATCGATGGCGTCTCCATCGGTACCAACGACCTCACCCAACTCGTGCTGGGAGTCGATCGGGATTCCGAGATCTGCCGGGATCTGTTCGACACCATGGACCCCGCCGTACTCGACGCCATCGACGTCATCATCGAGCGTGCCACACGTGCCGGGCTCACCACCTCCCTGTGCGGGCAGGCAGTGTCGACCAACCCCGCTCTGGCGGAACATCTCGTACGCAACGGCATCACCTCGGTGTCCGTGGCACCGGACGTCGCCGCCATTACGCGCCACAACATCGCGGCTGCGGAACGCAGGATCCTGCTCGACCGAGCGAGGTCAGACCTGCGAACGTCCGCGGATGGGGACCGGCGAGGAGGAACCCGATGAGCGAACCCGTCGCGACACTGATCAGCAGCACCGGCGACTCCGTCACCGTGCACGGTCCCGGTGGCACCGACACGGTGCTGCCGGTCGCCGTGTGGCAGCTGCCCGACGCCCGTCAGGTGGTCGTGGTGGGGGAGGGCGGTCCGCTCATCGTCGCCGATATCGACGGGGCGCAGCTCGCCGAGGCGATCCAGTCGAGATGGCCCGGCGCCACCATGCTGGAGCGCCGCACCCGTCCCATCGCCTCGACAGGTGACCCACGAGCTTACGACGCCGTGTACTGTCAACTCGCGCTGGATGGTTCACGATGCGATCCGAACTACGCGGAACTGAGCGCGGCCGGTCTCCATCTCGCTCACGCCTGACTATCCGACGATGGTGCCCGCGGCGGATCCGTCGGTGAGCAGTTGATAGAACCTCTCGACGTCGGATCGCCGGCACAGGGCGGTGCCCGGTGTCTGCAGCATGGCCGCCCCCGCGGCGATCCCGTACCGCACCGAGTCGCTCAACGAACGACCCTGTGCCAGGCCGCACACCACGCCGGCGACCATGCTGTCGCCCGCACCGACACCGCTGACCACCGGGACTTGGACCGACGGGAGATACTCGTCACGGTCCCGCGTGACCAGCAGAGCGCCATCGGCACCGAGCGAGAGGACGACGACCTGGGAGATCCCCCGGTCGATGACTTCCCGAGCCGCAGCCACCTGGTCGTCGATCGCCGACAACTCCCGCCCCGTCCAGTCCCGGAGTTCGCGAATGCTCGGTTTGACGAGAAACACACCACCCCGAAGTTGTCTCAGGGCCGGACCGGACGTATCGACGATGACTCGCGCACCGAGGTCGCCGACGACGTCTGCCACCTGCTGGTAGAAATCGGCGGGCACACCCGGTGGCAGACTTCCGCTCACCACCACATAGTCGGCGCCCGACGCGACCTCGATGACCAGGTCGAGACAGGCCACCTGTTCCCTTGCGGTCACTGTCGGTCCCGGCAGGACGAAACGGTACTGCAGACCCGTCTCGTTCTCGTTGATCGTCAGGCTCTCCCGTGTGGAACCGCGGATCGTCAGACTCCGGATCCCGACACCCTCGGTGGCCACGAGATCCTCGAGGGCCCGGCCGGTATGGCCGCCCGAAGGAAACACCGCCGTCGCGGGAGTTCCGAGAACGTGCAGTACCCGGGCCACGTTCAGTCCGCCGCCGCCGGGATCGCGGCGAGGTGCGCCGCAGCGCACCTTGTCGGTCGGCACCACCCGATTCGTGCTCGTGGTGATGTCGAGCGCAGGATTCATCGTCAACGTCACGATGTCGGGCATGGGCTCTCCTGTCGTCGGGCACGCCGGGCCGTTACCGGCGAACGGTAGCTGTGACTACTCATCTCGCCACCCCGACGTGGAATGCCAGATCCGCTCCGCCGTCTGCACGCTGTCCCCGGCGGCCGTGTCCGTGTCGACCGCGGTGGCCGACGTCCACGCCGTGGCACTCGCGGCCATCGCGTCGTACACGACGGGGGTGGCGTCCGAGTCGCCGGTTGGACGGCTCCCGATTCTCGCGATCGCCACGGCGCGTGGTGCCCTGCATACGAGTTCGACGAGATCGCTGTGGGTGCAGGAAGCGACGAGCGCAGCGCGCTCCCGGAGCATCGGGTGGGGCCACGACGCATCCAGCACGACCGACCTTCCCGCCGTGAGATGGTCGCGAGCGCGCCGCAGCACCTCGGCGTAGGTGCGGTCGGTCATGGTGCCGCTGTACAGGCCCTCACCGAATCCGGCCACCTGACCGAAATGCGGATCGAGGCCGGCGAGTTCCTTGCGGACGCGGTCGCTGGAGATGACGACGGATCCGGTGACATCAGCCAATCCGCGTGACAGCGTCGACTTTCCGGTGCCGGGCAGCCCACCGACCAGAGCCATTCGCACGGTTCCGGCGCGCAGATGCCGCAAGGCCAGGCGGCAGTGCGCCCGGGCATCCTCGCGGGCAACGCGGGAGCCCTGCGTGTACCGCAAACAGGCCACCTTCGCGCGGACGAACGCCCGATAGGCGATGTAGTGATGCCGCAACGATGTCGGGGGCTGGTCGTGTGCCGCGGCGCAATATCGATCGAGGAACCGCAACCCGAGGTCCTCGCGTCCCAGGTACTCGAGATCCATGGCAAGGCATGCCGCGTCGTCGATACCGTCGACGTGGCGTAGGTGGTCGTCGAAGTCGAGACAGTCGAGAATGCGCGGCCCATCGTCGAGGCAGAAGATGTCGTCCGCCAGAAGATCGCCGTGACCATCGACTGTCCGGCCTTCCCGAATGCGGTTCTCGAACAGCTGTTTCCGCCCATTCAGATACCTGAGGGCCCGTCGCTCCACCTCGTCGACGTCCGCAGCCGGGAGGACATCGCACCGGTAACTCGTCACCTCGGAGACGTTGGCGCACCACCGCGCGGCCACCGCGCCGGGCATGGCGTCACGATCGATGTCCGCGGACTGGTCCGCTCCGGCATGGAATCGGGCGACGACGGCGGCGATCGCATCCACGTGTGCGGTGGCGTCACCGCCCCCGCCGAGCAGCCGGGTCAGTCGTCGGTCCGACGGCATCCGGCGCATCTTGACCAGCGCTTCGGTCGGTCCTCCCGCCGGGTCCGTCAAATCGGCGACTCCGAGATACACGTCGGGGCACAGCCTGCGGTTCAATGTCACTTCACGCTCACAGGCCGCGCGACGCCTTTCGGCGGTGCCGAAGTCGGCGAACGCCGTCCGGATCGGCTTCTTCGCCTTGAAGACGACATCACCGACCATGACGACATAGGCCGTGTGCGTCTCGACTCCGTCCACCTCGAGGCCACCGACTGCCTGCGGTGGCGAACACCTCTGAGTTCTCTCGGTCGCCGACATGATGGTGCGTCACATCACGACGGGCCGGGGCAGCGCCGAAGGTCCGTCAGCCTGCGCGTCCTCATCGAGGTCGAGGTCGAGGTGAAGCGTGGTCCCGTCACGACGCAGCGCGTGGGCCCACCCCCGCTCTCGGATCACCTCGAGCATCACGGTGTTCTGCGCCAGCACCTCCGCCGTCATCCGCCCGATACCGTGCGCCCTCGCTGCGTCGACGAGCCGGGTCAGCAGCATCGTTCCGATTCCGTGCGATTGGTAATTGTGATCGACCACCAGCGCGAATTCGACCAACGGGGAGTCGTTGTCCAACTGGTGTACCGGGCTCACGTAGTTCGCGACTCCTACCAGGACGCCACCGATGTAGGCGCCCAGTGCGCAATGCCCGGGGTCTTGCCGGCACAGTGACGCGGCCAGATCCCCGAGATGCGTCGGACGGGCGCCGAAGAACCTCAGGTACGCGTCGTGCTGGTCCATCCGCTCGTGCAGAGACTGCACGTCGTCTCGGTCGGTGGGTCGAAGGGAGCGCACGACGACACCCGTGGTGACCGCGCGTGGCATCCGGGCTTTCATGCACCGTCACCTCCGTCGTCGGCCGTCGGAATTCATTCAAGCGTGGGAGGCGGACGCGGCGTCAGAGCCTTTGGTCCTCGACTACGGTCCTTCGCCTCTATTGCCGGTGTCGGTGGGTTCGCGATGCTGAAGGAAACCAAGGACGCCCACCCGGCATCGAAGGATCCTCGAAACGCAATGACCAGCACGAACAGTGACACGGAGACCACGTCGATGGTGCATGCGCAGGCCCCGGTGGTGGAGCGGCTGATTCCCGAGTTCGGGGGGAGTTTCACGCGGGACGCGATTGCCCGGATAGTCGCGGGCAGCATTTCGGATCTCGCGGGGGTGCCGATCGCCGACATACCGGAACTGGCCGAGCGAGTTGCCCGGCAACGGCTCGTCACGGCACTCGAACGGCATCCTGAACGGTCGCCGTCCGAGCGTTGTGATCCCACACCGCGCAACCGAGTGATCGTGGCCCACCGATCCGGGGGACCGGGCCCCGTTACCGAGCGTCACCACACAGCAATCGAACAGGAGTGGCCATGACGGACCAGTGGCACGGGCGCGATGTGCAGGGGCCCGGAGCGGCGGTGACCAGACCGCTGCCCGCGACTATGTGGCCTGTGGAGATCGAGATATACGAACCCGACGCGGAGCCGACCCGTTCCCAGGCCAGGGCGCGCCTGCGTACACACGACAAGACCCTCCTCGAGGGACGGGGAGAGGCCGGCTGCCACTCTCGACACGGCACAGTACAGGTCAGCCGCGAGATGGCTGCTGCTCGTGCATTGACCGACTTGGCGCACCAATTGTTCGAGCTGGCAGCCACAGAGGACGCGGCTGCATGCGGACGCGGATTGTGATCAGCGGCCATGAGCATCACTCCCACATCGCCGCCCACCAGTGGGGTGGCACCGAACTTCACCGACTACGACGGTGAACGGTCCCGGTTTTCGTGGTCTGCCATCGAGCGTCGACTCGGGCCGGCCCCCGGTGGCTGCAACATCGCGTATTACGCGGTCGACCGCCACGACTGTGGGCCGCAGCGGGACAAGGTCGCGTTCCGGTTCGTGGGTCCGAACAAGGGCGCCGGCGAGCTACCCGTCACCGAGGTCACCTTCGGTGACTTCGCGCACCGAGTCCGCAAGTTCACCGCCGTGCTGCGCGGACTCGGCGTGGGGAAGGGCGACCCCGTCTTCGTGTTCACCGGTCGTATTCCGGAGCTGTACGTCAGCATCCTCGGGGCGTTGCGCAACGGAAGCGTGGTCTCCCCGTTGTTCTCCGCCTTCGGCCCCGAGCCGTTGGCCACGAGACTTCGGCTCGGCGACGCCCAAGTCCTGGTGACCACCGAGCAGCTGTATCGGCGGCGGGTGGAGAAGATCCGCGACTCGGTGCCGTCCTTGCGCCACGTGCTGGTGGTGGGGGATGCCGGTTCGATCACCGACGTTCCGGACACGCTCGACTTCCACAGCATGATGGTGGACGCCGACGGGGACTGCGATATCACCCCGACCTGCGCCGACGATGTTGCCCTGCTACATTTCACCAGCGGAACGACCGGTACCCCGAAGGGCGCGGTCCATGTCCACGGCGCCGTGGCCACCCATTATGCGACCGGGTTGTTCGCCCTGGACCTGCATCCATCGGACGTATTCTGGTGCACGGCGGATCCCGGCTGGGTCACCGGCACGTCGTACGGGGTGATCACACCGTTGCTGCACGGCGTGACGTCGATCGTCGACAGCAACGAATTCGATGCCGAACGGTGGTACCGCATCCTCGAGGAGCAGGCCGTCACGGTCTGGTACACCGCGCCGACCGCGATCCGCATGCTGATGAAGTCCGGGCCGGAGTTGGCGCACAAATACTCCTACCCCCACCTGCGGCTCATCGCCAGTGTCGGCGAACCACTCAACCCCGACGCCGTTCTGTGGGGACGAGACGTGCTCGGTCGGCCCATCCACGACAACTGGTGGCAAACCGAAACGGGCGGCATCATGATCGCCAACACACCCGGTTTCGCCATCAAACCCGGATCGATGGGACGACCCCTCCCGGGCATCGACGCCGCCATCGTCCGACGCACAGGGGACGGCGGCATCGAAACCGTCGAAACACCGAATGTGGAGGGGGAACTCGCGATACGCCGAGGCTGGCCCTCGATGTTCCGCGGTTACCTGCACAATGACGACCGGTACCGGCGCGCCTTCGCGGGCGACTGGTACCTGACCGGCGACTTGGCCAAGCGCGACGCGGACGGCTATTACTGGTTCGTGGGTCGGGCCGACGACGTCATCAAATCGGCGGGTCACCTCATCGGTCCGTTCGAGGTGGAGAACGTCCTCATGGAGCATCCCGCGGTCGCCGAAGCGGGAGTCATCGGCAAGCCGGATCCGATCGTGGGTGCCGTGGTCAAAGCCTTCGTGTCCGTGAAGACGGGCTGGAACGCGGACGACGCCCTGCGCCGTGAACTTCTCGGGTACTCCCGCAAGAAACTCGGCGCCTCGGTCGCCCCCAAGGAGATCGAGTTCGTGGAGGTTCTCCCGCACACACGGAGCGGCAAGATCATGCGCAGGCTGCTGAAGGCACGCGAACTGGGTCTGCCGGAGGGGGACACATCGACTTTGGAGGTGGGTGGATGACTGCCCCGGACTTTCCCTACGACAAGGCGTTCGCGGTCGAGTTGCTGACGGACATGCTGCGCATTCGACGCTTCGAGGAGAAGGCTGCGGAGCTGTACGGCGCCCAGAAGATCCGCGGGTTCCTGCATCTGTATGTGGGGGAGGAAGCGGTCGCGGTCGGGGCCTTGCATGCCCTGTCTCCGGGCGATGCGGTGGTCGCGACCTACCGCGAGCACGGCCACGCGCTGGTGCACGGTGTCCCGATGAACTCGATCATGGCCGAGATGTTCGGGAAACGCGAAGGCTGTTCGAGGGGGCGAGGCGGATCGATGCATCTGTTCGATGCCGCCACCCGGTTCTACGGGGGCAATGCGATCGTCGCCGGCGGTCTGCCGCTCGCGGCCGGTCTGGCGTTGGCCGACAAGATGCAGGGTAAGCGCCGAGTGACGGCCTGCTTCTTCGGCGAGGGCGCGATGGCGGAGGGCGCCTTTCACGAGACCATGAATCTCGCATCGCTGTGGCAGTTGCCGGTGCTGTTCTGCTGCGAAAACAACCTGTACGCCATGGGCACGGCCTTGTCCCGCTCGGAATCTCAAACGGATCTGTGCGTCAAAGCCGCGTCGTTCGACGTCCCGACGCTCAAGGCGGACGGCATGGATGTGATTGCTACCCTGCACGCGGCCCGCTCCGGCGCCGCGCACGTCCGCACGACCGGCGGCCCCTTCTTCATCGAATTCCAGACGTACCGATTTCGTGCCCATTCGATGTTCGACCCGGAACTGTATCGCGACAAGGCGGAAGTGGAGTCCTGGAAGGAGAGGGGTCCGATTCACACCTTCTCGGCGCGGCTCAAAGCGCTCGGGCTGTTCTCGGAGGAGGAGTTCCTCCGCATCGACGACCGCGTCATGTCGGAGGTCGATGCCGCGGTGAACTTCGCCGAGGCAGGCACCTGGGAGGCGCCCGGGGACCTCCTGCGCGACGTGCTCACGCCGGCGCGAACAGAGGAGGCGTCGTGAAGATCAGCTACCGGGACGCGATGCGGGAAGCGATCCGTGAGGCGATGCACTCCGATCCGCGGGTGTTCCTCATGGGTGAGGATGTCGGACGCTACGGCGGCACGTACGCGGTGTCCAAGGGCCTGCTCGCCGAATTCGGGGACGAGCGGATCCGCGACACCCCGCTCTCGGAGTTGGGTTTCGTGGGAGTGGGGATCGGGGCGGCCGTGGGCGGGATGCGCCCGATCATCGAGGTGATGACCGTCAACTTCAGCCTGCTCGCGCTCGACCAGATCGTAAACACCGCAGCGTCGCTCCGGCACATGTCGGGCGGACAATTCTCCGTCCCCGTGGTGGTGCGCATGGCGACCGGCGCCGGCAGGCAACTCGCCGCGCAGCATTCGCACAGCCTCGAGAACTGGTACGCCCACATCCCCGGAATCCGGGTCCTGGCGCCCGCGACAGTGGCGGACGCGCGCGGCATGCTCCGACCGGCCCTCGCGGACCCCGATCCGGTGATCATCTTCGAACACACCCAGCTGTACAACTCGTCGGAAGACCTCGAGGGGCCCGTCCCGGTCGACATCGACTCGGCAGCGGTACGCCGGGAGGGAAACCACATCAGCCTGATCACGTACGGCGGTTCGCTGCCCAAGGCCCTCGCCGCCGCCGACGTACTGGCAGAGAAGGGAATCGCCGCCGAGGTCGTCGACCTTCGGGTGCTGCGCCCCCTCGACACCGACACCATCGCCGCGTCGGTCCGGAAGACACACCGTGCCGTGGTGGTCGACGAGGGCTGGCGCACCGGCAGTCTCGCGGCGGAAGTCATGGCGCAGATAGTCGAACGCGAATTCTACGAGCTCGACGCGCCACCTCGCCGCGTGTGCAGCGCCGAGGTCCCGGTCCCGTACGCCAAGCATCTCGAATACGCGACCCTTCCTCAGGTCGAGACCATTGTGTCCACGGCGTGGAATGTGATCGGCGATCGGTAGGAACGAGGCATAGCCATGTTTGATTTCACGCTGCCTTCCCTGGGCGCCGACATGGATGAGGGAACGTTGACGGACTGGTTGGTCAAACCCGGTGACGAGGTCGAGCGCGGTCAGGCGATAGCGACGGTCGACACCGTGAAAGCGGCCGTGGACGTGGAGATCTGGCAGAGCGGCACCGTTCACCGGTTGCTCGTCGAGCCCGGAACGACCGTGTCGGTCGGAACCCCGTTGGCAACGCTGTCGAGTCCCGGAGAATCACCACCGCCCGAGCGACCGTCTGCCGATGCGGTGCCCGGCACCACCACGGTCGCCACCGCACCGGAACCAGCACCGGCACCGGAACCAGCACCGGCACCACGGCGCAAGGTCTCGCCCAGGGCGCGCAGGGAAGCGGAAAGGACAGGGATCGATCTCGCCGGTGTCACCGGGACAGGCGCCGGTGCTGCGGTCACGCTCGACGATGTTCAGCGCGCGGCAGCCCACAGCATCGAGCCTGGACCGGCCAAGGCCGAGGCCAAGACCCGCGATATGCGTCGCGCGATCGCTGCTTCCATGAGCCGCTCCAAGCGGGAGATCCCGCACTACTACCTGATGGACGAGATTCCACTGCGGACGGCGACGGACTGGTTGCGCACCGAAAATGCCGCCCGTCCGATCACCGAACGAGTCCTCCTCGCCGCTGTGCAACTCAAGGCGGTGGCGCTCGCTGCCCGGCAGTTCCCGGACCTCAACGGGTTCTGGCTGGACGGCGAGTTCCGGCCGGCACCCCACATCCACCTCGGGGTGGCGATCTCTCTGAGAGACGGAGGTCTGGTCGCTCCCGCGGTCCACGACACCGCCGACAAACCCCTCTCCCAGCTGATGGTGGAACTCGGCGATCTGGTGACCCGGGCCCGTGCCGGTTCGCTGCGCAGTTCCGAGATGTCGGACCCGACGTTGACCGTGACGAACCTCGGGGAACGTGGGGTCACCTCGGTTTTCGGTGTGATCTATCCGCCTCAGGTGGCGTTGGTGGGTTTCGGGAGGCCCAGTGAACGCCCCTGGGTGTTCGACGGAGATCTGCAGGTCGCGACGGTCGTGACAGCTACCCTCGCCGCCGATCACCGTGCCAGCGACGGAACACGGGGCGCACAGTTCCTGACCAGAATCAACGAACTGCTCCAACAGCCGGACAAGTGGTGAGGACGACAGATGAACAGCGAGACGATCGACTCGAGAGTCATACGCGCATTGCGGGAGATCGCACCGGAGATCGAGGACGAGGAACTGTCCTCGGATGTGCCGTTGCGCGATCAGGTCGATCTGGATTCGATGGACTGGCTGAACTTCCTCGTGCGCCTGCATGCCGTGTTCGGCGTCGATATCCCGGAATCCGACTACGCGACACTGGTGACCGTGGAGGACATCGTCGAATACATTGCCTCGCAAACACACACGTGAGGGCGACGCGGCTACTGCGGGACCTCGGCGGGCGACCGGGGCGCAACGCTCCCGGGTGTCCGTCGCCGGTGCCACCGCCACGCTTCGTCACAGACGATGAACGGCAGCGGAAGGAGCCACAGCACCTGATGCCACTGCGGAATCACGGTTCCGAAGATATGTCGAAGCACCGGCACCGTGACGACCAGCGCGGCGAAACACACTTCGAAGGCGATTCCCCACAGCAACAGGGGGGTTGGACGCGACTCCAACCTTTGCGAGCGATGCGTGCTCGGTTCGCGAGGCGAACGCAGTGCCGATCTGGCAGGCGACGATGCCGAGGAAGCTCATCGTCGTCGCCGATTGCCAGGTGTGGTGCAGGATTCCGGCACCCACATCGGCACCCAGATACCAGCCACCTTCGAGAAGTGTCGCGAAGAAGAGCGTCATCACCAATACTGCCGACACACCTCCCAGCAGACCCCACGACCGGACGAGGAGTGCCGGTCTTGTCGGTACAGATGACGCTGGTGGAGCCGAGTGTTTCCACAGCGGAGAGACGTTTGACCAGGGCGCCCTGTCTGGCGAGAGTACGCACGCCCACCGCGAGAGCCAACGTGATCGTCGGCAGTAGGCCCTCCGGCACGTTGGCGACCAGGAGCCCGATTGCGAATTGACCGAATCGTCGAGCGACAACCCCGCCATGAGCGTCCCCAGCGGGATGAACGCCAGACCCATCTCGAGCGATCCCGGCAGGAGTCGCGCATCGGCGGACACGCGGTCTCCTTCGGTCAGGAAGATCACGTCCCCCGGCACGAGCGACCGGACGTCGACCGTCTCCGTCGTTCCCTGACGGGCGACGCGCGCCCTGGTCGGCAGAAACGCCGCCAATGCTTCGACCGCCTGCTCGGCGTGTCGTTCCTGCACGAACGCGAACGCGGCGTTGAGCAGGATCACGATGACAATCGCGACACCCAGCGGCGCTGAGCCGCTGAAGACGGCGAGTACGGCAGCCATCCACAAGAGCAGCGCCAACGGATGCGTGAACTGCCGCAGTAACTGCCGGGGCCAGGTGCGACCGCGATGCCGAATCAGTTCATTGGTCCCGTAGACGAGTGTTCGTCGCTCCGCTTCCCTCCGTGACAATCCATCCCGTCTGGTGCGGAGGTCACGCAGTAGCCGGTCGGTCGACTCCTGAGGGTCCACGCGAGCTGTCTTCGTCGGCGTCACCATCGCGCGCTCCTGGTCGTCGGGTCGTTCCGGTACGGATCACGTGGGACGGGCCCGGCGGGGTTCTTCTCCGACGGTGCGCCATCGGCGGTTGCGTAAAGGGACCTTGGTCCTCTCTTACGGTCGCACGCAGCCCGAACCGGGTCGGGGCTGCGACGATGGAGACACGCGTCCTCACGCGTCGGCCCTCGACGAGGGAAGGCATATGCACGACACACGAACCCGCGAAACGTGGAATGCGCGCCTGACGAGGCTGTTGGCACCCACCCTGCTCGCAGTCACGTCGGTGGCGCTCGTGTCCGGCGTGGTGGCCACTTCGCTCGGTCGGCCGAGCGTCGCGGACTCGTGCTGGGCGATCGGCACGGTGGTGTCCCTGGCGCCCGCTGTGGGTTGGGTCGTCGTGGCACTCCGTCAGCGCACAGCTGGTGTCGACCTCATCGCCGTGCTCGCCCTCGCGGGAACACTCGCGGTCGGCGAGTATCTGGCAGGTGCCCTCATCGGGTTCATGCTCGCGACGGGGCGCACGCTCGAATCCGCGGCGGAGCGGCGCGCGTCACGCGATCTGCGCGCCCTCCTCGAACACGCACCACGACGAGCACACAAACGGATCGGCCACGACGTCGTCCTCGTCCCCTTGGACGCGGTCGAGCCCACCGATCTGCTGGTCGTCGCGTCCGGAGAGGTTGTCCCCGTCGACGGCGTCGTCGTCGCCGACCGATCGGCCGTCCTGGACGAGTCCGCGCTCACCGGGGAGTCTCTCCACGTCGAACGCCGGGTCGGGGAGTCGGTGCGCAGTGGGGTGGTGAACGTCGGATCGACGATCGAGCTGCGCGCCACCGCGAGCGCCGCGGACAGCACCTATTCGGGCATCGTCCGACTGGCGCAGGAGGCCGCTGCCGACAAGGCACCGATCGTACGGATCGCGGACCGCTTCGCCGTCTGGTTCCTTCCCCTGGCCCTCCTGGTGTCGTCCGTCGCATGGTGGCTGAGCGGTTCCGCCGTGCGCGCGGTCGCAGTTCTCGTGGTCGCGACCCCGTGTCCGTTGCTGCTCGCCGCCCCTGTCGCCATCGTGTCGGGGCTGTCCCGCGCCTCACGGATCGGTGTCGTCATCCGCGGTGGTGGAGCACTGGAAACACTCGGGCGAGCTCGGACCCTGGTGATGGACAAGACGGGAACCCTGACGACCGGCAGGCCATCGGGACTCGACGTCGCAACCGCCCCCGGCCACAATCCCGACGAGGTACTTCAACTCGCCGCAGCCGTCGACCAGCTGTCACCCCATGTTCTCGCCGAGTCGATCGTCCGCTTCGCGAGGGCACGGGGCTGTCCGCTTCCACTGCCCACCGATATCAGCGAGCAGGCGGGGACCGGGGTCACCGGCATCGTGAACGGTCGTGCGGTGAAGGTCGGTTCGGATCACGGCGTGTTGCCGGACTGGGCGGAGGCCGTCTCGACGCGATCGGCCCTGGACGGCGCGGCGGTGGCCTGGGTCCAGGTCGACGACGCACTGGTAGGGGCGATCCTGCTGCGGGATCCTCTTCGTCGAGACGCGCCTCGCACCTTGCGGCGATTGCGGGCAGCCGGACTGGACCGACTGATCATGCTGACCGGAGACCGCCCGGCGCCCGCCCTCGAAATCGGATCCATCGTCGGACTCGACGCCGTGCTCGCGGAGCAAACTCCCATGGACAAGGTGGCAGCAGTTCAGGCGGAGAAGCGCAAGGCTGTGACGATCATGGTGGGAGACGGGATCAACGACGCCCCCGCCCTGGCGGCGGCGTCGGTCGGAGTGGCGATGGGGGCGCGGGGAGCCACGGCCAGTTCGGAGGCTGCCGATATCGTGCTGACGACCGATCACCTCGCCCGGTTGGCGGACGCGATGGAGATCGCACGACGGTCGAGGCGGATCGCGATCCAGAGTGCCGGGATCGGCATGACGCTGTCGCTGCTGGCGATGATCGCCGCGGCGTTCGGCTGGATCGCTCCCGCGCCCGGCGCCCTGCTGCAGGAAGGAATCGACGTGGCGGTCATCCTCAACGCCCTGCGCGCCCTTCGCGGCGGCCGCTCCTCCGAACTCACGGTGACGCGAGAAACCGGCCTGCTGTTGCAGCGTTTCGATCGTGAGCACGACGATCTGCGGGGAGCGCTGGCGCTGATACGTGACGCTGCAGAGCGGGTGACCGCCGAACCCGGAACCGAGACACTGGCGGCGGTGCGCAGAGCACACACCGTCCTGGTGGAGCAGGTCCTGCCCCATGAACGTGCCGAGGAGACCCAACTGTATCCCGCGCTGGCGGACGCCTTCGGAACGGCGGAAGCTACCGCCCCGATGAGTAGGGCTCATGCGGAGATCGATCGACTCAGCCGGCGCCTGGGAACTCACCTCGGCGCGGTCGAGGCGCACGGCGAGGTCCGCCCGGACCAGCGTGATGACCTTCTCGCCTGCCTGTACGGGCTGTATGCGGTGCTGCGTTTGCATTTCGCCCAGGAGGAAGAGGACTACTTCGCCCTCGCCCCGAGAGTCGACGACGATCACTGACAGCCGTCGGCGCTACCGGACGACGAGGAGTGGGCAGCGGACGGAGTGCATCAAGGCCCTGCTCGTGGATCCCAACAACATACTGGTGAAGCCACCGCGTCCGCGGCTGCCCACGACGAGAAGTCGCGCGTTGTCGGCTTGTTCGCGCAGGTTGCGCACCGGTCGGTCCATCACGACCATCGTCCGAACCTTGACGTCCGGGAAATCCTCGGCCCGGCCGGCGAGACTCTCCGACAGGAGGGCCGTTTCCTGGGTGACGACCTGCTTCCACCCGGAGACGCTACCGCCCTCGTGGTGCACCGGGAGGTCGACGTCGGACCAGGCGTGAACGGCCACCAGTTCGCACTGCCGGAGGGCGGCCTCCTCGAACGCCATCGAAATGGCGGGCTCGCTGTGTGCCGACCCGTCCACACCCACGACGACGGGCCCCTCGAGTCGGGTGACCTCGGAATCGGGAAGCCCGCGGATGACCGCCACCGGGCACGGTGCGTGGGTGGCGACCGCGGCGCTGACCGATCCCAGGAAGCCGCGCTCGATGATGCCCTGCCGGTTCGAGCCGACGACGACCATCGCGGCGGATTTCGATCTTTCGAGGAGTTCACCGGCCGGCGTTCCGGTGCAGAGCGTGGTGTGAATGTCGAGGGAATGCCCAGGTACCGCTCGGGCGGCGATTTCCGCCGCGGCAGCCAGCCGGTTCTTCCCGTTGCGTTCCTCGTCGTCGAAGAAGCTCTCCGGCATGCCGATCGGGACACCGTAGGCGCCGGGCACGAACGTGGTCGAGACCACCGACAGTGGGGCATTACGTAACGCCGCCTCCTGTGCGGCCCACGCGACGGCCTGGAGGGACGACGGTGAACCGTCTGTTCCGACAACGATCGGGCGGCGGGCGGTCATGGTGTTCTCCTCGGGGCAACGCGCGGCAGGAGTTGCCGCTACCTCTCATCGTTACGGTGCCTCCGACGCCGGCGTAGGGGAGAAGGTCCCCACCTCGGCGGACGGGCGAGCCGATCCCGGCTCAGGGCAGTGGAGCCGACCACCGGAGAGTGGTTCCGCCGCCGGGGGTGGTGTCGATGGTGAAGCGCCCGTTGACTTCCTGTGCTCGGGCAGCCAGATTGTCCAGGCCACTTCGGGAGACGCCCTCCGGAAACCCTTTGCCGTCGTCCGCGACCTCGATGACGAGATCGTCGTAGACGGAGATGCTGACGGTGACTGTGCCGGCCGCTGCGTGGCGCACCGCGTTGCTCAGTGCCTCACGCAGGACCGCCTCGGCATGTTCGGCGAGGACGGCATCGATGACCGACAGCGGCCCGGACATGTGCACGGTCGTGCGCAGCCCTGAATCCGCGGTGATCTCGGCGATGATCTCGTGCAACCGCCGCCGGAACTGGGTCACGGCACCCGAACCGCCGTGAAGGTCGAAGATCGCGGTACGGATGTCACGCACGATATCGTGAAGATCGTCGACCGACTGCCCGAGTCGCTGCTTGACCTCGGGTGACTTCGCCCTCTGCAGAGTGCTCTGGAGCGACAGGCCGACCGCGAAGAGCCGCTGGATGACGTGGTCGTGGAGATCCCGCGCGATCCGATCCCGATCGGACAGCACGTCCAATTCGTGCATCCGGCGCTGACTGTTGGCGAGCTGCAGCGCGACGGCCGCCTGATCGGCGAACCCCGACATCAACGCCAGCTGGTCCTCGGTGAACGGCGCTGCGTCGGCATGACGGAGCACCACCAGTACACCGGCCACCGATTGCGTTGCACGCAGCGGCAGCGCCAGCGCCGGACCGAACCGGGTTCCCGTCTCGAACCCGGGATCGAAGGCCAGAGCGTTGACGCGGAGCGGTGTCCGCTCACGGAAGGCTTCGCCGGACGTCGACCCTTCGAGTGGAATCGTTCGGCCGATGCGAGCCGACACCGTTCCGGCCGACGCGGTGACCACGAGTTCGGTGACCTCGTCCGACGGGATGTCGGGGTCGTCCGGCACCGCGAGAAACGCGCTGTCGGCATCGGTGAGGGAGAGCGCGTCGTCGGTGATCACCTGCAACACCTCGGCGGTCTCGCTGCCCGCGAGTAGTTCGGTCGCTATCTCACGCGTCGCCTCGAGCCACGCCTGCCTCGTCCGGGACTCCTCGTACAGGCGGGCGTTCTCGATCGCGATCCCGGCGGCGGCCGCGAGTGCGCGGAGAAGGACCTCGTCGTCCTCGGTGAACTGTGCACCGTTCGCCTTCTCGGTGAGATACAGATTCCCGAACGCTTCGTCTCGGATCTGAATAGGAACGCCCAGAAAGGTTTTCATCGGCGGATGGTGGTCGGGGAATCCTACCGAGGCGGCGTGATGGGAGAGGTCCTTCAGTCGGACCGGCTTGGGATTGGTGATGAGGAAACCGAGTACCCCGCGACCGCGGGGCAGGTCGCCGATACGTTCGCGTGTCTCCTCGTCGATGCCCTCGAAGACGAACTCACTCAAGCCCTCGCGCGGGCTGACCACCCCCAGCGCACCGTACCGGGCATCCACGAGATTGATCGCGGCATGGACGATGGTGCGGAGCGTGTTGTCGAGGTCGAGGCCAGACGTGACCGAGAGCATCGCCTCGAGGAGTCCGTCGACGTGCTCCCGGGCATCGACGATCTGCACGATGCGTTCCTGCACCTCGGTCAGGAGTTCACGGAGCCGGAGCTCGGAGAGGCTGCCGAGACGAGGTGCGCTGTCCCGTTCATCGGGTTGACGGGTCACGACACGTATTGTCCCACGTCGTGGAGGCGCGCCGGGGCGGAACCGCTACTGGGCTCGGGGCTTCGCCTGTGAGGTGTCGGACGGTCTCGACGGCATCTTCGTGGCAAGTACCGCTGCCTGAGTCCGGCGTTCGACTCCGAGTTTGGTCAGCAGCCGGGAGACGTAATTCTTGACGGTTTTCTCCGCGAGGAACATCCGTGCAGCGATCTGACGGTTGGTCAGCCCTTCACCGAGCAGGGCGAGGAGCGTCCGTTCCTGATTGGTCAGGTGCCCGAAGATTCCGTCCTTCTCACTGGCGTCCGCGCGGATCTTCATCATCAGGGCGGCGGCGGCGCGACTGTCGAGGAGCGACTTTCCTGCCCCGACGTCGTGGACCGCCTGGGTCAGTTCCATACCCCGGATGTCCTTCACGACGTATCCACTGGCCCCGGCGAGAATCGCGTCGAGCATCGCCTGGTCGTCCGTGAACGAGGTCAGGATGAGGCAATGCAACTCCGGCATCAGCGAGTGCAGTTCGCGGCACAGTTCGATTCCGTTGCCGTCGGGGAGACGGACGTC
The DNA here is from genome assembly GCF_030056875.1 of Rhodococcus sp. IEGM 1351. Lineage (NCBI taxonomy): Bacteria > Bacillati > Actinomycetota > Actinomycetes > Mycobacteriales > Nocardiaceae > Rhodococcus > Rhodococcus sp. IEGM 1351. Next base: position 1,715 of record NZ_JASHKU010000013.1, on the reverse strand, counting down.
GAGGACCGCGACGTCGGGTTTCAGGGCCGGCACTCGTGCCATCGCCTGCGAGTAGGACGCGGCTTCACCGACGACGGTCAGATCGGGGTCGGCGGTGAGGAGATCGGCGATTCCGCGCCGGACGACCTCGTGGTCGTCCACGAGAAAGACGTTGATCATGCCGCAACCTCCAGTCTTGCTGTGTGATCGCTCCGGAAGATCAGACTACGCCGGGAGCAGCAGGCATCAGAAGCGTCGCCCGAGGAGCCCGGTGCTCATCGAGCAGCTGGACGGACCGGGCGCGCCCCGTGCCGGCGTGGTCGGTGGGGCATCAACATCGCCACGGCCAGGCCGACGGTGGCGACGAGTGTCGCGGCCGCGCCGACCCCGACCAGCGGGGTTGCGAGCCAGGCGCCGAGCAGGACGACCAGGCCTGCGGTCACTGCTCCCGACAACAGCGCCAGCACCAGCCCGATCGGGTGGAGGTACAGGAACTCGCCGGGTTCGTCGTCGCGCCGGTGACGGTCGTCGCGCGGCGGCGACGCGGTGGTGTGACGTTCGAACATGAGGTCCTCGTTCCTTCGCCGACGGGTGGTTCCGATGTTGTGCGTCGGCCTCTTCCACAACGGTGCGATAACGGAGCGCCCGATTCCAGGGCCGAAAGTCACTCCTGTCGATCTCTGCGGGAGGACGGCGAAGCATGGTGTGCCATCCGGCGTGCAGCGAAGCCGCGCTCCGATACCGGCAGATCGCAGAATGACATTGCAGGACAGGGCAACCCCTGCCTATGACCTTGTGCCCTAGGCTGTCCTCCTCGTACGCGGAAGACTCGGAAACAGAAGGACGGTCCGAGGAGGCTGTGATGACCACTGATCAGGCACTGCGCTGGTGGCGGCTGGCGCCCTGGAGCCGAAATCCGCTCATGCGAGCCACGGACCGTTGCGACTCCGTCGTCGCGGCCGTCCTGATCACATTCGTCCTGATCGTGGTCCCGTTCGCCGCGGCGTTCGGAACCGTGACGTACACCGGCCTGAACGAACGGTCTCATGCCGAACTCCAGACCAGACATGCACAATCAGCCGTTCTCATCGATGATCCGCGACAAGTGGTGGTCGCCGACGCGCCCAGCCGCTCACCGGAAACCCAGGACCGTGCGACGGCTCAGTGGACTGCACCGGACGGCACCCTGCGCTCGACCGCCGTGGAAACCACACCCGGCACTCATAGCGGCGACACCGTTACCGTGTGGGTGGACACGAACGGCAACGTGGTCGACGAACCCCGGTCAGGGGTGCAGAACGCGGCGATCGCCGTGAGCGCGGCACTGACGGTCTGGGTCGCCGCGGCGGTCTGCTCCCTCCTGCTGTATATGGGGGTGCGGTGGATGAACGGACGAAGCCGGATGCGTCAGTGGGACCGAGAATGGAAGGATCTCGGCCGCACACCGGGATGGCCGGTCAGTTGACATCGTGATGCGCTTGTCCCGGACGGGCTACGCAGCCGCTAGCCCAGACTCACCGTGCACCCCGGCTCCAGTCGGACCATCTGGTCACGACACGAGATCTCGATCGCGCGTCGATTTCCGGCGCCCGCGCTGACCTGAACGCGTCGACCGTTAATCGTCAGCCACAACTGGTGCCCGCGATAGACGATCGGAAACTCCAGCGCACCGAGCGCGTTCGGTTACGTCCACGATGATGGTGTACGAGCCGGATCTCGTACCAATGACCGGCGTG